>NZ_CP082248.1:300000-600000 GCF_019879105.1 Natrinema sp. SYSU A 869 | reverse complement strand
GAGCTGGAAAATAAATGCCGGAGGAAAGATGGCGGTACTGGAAGACAGCGTTCGCCTAGTTCAACGACGTTATGCACCGCTATCGGAGATGGTCACGGCTCCGATGGCGGTCACCGATCCGGTATTGCGTCGGCTTCACGCAGTTCGTCAATTTGCTCGTCAGTATAACCGAGGTCGTGTACCACTGCTTCTGTATCTTCCCCGAGCAGCGGCGGTGCATCCTCGAACCCTGTATCTGCGTTTGTGAAGTTTAGTGGATGTTCTATTACCGGAATATCGCCTGCTGAAGAATGTTCTATCTCTGTAATCATCTCGCGTGATTGCACCTGCTTGTTTTCTAATGCCTCATCAACATCGTAGACTGGCCCCACTGGGAGGTCCTCCCTTCAGCCAGCATCTCGACCCATTCGTCGGTTGTGTGTTCACTGAACGTTGGCGCGAGTTCCTCTTCTAACTCATCCATGTGCTCAACGCGAGTAGAATTTGTCTTGAATCGCGGATCGGCAATCAGTTCCGGGCGGTCGATTGCGTCACACAGTTCTTCCCAGAGTTTCTGATTACCACAAGCAACATTCAGATAGCCGTCTGCAGTCGGATAACTCTGATATGGCGCGAGAACAGGGTCCTTTGTACCCATCTGTTCCGGTTCCTCGCTGACGAATGCCTTGCCAGCTTGTTTGGTAAGCCAAGGGAGGGAAGCGTCGAGCATTCCAAGTTCGACGCGATCGCCCTCGCCGGTGAGTTCACGGCGGTATAAGGCGCCGACGATTCCGAATGCGGCCCACATTGCCGTGATAAGATCGGTCTGCGGAAGACCAACCTTGACAGGATCACCATCTTCGGGACCAGTGACGCTCATCATCCCACTCATGCCTTGGATAAGTAAATCGTAACCCGGCCGTTGGCTCCACGGTCCTGAGTCACCGAATGCTGAAATGGAACAATAGATGATCGTGTCGTTAACATTACGAACATCATCGTAGCTGATACCGAGCCGCTCGGCAGCTCCAGGACGGAAGTTTTCGATAATAATGTCTGCCTCTTCGATGAGATCGTACAGTACTGCAAGTCCCTCTGCGGACTTAAGGTTGAGTTCAATACTTTTCTTGTCGTAGTTGACTGTCCAGAAATAGGGTGATTCACCTTCTTCTGCAGCCGATTGACCTGCGCCTTCATACTCGCTAGTATCAACAAACGGGGGACCAGAATACCGACTATTGTCTCCAACATCTGGCCGCTCAACTTTGATAATGTCTGCCCCCTGATTTGCGAGCATCGTTGTGGCAAACCCGCCAGTGACGAAAGTCGTCAGGTCAATCACAGTGATACCATCTAGTATTTCTCTGGAGTTGTGTCTCTATCTACCATACAGTAACCCATCTTGGGTGATAGCAATAAGATTTTTTGTGCCTAACTCTACATTTCGATTACTTTGAGTAACAATGGGGTGGGTGAACGAGTTTCCTCAGAAGTACAGAGGGAGGAAACTCCTTCAAGAAGCAGACGGGTAGTACGAGAACCAATAGAATAGTTGCTAAGGTAAAATCTTAAATCCCTGTAGGAAATACGCCATGGTATACGATGACAAATCAGACACGGGTAGGAGAACAGCCACAAGTGTATCCCAGCGTCGCTGGTGTTGGTATGACCGCGTTCACCAAGAACGATGAACGGTCTCTCCTTGAACTGCTCACAGTCGCTGCAGATCGGGCTCTGAAGGACGCATCCACTCCATCAGAGAATATCGACTCGCTCCATGTCGGTAATGCAGCTGCCGAAGCGTTTAATAGCCGCTCAGGGTTTGGTAACGCCCTCGCCGCACAGATAGGGATCACCAATGCCGACACTAAACGAATTGAAAATACGAGTGCAAGCGGTGCGAGTGCGTTCCTTGATGCAGTGGATGCAATTCGAGCAGGACGCTCCGACGCGGCACTCGTTGTCGGTGGGGAGAAAATGTCGGATGCTGATACAGCTACTTCTACAGAAATCATTAGCCGCATCACTCACGATGCAGAGTACGCACAGGGAATAACTCTTCCCTCGTTCGCTGGGCTAGCAACTGATCGGTACCTTCGTGAATACGAGGCCGATCGGGAAGACCTCGCACAAATCGCAGTGAAAAATCACGCGAATGCCGCTCAGAATCCCTATGCACAATTTGAAAACGAAGTGACAGTCGAAGATGTCCTTGAATCTCCCATCGTGGCAGCTCCACTTCGTCTGTTTGATTGCTGTCCCACGAGTGATGGCGCCGCTGCAGCAGTCATTACTTCTGGGGGAGATGGCGTACAGGTTGCAGCCTGTGAGAGTGCGGTTGGGACTCACGCCGTCGCGGATCGGTCGGATCCGCTCATGATCGAGAGCGTTCGGCAAGCAGGCAAGTCTGCTTATACAGCGGCCAAAGTGACCCCTGGCGATTTGGATGTTGCATGCATCCACGATGCCTTTAGTATCCTAGAATGGTTAGAGACTGAAGAACTTGGCCTCGCAGAGCGTGGCGAGGCATGGCGACTCACTACCGACGGAACAACTGCCCGTAACGGAAATCTTCCGATTAATCCTGGCGGTGGACTCAAGGCACGGGGCCATCCACTGGGTGCGACTGGCGTTTCTCAAATTGTCGAACTCGTTTGGCAATTACGCGGTGATGCACCGAATAACCGTGCAGTCGATAGCGCAGATATTGGGCTGGCGATCAACGTGGCTGGATTCGGAAATAATACTGTTTGCACGATTCTTCAAGGTGATGCCTTATGACTACGCTTCACGAGTGTACTGATTGTGGGAATCGTACCTTCTATGAGAAACAACGTTGTCTAGAATGTGGGAACAGCTCTTGGATCGAACGTGACCCGGGAACCGGAGAAATTCTCGCCATCACGACAGTCCATGTTTCGCCTGACGGCGTCTCGACTCCAAATTTGCTTGGACTTGTTCAATTTGAAGACGGAGTGAACTTTGTTGGGCAACTCGAGAGTAATCTTACTGTTGGTGATCGCGTTAAACTCGATACTGGAAGTATACTCCGTGAGAACGAAAATGGGACCAAGATTGGTCCTCGGCTGGTATCTGCTGACGAATAAGCAGTGCTGCAAGGCAAACAACTCGTTTGTTAGTAGATAGCATAGAATGATATGAAATGACCTGAAGTAGAAAATACTGAATTGATTTCAAGTTAAAAGGTATGGTACCTCATGTACCTTTGAACAGACTTCTTAAAATAGGATGGAGAGATTCTCTGATCGTGCTCGTATGGACTTACGCTCACTGAGCCCGGCTTGTATTCTCGTGAACCGCTCGGAGTCAAGCCCCGAGGCTTCCCGTTTCAACGACACGACTTGCCGACACGTCATCGGCGTCCGTAGCAGTCGCAGTCTCCACGGGCGTGACTTCGGCGTGTTCCTTACCTAGCTGTTGAAGACCGTGAGAAAGAACATTGTACGATGCATTCGCATCCCTGCCCGCCTCAAACCCACACGACGGGCAACTGTGTTCCCGTACCCATAACGGTTTGTCTGTCTCCCACCACACTTTGCACACTCTTTGGTCGTGTCACGCGGGTTGACTTGAACGACGTGGGTGTCGCACAGGTCGCCCTTGTGCTCCAGCACTATCTTTTTCGTACTGTCTCGTTCCCATCCCGATATTCGGGATCGTAGCAAGGTTCGAACCCACACCGGATTACAGGCATAGGACTGTAATAAAATATCGATCATCGAAACCATCATGGTATGTAAATTACACTTGCTTATGGGAAAATCCACATATGGTCGGTACATCTGCAAGATACTATGTATATTCACTAGGAGTGGAAGGTGGATATAAAGATGTGGGGTAAATGTCCACTCTCCTCTTCGTCTCCGAATATACGAAATCATATGCCCTATTAGGTCATATAACCACCAAAATCAATTTCCATTATTAACATAGAACGAGTAATGAAGGCGGTCCCTTCTGCTTCTACAAGTCAGCACATTCTCAGGAAGCATATCTGCGTTTTTCTGCTCCGTGGGATTCTCTGTCACTACAAGGACGATAACACATAAAATAGAGTCCCTATCCCGTATTATCACCTATACGAAAAACAATAATCAATCGTTCGTCGCTGAACGTCGTACCACTCAGGTAACTCAGTCTACGTGACGCCGTTTTTGTACGTTGTTGCCGCTAACCGCCGTTTCGCCAGTTTCTTTCTCCTGCTTTATGAGGAGAACAGAGAGGTTCCTTAACAGAAGGGTTATATATAGAATGAAATACAAGATAGTGTAACGATCCCAATGCATAAATTACTTTTACACTATACTAGTATCTAAGATAACTCTGTTCTCTTCGGTGTCGCCCCTTCGGTAGTCGCCATGGACTTTCCCAGGTTGACGGCTCGAGATGCGTCACTTGGCTCACTCGGGACCTGTACCGACGACAACGGGAACCCGTGCATCGAGGAGAACAGCCTGTGTGACGCTGCCAAAGAGCACCTTACCGACAGGACTTCGCTTTCGGCCTGCCATGACGATCGCCGTGGCATCGAGTTCCCGAGCGACGTCGACGATGGTTCCGGCTGGATCTCCATGTTCGCGGCGAACGTTGACCTCGAATCCGGCGTCCTTGAGACCTGCCGCCACCTCTGCAGCTACCGTTGGGAACGTGTCGTCGTAGAAGTCAGCAGACTCGATTGATATCCATTCGGCGGGCTCGACCTCAAACTCCTCGAATACGTTCAAAATGACGAGTTTGATCTCATCGCGATCGAACGGATGTTCGTGAACGGTTCGTTCGATACGCCTCGCTTGCTCTTCGCTTTCGCTTATCGGCACCAGAACCGTTTGCATCGACTGATCATTCTGCTAGCAGTGACTTAAGAGTACGGGTCCAGTATCAGATGCCGATCCGATTTTAGCGAAATTACAAATAATAAATTATATAAATAATCCTTCTTGACTTCCGTTCCCCTTACTTCCAAGTCTGTTAATCATCAGAACTATTTTGGCATCGTGAACGCCACCTCTTCCTATCCCAATATCTGGGATAGGAATGGGATCCAAGTTCATGCTGAATTACAACCATATGTATGTAACTGAAGTGCTTATCACCAGATATACAAATCGAATTATTTTCTGCTAATTCACCAAGTCTCCCAACAGTTGGTCTATGCCTTCCAATATTTAAAACAGATTGAATAAAAATAAATCTATAATACATGTATTTAGGTATATAATATTTACTCTTATCTTCGTCTCCGAATATACGAAATCGTAGATGAGCGACCAAATTGTATAACTGCTATATTGGCACTGTCTAGTCAACGATTCTGCACCTCCTCAACAGGCGTGCGGTTGTTGAGCGCTTGGTTTGGTCGCTGGAAATTATAGTAGTAGACGTAGGCGGCGAGCCAGCGCTGTGCGCTGGCTCTGCCGCCCATCCACGTCTGATGAAATCGGTCGATCCGCATCGCAAGCATTTGGAACCAATTTTCGATCACGTTCCGGTCGACATAGTCGAGGTGACCGCGTAGATCGCACCGCGCGAGCGCGGTCAAATAGCCCATCGTCCACGAGAAACGTCGTCTCCGAGAAACTCGGCGGCTGGGTCCGTTCCTCGCCGTTCTGAGACGACTGTACCGAGCAGCAGCTTCGTCTCGACGTCGATCGCGGCATATAGCCAGTGCTGCTCGGTACCGATTTCAACCGCCGTTTCGTCGACTGCGACCCGCGACGGCTTCGCCGTCGGCGGGTCTGGGGCGGTCTCCGCAGTGCGGTGGACCCACTGCCATACCGCCTGATGTGACCGGGTCACGCCGGACTGCTCCAGCGCAGCGGCCGTCTCACGAAGTGAAATTCCCGTCGAGTGAAGCCGCACCGCGAGCGCTCTGAGGGCGCTCGCGGTGCTCTCGTTGTCCCAACACTCAAGCGGATTCGGTTCCAGAGAGACGGTGAACTGTTCTTGGGCGGCCATAGCATCCGTCTCTAAGAACTGTTCGCTCTTTGGCTAGACAGTACCAACAATGGTTGTCGTTGCTCAAAGCGATGTATCGACAGACGTGGTCGGAAACACGAGGTTCCGCTCACCGCTGACGGGACCGGACGGGAGGCTCGTCGAGATCGGAGCTTTCGTCGCCGTGGCCGACAATGGCTACGCGGAGATGGGACGGGACTTCGCGGACACGGCTCCACATCGCCCGAATCAGTAGGCTGGAGACGACGAGCGCGAGTATCGCCAAGACGGGATTGACGCCGATCCCGGAGGCGAACTCCCAGATCCACAGCAACCCGATCATACCAAAGGCGAACACCGCAGCGACGATGAGTTCGCCAACGAGGCCTCTCGACGAAGAAGGTCTGTTTGGTGGACCGGGTCCTTTGACGGGTCGATACGTGTTCGGATCTTTGTTCGGGATCATCGTCCTCGGAAGAGCTGAGGTCCTCCAGGGCAAAAAATATAATCAGAATTATATTTCTGTAGCAGTTTCTACTGAAATTCGCTTCTGTTCTCCAGTGGGTAGCGTACATATGAGACGCTTCTTGAGCTAACGCTCTTCGCTGTACTTCTGCGGTTTAATTTGAACGAGTAGCACGATCACCAACGATGGCGGTCGAGTCTATCGATTAGAACAGAGAGAGCGGGAGCGTTCAGTGATCAAGAGGAAATCACCCGTGGAACATCTCGAGAGCTGAGTACAGTCGACTTTCCTGGGGGTAGCGGTTGCGCTTCGGGGACAACGGCGACCCTATAGTTTGTACTTGTGACTTGTAGATTAATCAAAAGTAGATTAGGAAACATCCGATTCGCCCGCTAACATGCGGTACGGGGCTCTTACCCCCAGATTTCGGTTCTATAAGCTCTATTCGACTGCATATTTCTGTCTACTCCTCACCGCCCATGCCGACGAGCCACCACTTCGCCCGTGTGAGCACGCCGGCGTTGGCCTTCTGTTTCGCGAGGCTCTGCTCCTCTTTGACGGTGTTGACCAACTCGGTGTGCTCCTCGCACTGCTCCAAGATGAGGCGCTTCTCGCGGTGGGTGCGCTCGATCTCGCGCTCTAATTCCTCGATCTGTTCCTCGTATTCGTTTCGCAAGCGGTCGCACTCGGCTTGTAATTCATCGCGTTCACTTTGTAATTGCTCGTACTCACGCTGTAATTCGTCGCGGTCGGCGAACCACTCACGAATTACCTCGGATTTACTTAGGTCCCGCCGTTCAGCCTCGTCCTCAATTTTCGCTGAACTCAGCTATAGTAACCGTTAAAACTTTCTACTCAGAGATGATTTCTGAAGGTAGTGGATCATCTCGACGAAATCTCTGTCGAGTAATTGCAAGATGCTCTCAACGTGGAGGGAAAGAAGCCGACACAACGGCTCTTAGCGGCAATAGCGTACAAAAACAGCGTTACACAGACTGAACTAGCCGAGTGGTACGACGTTCAGCGACGCACGATCTATAGCTGGCTCAAGCGACTCGACACCGACGAGTCGCTTGAGCAGGCTGTAACTGACGATCATCGATCTGGGAGAAAGCGAAAGCTCTCAGAAAAAGAGCAACAAGAATTCGAAGAAGCTGTCCACGACTCACCCGAAGAAGTTGGGGTTAACGCGCCGGCGTGGACGCCGGCGCTCGTCCAGCAGTATCTCGACGAGACCTACGATGTTGATTACTCAATCCCGAGTTGCCGGCGGTTGCTCAAAGAAGCGAGATTGAGCTATCAAAAACCACGCCGTACAGCCGCTGAAGCTGAGGCTGACGAACAAGAGACGTTCCACGAAGAACTCAAAAAAGCGGCGGGAGATGGACGCCACAGTAGTCTGTATCGATCAAACCAAGAAATCCGTGCAAGTTGAGCCGCGTGCCGCGTGGTTTCCGCGCGGCACGCGGCCGGCCGTCGAATTGTCCGGGCAACGCGACTGGACATGTCTCTTGGGCGCGATCACCGAGGACGGTGATCGCTTTTTCTCTCGGTTCGAAGAGTACGTGACCGCCGAACATGCGAAACATTTCATTCTCGCATTATGCAAAGAGTTCGAAGATAACTTGATCGTCGTGTTGGATGGAGCGCCGTATTTCCAGGCGTCGGCCGTCACGGACCTGGCGGCCCGTGACGACCTCGCCTTCGTCACGTTACCAGCGTATTCACCGGAACTTAATCCAGTCGAAGAGTACTGGAGACAGCTGCAATCAGCTCTTAGCAACCGATTCTTCGACTCACTTTCTGAGCTAACAACAGCGATCGATACCGCTCTTGATCAACTCTCTATTCCTAAAATGAGCAGTTATTTCTAACTCCTACTATAGTGCAACCGTTTCGTGTACACGTAACTCGCCCGCTCCATGCCATCCCGTTGTTCGTAGAACCGGTGGGCGTCTTCGCGCTAGAGCCTCGACGGTAGAGTCTGGTCGTACTTCTTTCTGTCCTGTTAGATATCTTTTATAAACCAAGAGAGGAAGAGAAAACTACAGCAGAGACGATTCGTTTAGTGGGCATCGGTAGCGTACTTTTCTGACCTGGCAGCAAGAATGAAGATTGGTTTCTGAGATTTTACTCTTCAACCTCTGATTTGTGGCCATAACACACCCACCCCGACGCCGTACCCCTGTTCAACAGAGCAGGACAAACGTGTACTCGGTGACGCGGCGGGAAAACGGGAAATGGAAGTCCGACACGATTGGGAAGCAGAGTATGTTTCAGATTTCTTCGAAAGTGGAGAAACTGTAGTGGACTCTACTGGGGTATTCCGTGGGAATAGGTCTGATTCTCTCCGCGAAGGGACCCAGAGAAGAGGTTGGTCAAGCCGTTTAGATAACGACAGATTAAAATCTTCCACATTTTATTTTCATATCATACAAACATAGAACCAACCATGAAAAGAAATTAAATACATATTCGTTGAATACTCACATGGAATGGACGACCTCACCGGCTTCCAACGAGACCTCTTGTACGTGATCACCGGCGCCGACCAACCGTCCGGCCAAGACGTTAAAGAGGAAATCGAACAGTATTATGAGAGCGAGCTCAATCACGGCCGGCTATATCCTAATCTCGATACGCTCGTCAACAAAGAGCTCGTCGAGAAGGGCGAACCGACAGACGAACGAACTACTACGCCATCAGTGGCGCAGGGGAGGAAGCAATCCAGGAGCGACGGGAATGGGAAAGCCAATACGCCGAGGTATGAAAGGGATCACATTCGGCCGCTTGACACGGTCACGTACTCGGCACTGTCTAGATAAGAGAACCGCAATAAAGGGAGGTGATGAAGTGACGGTATCGGCTGTGAAACTACCATATTGGATCTGACAGAGGTGGACTCTGTTCCACGAGCAGCGATAATTCGGCTGCTTCAGCAAATTTCTCATAAGCAGTGACAATATCAGATCTCACCGAGAATGCTGCGGCAGGCTCTGAAACACTTCTATACGTCGGAATCGAGTAACTAGACAGTGCCAACGCATGGAAGTTGAGAATAATCTGATAAGTTTCATCACAATCATTGGCAAGGGAGTTCCATCGAACTACGAAATTAGCGTCAACGGCACCATCGAGATGATAGACGACGATCCACTCGAGGAAGCAGGCACTGTCTAGTTACGCAATTCTGGCATAGAACGGCATTGTAGCGGCTGTTATGGCTTCAGTGCTGATCCCAGTGATTGTTTCACCTCGTGAGATATGTGTTGAGGTAGCCGAATTTCTGCCGTTTGTAGAATAGAGTCCCGTTATATCAGATTCTCCATGTGGTTTTACAGTCGACATCGCAACGCCACCGTCTTCGAGTCTTGCGGTTTTTCGTATCTAGACAGTGCCAGGAAGCAACGATTGTCTCGGAGCATGCAGCAGAGGGCACGATCGAGACTGGCGTGAAGCGGTTTCGGTTCTCCGGCCAGATGGCGAACGTGGACCTTGTTGATTGGAACGGCGTCACTGCGCCAGAATCGCCGAGCACACCACACGTTCGCATTGATTACGGCGTTCCTGGCCGGAACGAGAGCAATTCACCGGCGACACGATCACCCTCACCGAACTGTTGGGACGGTTCTATTGAATCCGCCGACAGCGTCGAGCTAAGTCGTGAGAACGATTGAATTGAACGGCTCTGGTGAATCACTAGACGACGGCGACCTTCAGTGAGAAACCACGTCGCTCCAGGCGTCACTCTGGAAAGATTTTGACGACAACCTCGACGAATTCGGCGTTGATGAAGCGGTTGGACGCTCTCGCAAAACAGCAAGACACTCAAACCCGACGCAGTACGGCGATTCACCAGAGCCGAACAAAGGGAACAATACGTCGCAATGCCAGGCGGGGGCGGAAATCACGTCGACGAAGAGGGCAACACGATCGCCGTCTTCTCGCTCGAGGAATAGCACCGTCGAACCGCCGTTAGAAATTTTTTGAGTCGACGCGACGACCGGTAGTCGCCAGACCGTTTCCGTACGTCGAGAACAGGAGTTTCGACGCTCACTCCTCGCTCGTTTCGTTTCCGGCAGCTGTTTCGTTCCCGCCGGCCGTCTCGTTTCCGCCAGTCGTTTCGTTACCGACACCTGCTTCGTCGCCGGTCTCCGTCTCGTCTTCCATTTCGCCACCGTCACCGTTCTCGGCCGGCACGAGCCGGTGAACCGCCCCATCGCCCTCGACCGTTGACGTACTGGTAGTGAGAACGTATATCTCGCCGTCGGAATCTTCGCCGAAGGCGTAGACGAATCCGGTCGGACGGCCGTTTTCTGCGGCCTCGCCCTCGAGCTGGATCTGTTCGATGGGCCACAGTCCGTCCTGGCCGAGTTCCTGTTCGTTCCCCCTTCGGCTCCATTGCCGCCCTCGGTCTCGTTGCCGACGGTCGTTTCATTTCCAGCGGTCGTTTCGTTGCCGGCAGCCGTCTCGTTGCCGGCAGTCGTTTCATTTCCAGCAGCCGTTTCGTTGCCACCGTCTCCGTCGCCCGTCGGCGGATCAAGGGACATGTCCTCTAAGTTGTCGCCACCGCCGGCGTCCTGCCAGCCGTCTGGCGGCCGGGCGAGGAAGACGGTGCCGGGACTCTCCTGGCCGTCTACGCTCCAGTCGCCGAAGATGTACGTTCCTTTGAGATCGCTGATCTCGCCACCCTCATAGAGGTGACCGCCGGTGATTGAGACGCCTATCTGGCCGTCACTGACGCCCTCGCCGCCGGTTCCGCCGTCTTCGGTCGTGTTATCGGCACCGTCACCGTCAGTCTCGGTCATATTGCCGGTGGCGTTGGCGTCAGTCTCGGTCATATTGCCGCCATCACCACCATCGCCACCGCCGCCGTTACCACCTTCATTGTCGGACTCGAGGATCCCGACTTCGTGTGGATACTCGATTACCGGATCGAGCAAAGGTTCGCCGCCTCTGACGTCGTCCGGGGTACTATCCGGACACTCTTCGGGCGGTTCCGTCGGTGAATCCGTGCTGAAACAGTGGGTGCCCTCCTTGACGTTCCAGCTGTAATTGCCGCCGGGCTGGACGTAGTTGACGCTCTCGAAGAGCTCCTGACCGACATCGGCGGCGAGGAGCTGGCCGTCGTCGGTGAAGGACATTCCCCACGGGTTTCGAAAGCCCCAGGCGTAGTGTTCGGCGAGTTGGCCGTCCATATCGACCAGGGGATTGTCGTCGGGGATCCCGTACGGCTGATCCTCCGACTCCGAGTCTACGTCGAGTCGCAGGATCGCTCCGAGGAGGTTCTCCGCGGTGTCCTGACCGTTGCCGCCATCGTTCTCGTCGTACCAGTCGTCGACGTGACCCGTGCCGACGTCGTTTCCGCCGCCGCCGTCGCCGGTTCCCACGTAGAGGTAGCCGTCGGGGCCGAAGAGGATATTGCCTGAGTTGTGATTGAACTGCGGTTCCGGTATCTCGAGGATCGTCCGTTCGGAGTCGGGATCGGCCGTCGAGTTGTCGTCGTCCGCCGTCTGGAACTCTGAGAGGACGAACGTGTGATCGTACTCCTCCGGCGTGTCATCCTGCGCCGGTGCACTGTAGCGGACGAAGAACCGACCGTTCTCCGAGAACTCGGGGTGGAACGCGAGGCCGAGCAGTCCGCGTTCGTCGAACTCCATGAACTCGACGAGCTGATCGGAGACGTCGAGGAACGGCTCCTCCTGCAGCCCGTCCTGGTTGTGGACGTAAATATAGCCCGTCTGGTCGACGATGAACCGGCGATCGGTCTCTTCGTCGGCCGTTTCGAGGCCGAGCGGCGCGGTCAGTCCCTCGGCGACCGTCTCGAGGCCGACGGTCGGTCCGTCGCCGATGAGTTGTCCGGCCGCATCGGTTCCGTCACCGCCATTGCCGCCGTCGCCGCTGACGAATTCAATGTCACCGCGCATGGAGTTCGGGTGGGGACCACAGTAGTACTCAGCCATGCCTTCTTCGGCGGTGAATTCGACTGTCTGCGTCTCGCCCGTCGACGAGATAATCTCCGTCGACAGGAACTGTTCGTCGCCCTCTTCGGTCTCGATGTTGAAGTTGTGGGGTGCGCCGTCGAGGTTCTCCCAGGTGAGTGTGTACTCTTCACCCTGGACCAGCTGGAGAGTCGGATTCTGTTCATCTGCGATGGCATCGGGTGACTGCCCGACCCAGCCGCTTATCCGACCGCCGAATTCGAGCTCATTGGCGATGCCGTCTTCCTGCGCCACAACCGTGGATACGAGGCCTGCGGTCGTGAGTACTGCGGATGACTGGAGAACAGTCCGCCTTGAAATCGTCTTTTCGGCGTCGTCGTTCCGTGTCATAGTATTCCAGTACGCCGTGTCGGATCACGGTACGTTTCCTAACGCGAATCCGCCCGCGTACTGGATAGCGTGGTATCCACATATCGCAATAAACTGACTCGATCGTTCCCCGCTCAAGATCGACTTGTTCGATAGCCGAGCGGACAATCTTCAGTTAGTACGTCCTAAGACTATTTTTCCGCACGGATTCTCGATCCGTCCTCCTCGAGTCTGCCTCCTCGAGCCAGCGAGACCGAGTTCCATCGGCGAACCGACTCGAGACGAGACCGCATTCGTCGGCTACATGTAGTTTACGTCCCAGTAGACGGCGTAGAGTCCGATCAGGACGATACCGCCGGTCCGAGTGGCGCGGCCCCGCGTGAGCATGACGGTCACGACGAGCATGCAACTCACGAGAAACAGCCAGTGAACCGTCAGGACGTTCTCGCCTGTCCCGATCGGATGGAGCAACGCGATGAGCCCGACGTTCGCCGTCGTGTAGAAGGCTGTGCTCCCAACGACGTTCCCGACGGCGAGTTCCGGTCGGTTCCGTCGGACTATGAGCGACCGAGTCAACTTCCCCAACAACAGAACCAGCGACTGACGGACGATCACGAGCGGCTTCTTCGAACAGGAGGTGTACCTCTCCCACGAGGATACGGCGGCGTTCCTTCATGACCTCGCCGATCAGCTCGAGGCCGGATCGTCGTTTACGATCTCCGTGTCGGAGTAGGAGATCCCCTTCGACTACAGCGATCCCGTCGAAGTCGAGATCGAGTTTGCCGAACAACGAGAGCGGGAACTCGAGATCGAACTCGAGTTTACGGAGCCGACGGGAGGCGACGGGATGTCGGTTCGATAGGCGGTGCCGGCAACTGTCGGTTCGGCAGACGGATACCGGTAGCTGTCGGTTCGGCAGACGAGTGCCGTCGCCCGTCGACCTGAGACACCGTCGGTACCCGTGCACACTGCACCGCTGCAGCGTGGGTCGGCATAATGAGTTGTGGACACGGACCAACACGAATTGTCACCCGTGAAACTCGCAATAACCGGCCGATTTGTCGGGAAACGATTAAGTAATTTACACGATATCGGCTGGTCGGTCCCGCCGTCGTAGCAATGACTATTGACAACGCAGCTGAGACGACGACCGGAACCGCCTCTCGAGCGCGTGCATCCCGACGGTCCGTTCTGGGGAGCATTGCCACGGCGGGCGCGCTCGCGGGTCTCCCCACTGGCGCATTCGGACTGCAAGACGACGCGGCGGGCGACCTCGAGGCGGTGGCCGAATTCGAGCCGCCCGCCCTCCCGGAGAATCTCGCGGTCGACGAGCAGGGTACCGTCTACCTGAGTATGGGGCCGTCCGGCGAGATCCGTGCCGTCGATTCCGAAGGGAATCAGTCGTCGGTCGCAACGCTCGAGACCGGCGATCAGGGACTACTACTCGGCATTACCGTCCTCGACGGTGCGCTCTACGCCGCGAACGGGTCGGGCCAGCAGGAGACGCACGGTATCTGGCGCGTCGATCCGGAGGATGGCGAGTCCGAGCGGATCGCGTCGCTGTCGCCCGACGAACCGATGCCGAACGGGATCGTCCCCGATCCCACGACGTCGGACGCGCTGCTCGTCTCCGATCACCTCGGCGGCGCGATCTGGCGCGTGACGACCGACGGCGAGGCCACGCCGTGGGTTTCGGATTCGTCGCTCGAGCCGGATATGGACGCCCAGACGCCGGTCGGCGCTGACGGGCTGGCCGCCCATCCGGACGGCGACGTCTACGTCGGCAATCTCAACGCGGGATCGGTCATGCGAGTCCCGGTCGCGGACGACGGGAGCGCCGGACAGGTAGAACAGGTCGTCCAGGACGAGGGCCTGGTCGGCGCGGATGGAATGACGATCGACGAGGACGGGTCCCTGTACGTCGCGGTGAACGCTGCGAACGAGGTCATCCGCGTGACGGACGATCAGAAGATCGAGACGTTCACCAGCGGCGACCCCCTCGATTTCCCCGCGGACGTCCACTTCGGCACTACCAAGGAAACCGCGACGTCGCTGTACATCGCGAACTTCGCCTACGGGACCTTCCTCGAGGACGAGGCGGCCGCCGACCCGAGCCTCGCGAGAGTCGACATCGGAACGGCCGGTTACTTCCCGGAGACCGTCGGCGAAACGTCCGATACGGCCGGCGAAGACGGCGCTGACGACGATCGGACTGGAGACGACGCGAACGAGACTGCCGACGACGGGTGACTTCGCGAACGCGCTCGAGCAGCGTTCGATCGAAACGGCTGTGTTGAATCGCCATAAGGCGGTGGAATTTACTGTTTTACGGCTCGTTTGATGTTATAGACGACACACCTCAGTGCAATTTCTCGGAACTCATGGAACCAAGACCGCGCTTGCACGGCGAAGCCGAGCAAGCGCTTAACAGCCGAGTTCACGGTTTCGGTCAGAGAGCGCTGATTGTAGCGATGTTCGTCGATTATGGGGGTGACAAGTTGGAAAGAGTCTTGCGGGGCTCCCACGTCCGACTGGCGTTGGAGCTCCCATCGCGTTCGCGCCGGTCGGAAGGACCTACGCAATCCCACCACCACGGTCGGGTGTTCTCATCCCGACCGCACTTCAACACTACGTAGCGGCGGCGCTCGATCTTGATCTGGCTACCCAGAGTAGTAGAGAACAACGCCAGCAGAACCCGACGGTGCTTAAGCGAGCGCGTCAGATCTGCTCGCCTTACTCAGTGGCCTCATTGATCATCCACAATCTTTCTTGGGTGATCGATCTGTCTTCACCGATTACCCAGACTATGATAGGGCACCTATCACACACTCTCTCAAGTGATAGTGATGCGGTGTCTTCACTTCCACACACGTCGGTCACATCGAGGATATCGTCCGCATGCCCAAGCCACCAGACAACGCGGTCGAGGTCTCCATTGGGATCGGTCACAGTTAGCTCGAGATCGGTCTCTTCATCGCGACCGATTTCAAGCGACTTATCGGCCGGCTGGGCCTTTTCGATGGACGGTGCTGCGGCTCCATCTGGGGACACATGGACCATCCAAGTTGCTCGAGAGTCCTTGTTGTCACCGTCAACAACTGCAGCCACCTCATAGGTTCCCTCCGACTCGAAGGTCTGGTACCAACATTCTGCTCCTTGATGGCTGTAGTACGCGCTATACCAGGGCCCCAGTGAGCGCCCGTTAAGCTCTCCATCGACAAACCACTGTGTTCCGCCACTAGACTCTCCCACTACATCTGAGTCTATTTCAAACAGGACAGATGTGCCTGGCTGAATAGCGATCTCTCGAGCGGGCACTGTCTAGTTACTCGATTGCGACGTACAGGAGCGTTTCAGAGCCTGTTACAGCGTAACGGTGGGATCCGTGATTGTCACTGGTTATGGGAAGTTTGCTGAAGCAGCCGACTTATCGCTGCTCATAGAACAGAGTCCGCCTATGTCAGATCCAATATGGTAGTTTTACAGTCGGTATCGTCACTTCATCACCTCCCTGTATTGCGGTTTCTCTTATCTAGACAGTGTCCTCGAGCGGGATTTGTCTGCGTGGCATCCAGTTTCGATCCTTCCTGGTCCGTCTTCGTCTCTACCTCGCCAGCGCTTACATTTCCAACTCCGAATGAGAGTATACCCACTGTAGCGACGCTGCTAGAGAGGTATGATCGCCGGTCGAGAGTTGCTTTATCTGGTTGGTTGCCGTCCATGGCAGCTCGAAACAGAAGAAGTATATACTTGAGTATAAGCAACTGGACAATAGCCTCTAGTTCTTCATATAGACCATTACAACTGGCAGAAAATCCTCATGAATAGTTTCTATCATATAAATTAGTAGCAGATCTATATCTTGACTTCTGTGAATGATCGGCTCTGATCGTTCTGATGTCCCGAAACCGGCGGGAAATCAGCTTGTTTGATAAGACAAACAGTCAGGCCAGCACAACAAGTGAATGTTTTAACGAATATCGTAATCAATACTCGCCGTCGAGCGCCCCCGTTGTTGGTTAACGTCGGTAGAGCCCCCATAGCGTGGGGATTCGAGGGAACTGAGTTCTGGTAACAGGTCGCGACTGTCTTGACGGTCTGGGTCGAGGGCCGATTCGATGTGATCCGATTTAATCCGACATGATTTTACATTATCTAGCATGATCCGATATGATCCGGTACAATCCGCTGTGAGCCGTTCTGAGCGACGTGGGTAATTCAACGTCCGATCACACAACCGTCTCGTGTGGCCACATGTCCGCCGCTCCGTTGCCGCTGGGGCGACGGAGGCCACGTGTTCGCCAGGGCGCCGCAGTGCGTCGCTTTCGACTTCATACACGTATTCGTGTATGCTGACCTCGTCGGGAACAAGCGGGTGGTCACGGAGGAGCTTGATCTGTGCCTGACAGGCCTCGTCGACATCGTCAGTCATCCGCACCAGTCAGCGATCGATGCGTCGCCAATGGTTAGGGTCGGGGAGTGCCAGATCAAACGGCACATCGTCGAGTCCGTCACCTGCAGCCGCTTCGAGCCTTTCGACGACGGCTTTGTCGGAAAGAGACTATACGAGATTCTTGAAGTCGATAATCATTTAGATGAATAAAAAGATATGTTTTATAGATCCGTAATGGCTAGTCCTATATAGATACATACATATAGTGGTGATCACCGATTTCTCTTTCATTCAATACGCAGATGTAGTGAACGGATAGTTCGGTCCAGATGATGTGAAAGGAACGCTGTGCGGATCGTTCTATAGTACTCACGTTATAAATTGAAATATATTCACATGTTCCAGTATTAAATATAGTACATACAAATTGGATGTGGAAACTACTATTGTGTAAGACGTGTCAGCTAGATGCTGGGGGAGGAAGATGGCATACGGTAACAACCCACAACAGCAGTATAGCCATGGAACAGTAAGCGATATCGACCACCAACGATTCAGGGAAACGTTGGGGCTTCCCACTACCGACGTTCCGGAACGCCCTATCTTAACCGATCTACAGTCGGAAGTGATCGGCGAACAAACAGACGAGTTAGCCGAGATAGGTCAGACGGTCAAAGACGAACTGTCCGAACCTCTCGATGCGACGCTGATTGGCGCGGAACTGTCGGACCTTGCCGATGAGATGGAGCGGGTCCCGGACCTTCGGGAGATTGGCGTTCCCGAGTACGGCGAGGCACCGTATATGGAGTTGACGCCGGCGGCCTGGCGGATCGAGGAGCATCTTTCAAAAGCCGGTTTCTTCGCGAGCGCCGAGGACAACCTCCCGGCGTTCACACCCGAACACATCAAGCAGACTACGAGACAGCTACTGAGAATGGAGTCGCTGGCCGAGACGCTGTCCAAGCTCGGGTTCTCTGACGGCGAACAACTGGCCCTCGTGACGAATATCGTGAACACGAGCGACCAGTTGTCATGGTGGGAGACCACGAACGATTATCCGCCAGTCGAATCGGAGGACGGCTACGAGGAAGGTGTCGTCCACGAGTACGTCTCACCATTGCACAAGCGTGCGATGGAGGGGGCGCTGCTATGGATCGATGGGCTGGACTGGTGGATCTGGCAGAATGAGGTGCTGATCACGGGGGAGATGATTGATCGGGCAGTCTGGGATGTCAAGTCGATGCTCGCCGGCGTCTACCTGCTGGGTGATGCGGCCGAACGCGTTGCGGAGGAGACGATCAGCGACGAGAATCTGACGACGCTGATTACGGCGAGCACTGCGATTATGATCATTGGTCAGGAGTTCCTCGTGGACGACATCGTCTGGATCGCTGACGATCGAAAGCCCAGAGCAGAGGAGGTGTGAGTACATGAACCGCATGCTACAGGAACCGGACAGTCATCTGGGGATGTTGAAGTCATCCGTGACGGTCCGTTCGACGAGAAGCCCGGTGAATCGGAGATCGAACAGCACGACACCGCCGTAATTCCCGAGGTCGATATCACCGAGGAAGACCTCGTCGAGACGAGCGAGCGAGAGGACAACTGGCTTGTGTGGGGTGGCGGATACGAGAGCCAACGCCACTATCCAAGCGATGCGATCTCGCCGGACAACATCGATGACCTCGAAATCGAGTACCAGTTCGAGTTTCTGACCGAAGACCACGATTTCCAAGGGTCGCCGATCATCGTGCACGGTGATCCGCCGATCATGTATATCACGTTCGGACCAGATCACCTCTATACGATGAACGCCCGAAACGGCGACGTCCTCTGGAGTCATATCTACCGCCCGGCCGTGGGAACGGCGGATGAAAGTCCATCGGCCGAACGGGGAGTCGCCGTATTGGGTGATACAGTGTACAAGAGCACGCTCGACCTGGGCGTTCTGGCGATTGACCGCTATACCGGTGAGGAGCGGTGGTACTACAACGGCGCCTGTGCTTACCGCGATGAGCCGGCCGACGGTCTGATGCACGAGGACCTCCAGTGGGAGCGCTCGCGGGGGTCGACCTCATCGTGGCCACCGCTGATCTACAACGGCAAGTTGATGAAGGGGAGCTTTGGCGGCGAGTTCGGCGTCAGTGGTTTCTTCGATGCGATCAACCTCGACGGCGAGCCTGAGTGGCGAGTCAACATGACGCCGGCGGACCAGTGGGTCGGCGAGTCCTGGAAGCACGGCGGCGGTACTGCTTGGGCCGCGGGCGCTATCGATCCCGAGAACGAGATCGTGATCGTTCCGTCCGCGAACCCCGGACCGTGGTACGGTACCCCGCGTCCAGGCTGGAATCAGTACTCCGGCGGCAAGGTGGCGGTCGATATCGAGACGGGTGAGTACCGATGGCACTACCAAGACGCACCCCACGAATGGTGGGACTACGACTCGCCGAGTGCACCGCTGGTCTATACCGCGGAAGTGGACGGTGAGGAGCGACGTCTGGTTTCGTGGGCGCCAAAGACCGGCTGGGTCCACACGGTAGATGCTGAAACCGGTGAACTCGTCCAGCGGAGTGAAGAATATATTGATCACCTCAATATGTGGTCCCTGCCGCCTAAGGACGATCTAGAAAGTTCCCCGTGGATCATTCCGGGTACCAGCGGAGGGACTAACCGTGAGCCCAGCTCGTACGATCCGGAGAGTCGGACGATAATCGTCAAAGGGACTAGTCAACCTCACCACTTCAGCTGGACTGAAACGGAGTACCAACCCGGTGGGCGTTACCTCGGAATGACGACGGAAGGGATTCGTAGTCCAGAAGATCTCGAAGCATACGACCAAGACGAGATACCTGATGAGTGGGGTGGTAATTTCGGTAATACCACGGCCATTGATCCGGTTACCGGCGAAGTCAAGTGGCAAGATTGGATCTCTGATGCCAGATCGTACAGTGGCTCGCTCACGACGGCGGGAGGTGTGACGCTCACCGGTCATTCCAACGGTGAAGTTGTTGTGTACGATACCGAGACGGGCGATCGTCTGGTTACCGACGATGTTGGCGTGGGTGTGGACAGTGGGCCGATCGCTTGGCACGATCCACACGAAGAAAAACACTACATGATGATCAATGCAGGTGGCCGACGTGCCGAGCCAGGAAACGTGATCAGCGTCTACTCACTTGACGCCTAAGGACCATGCAACAGAACGAATCAAACGACATAGCACGGAAGGTATCGAGACGAACGGTGCTCCAGAGCACGGCGGTAGGGACCTTGTTGATCGGGGCGGGCGGCAAAGTCACCGCCCAGGAGACAAACGAGGAGGACGAACTCCGCGCCGCTGTCTCCTTCAACGATCAGGCAACCGACGGAACGAGCGTGGTAATCGACACGGTAACGCTGCTGGATGGCGGCTTTGTCTCCGTTCAGGATCCCACGGCAGCGCATGATCCCGATCCCTGGTTAGTCGAAGGTGAGACCATGCCCACGCTGGAAGAGTTTTTCTCAACGACGGTCCTTGGTTCCTCGGAGCGCCTCGAACCTGGCATCCACGACGATGTCGAGATCGAATTCGACACCCCACCCGAAGAATCGCGGCAGCTTCTGGTGATGGCCCACCGCGATACGACCGACGACGAGGCGTTCGACTACGCCGACGAGTTAGGCGAAGAAGATGACGGCTACCCCACCGGTGTCGACGTCAATCGCGTCGTCGACGACGGAGCGGTGGAACTCGAAGAAGATGACGAGACCGCCGGGGTCTTTGAGGTCGAGGCGCCCGAGGAGGTCGACGCAGGCGAACCCGTTGAGATCATCGTCTCTGTCACGAACGACACTGAGGAAGATTTCGATAGTGATCTAGTAATTGGGTTCGGCAACGAGACCGGATCCAGTTCCTTCACTGTCGCTGCCGGTGAGACCGAAACCGTCATGGGCACCTTCGAAACCGACGACCTTGGGGGCGAGGAAGTCGACTGGTTGGTCACTGACTACGGTGAGAGAGTCGACGCGGGCACCATCACAGTCCAAGAGTAAGCGGGCTGAACCCGCGCTTTTGGCGGTGACGAGATGATGCTTTTTCGCTCTTCGGTAATCTAGCGGAGGACATTGACGGCGATGCAATCGACGAGGCCGTGAATCGGTGCACCAGTTAGGTCCAGTGCTCTTCGGTTCGAGGATGGGACTCTTCATAGCTGTGGGTTCTGGGATTTCGGACCGTCCGGAGGACGCGCCAGAACACCCGTGGTCGAAACCAAGTGGACGGCGGCTGTTGCAACGAGATGACCGGAAACACTGCGTCCGAGAGCCGTCGATCGGTGTGGGCACGACGGAACAGCCGGTTCAGATACCACTCGAGGACGGCCGACGCCGGACCGTCGGAGCCGTCGGTCTCCGGGTACTGCAGGTCGCCGTCGATTGCCTGCTCCCAGACGATCTCGACGACCGTCGCGGCACGGTCGAAAAACCGGTCCGACAGATCCGTGCGTCCTCCCACCGCGAGCGCGTGATGCAGCGTGAGTGCCTTTAGCGCGGCAGCTGACATTCCCTGGCCGTAGATCGGATTGAAACTGGCGATCGCGTGTTCGATGTCGTCTATTGCTCAAGCCTCAAGTCCAGGCCTTCGAAAACCTATGCGTATCCGGAGTCGCGGCTTGGCCACATCGAGAGCGAGGCAGCCGATGCTGGCCGTCAGGTCGCCGACCGTGTGGTCGTCACTGTCCTTGAAGAGCTGGTCGAACGAGCAGCCAAGGACGATGATGGAGCTGTGACCGTCCTCGAGCGCTATGCCATTGACGTGGGATATGAGGACGAGGCCGCTGAAGCGCGTGAACTGGCTGAGGTCGACCGGATCATCGGAGGTGAGGTGTGATGGTGGCAGATCTGCTGACGTACGTCGACGAGATTGACGCACCCGAGGACACGCTCACCGAATCGCAAGTGTGGGCGCTTCGCCAGGGCGTGCAGGCGGCGATCGATCGCGGTGACGTGAGTCTCTCACTCCCGTCGAGAGCGCTCTCACCGGGTCGATGGCATATTGGGGCATCGGCGTCTCTGTCTGGCTCCACGACAGCGGCGTAGTCGTCCTCCAGAAGGATGAGAACACGATTGTGACGGCACTGTCTAGTTACTCGATTCCGACGTAGAGGAGCGTTTCAGAGCCAGTTACATCGTTACCGGTGAGATCTGAAATTGTCACTGGTTATGGGAAGTTTGCTGAAGCATCCGAACTATCGCTGCTCGTAGAACAGAGTCCGCCTATATCAGATCCAAGATGGTAGTTTTACAATCGATATCGTCACTTCATCACCTCCCTGTATTGCGGTTTCTCTTATCTAGACAGTGCCGAACGAGACACGAGTTTTAGAAAGGAGATGTTCTAGGCAGTCTACGCTTGGGACGGTACTAGTACCGTCCCAAACGTGGACAGTCTAGGTTATCTCCTTTGAGAGCGTCTCTATACACATGGGACGAAAGAAGCACGTTGTCGATCTCTCTGACGAGGAGCGGAACGAGCTGAGGGAGTTCGTCTCAAAAGGCGAACACAGAGCCGAAGCGATCACCCGAGCAAAAATTCTCCTGAAGGTCGACGAGGGGCTCACAGATCCGACGATCTGTGAGCACCTCGATTGCTCGATCGCCACGCCCTATCGCACACGCAAAGCGTACTCTGAGAGAGGGCTTGCGGCGATCCACCGCCGCAAGCCCGACCGAGACTACGAACCGAAACTCGACGGTCGAGCTGAAGCCCACCTCGTCGCACTTGCCTGTTCGGAGCCGCCTGAAGGCCGAACTCGCTGGACGTACGCGCTTCTTGCTGACCGCCTCGTTACCCTCGAGGAGATCGAGTTCGACTCGATCTCCGAGGAAACCGTCCGACAGCGGTTAAAAAAACGACCTGAAGCCACACCGCTCTGAGTACTGGCTTATTCCACCCAAAGAGAACGCAGAGTTCGTCTATCGGATGGAAACGATCCTTTCTCTTTACGAAGAGCCGTACGACGAGACCCGTCCAGTCATCTGTTTCGACGAGTCCAGCAAGGAACTTCGCAAGCACGTCCGCGACCCGCTCCCGGCGTCACCGGGAGCGGTCGCTCGAACAGATCACCACTACGAACGCAATGGGAAACGAATGCTTCACCTCGCAACTGAGCCGTTAACTGGCCGGTGTCGTATTCACGTAACTGAACGACGACGGACCTGTGAATGGATCGACTGTATGCAGACGATTGCCGACGACTACCCGGATGCAGTTAATGATTCAGACGCGCTTTGAAAGCTAGCTCAGAATTTGTGGCGTAGAAGTCTTCTCCAGGCAGATCTCAAGCAAGGTATCAACAGTGAGTGCGGGTTTATATGATGATGGGAAAATGCCCGTCAAAGCGCATGTACTGCCTATTTTCAGCACCAAATTCATCAGTCGAGCGAACCACCAGAAATCATACCATCTCACAGAAACAGCTTTAGATCGCCGTGCACCCGGTACACGGATCTCTTAGCTTGTTATATTCCATACTCGAATTAGCTTTCAAACCTTCTCTAAGCCATTATCTGCATCCGGGTAGTCTTGGACAACCTCAGCACGCACAATCCGGCTGCCTTCTATCGGTTCTTCCCGCCCGAGAAAGCACGCGAGTATCTCGATCGTTTCGAGTTCTACTACACGCCCACGCACGGAAGTTGGCTGAATATGGCCGAACTCGTCTGGAGCACGCTCCAGACCCAGTGTCTTAACCGCCGAATTTCGGACGCAGCGACCCTCCAGTCGGAGGTCGCTGCGTGGGAAGCTGAGCGCAATAAGTTGGATGTCACGATCAACTGGCAATTCACAAACGAGGACGCTCGAACGAAACTACACCGGCTCTATCCGACTCTCGAGGAGGCTGGGAACTAGTCACTCGACGGTTGGGACGGTACTAGATCAACCGCATTCCGATGTATGTAGTAGAGAAAAGTTGTATTCTCAACATTATTGAGTATGGTCAACCGATCACGCGTGGCTGAGCAGGATCTTTCAACACGTGGGATGTAGTGTGAGCATGCCGTTCCGATACAGCCTTCGATTAGTTTGATGCTACACGTCTTGTCAAGTGTCTGCTCTCAGCACAGTTATACAGGGGCCCGAATGAAAGGTTAAGATATGCCTCACTGTAGTGACTGTAATGCGTTCATCACATGTGACTTTATTCGATATTGATGGTGAGGTCCATGGCTGTCCGAACTGTATGACTTACCGCGAACTACAGGTTGGTAGCGGGGTATCGTCAGAACAGACGTAACTCCTCCAAACCACGAACCGCTCATATCTCTTGAGACTAATGGAAAAGAAGCAGTGTCGTTCTGTACAGGGCATCTCTGAATTATCTGATTCGCTACATATTCTTCTCTGGGTCGCGGCCAAGCACGCTTGCTACGGATTTGATGCGGTCCTCGGCTTGCTGATCACTTCCTTGATCATCGACTTCGACGGATGTGATGATTCGATCGGCCTCAACTGCGTTATGTGCCGCTTGGATTGCTTTGAATACCTCATCAACCTCGTTGGCTTCAATGACCGTGTCTGTTGCGGTCATTTGTATGAGATATCGAACTCATCGAGCGCATTGATGGCCTGTGCAATATCTTCGGACAAACTCCCGTCATGGACGGGGATAACCTCAAATCGGGCTATGACAGTCATGGATTTTACCTCCAATATGGCTGTGCATGGTGGGTTCGGTTACCCACGGGGCACGATTGCGGTACGAGAACAGTGTTCATAGACGTTCGCAGTCGTCAAAAACCTTGTAATTATATCTGATTTTAGTGGCTAGGAGGTTTTCGCCATGCAGGGCACTGTCTATGATGGTCGAGCCATCAAATCCAGTGAAATCGGATTGATCACCTAGTGGTCCGTCAACCATGGATCGATGAACAGAGAACCCACAGTTCAAACTGACATAATTTGAAGATTTCGAAGCGTCGGTCCTTGAGGGGCGTTGCAAGAGGGGTACTTGATTCAGTCGTCCCTCCCTGTCAGCCACCAACGTGAGCTTGTTGGGGCGATACGAACAGCGGCTGCAACACCTTCATTGCCAGCCTAAGCTCATATCATTCTATGCCCCGCTGTGACAACTGTGGCCAAGAGGTCGAGCGGACGTGGAAGCATACGTCGAGTGAGGAACATGACTGGGTTTGTGGCGACTGCCACCCAGAAGTAGACACTCCAATTTAGTCGTCGCCCATCTCCGTTCAGGAAACGTTCCTCATCGGGAGTTTGCCATTCGCCCTCTAAGTCGTAGAGGCCAGAGGTTCGGAACCAGTACTCAGTGAAGTCGAATATCGCGGCCGAGACATCGTCTGTCGCGCGTCCCTCTTGGTGCTCCGGGCCAAATCCAAAACTGGCACGACAATCGAATTCAACAGTTTGGTGTAGTCAGCAACTTTACTCCGACTCCAATCCAGTTTCTCACCTATCTCCGTCTGCGTGTGTTCATCAAGGAGATCGTCAATGTAGTCAGTCGTCGGTCACTCGATCTTTGAGGTCGCAGCACCGTTGCCCAATTCTCGATTGGTCATACAGTGTGGGCAGCCGTGTACTTCACCTTCAATGCCGAACACCCGAATAAAGTCTTGAGTGACGAACCCTCCGCACTCGTCACATTCGGGCATATTACTCTGCCTCCTCAGTTGGCATTCCGATCACAAACCACTTTGCGCGTGTGACGATCCCGGCCTGGGCCTTGCGTTCGGATATACTCTGTTCTCTCTCGATGTACTCGACTAATTCAATCTCGAGGTCGGTATACTCGAGTCCTTTCTCAACTAGCTCACGGAGTACCTCAGCCATGCTGACGCTTCTCTCCTCGGCTGTCTCACGTATGAGACATAACGTCTCGTTATCGAGACGAGTTGAGACGGATTCCATACGCTGCGTCTCGGCCCGTCTCAGAAATAGATTAGTCAGACGCGCGTCAGACAGTCACTCGTAGATATTGCTCCGGTGATCGATCTCCCGAACGAATAGCACTTCGGGGTTCTTGTTCCGCCGCCAGTCAATGATCGCACGGTAGTCACCCGCGCGGAGTTTGTAGTACTCTGACCCCCGGAGTCTGTCGAGAAAGTGGTCGGGAAAGTCCTGTGCCTGTTCGATCCGTTTCATGACCTGTTCTTGAACGTCGGACTCGGCGTCACGCAACCAGTCAGCTGCTCGCTCCGAGTACTCAGTCTCGGCCACGGTCGTCACTCAATGTCGAGCTCGGTCTTCAGATCCTCGTGGGAGATCGCACTGTCAGGATCAGCGGCGTCGGCCCGCTGCTCGGCTTCGTCGGAAAGGCGGGGGCCGAGCTTGGCCCACCACCCAGCAGCACGGGCACCAGTCTTCTTCTTGTCGACGAGCCCCTTCTCGCGCATCTGCTCAAGTCGATAACTCACGGCCTGGCGTGAGACTGGGAGTTGATCGGCAAGTTCGGTAGTCGTGAGGAACGGGTCGTCGCTGGAGTCAAACGCTTTGAGGATGTCCTGCTCAGTCACCTTCTCGCCGTATTTCCCGCCACCTTCTCGGGGCTGTTTCTCGCTCATGCTCCTACCTATAGTCCTCCCTCACTTAACCGTTTGCTTTGAACCAAACCGATGGGCTTAATACGGTTACCGTTGTAGCAAACGGTGTAGACAGACCCGCTCCTCGGGGCATTGTTGTGCGGTAAAATGCCCGAGTGATGGCACACTCGAGCGGGTTGTCTCCAATGGAGCGAGAAACTCATATCAACGAACGATACGCGGACTCAAGACGATTTCGAAGAACAGAGTGAGATTACCGTCAAAGAAGCAGCCGAGGACTGCGAGGTTATCGAGTCGGACGATGTCGAACGAGCGGATGCCGAACACACGATCACACGACTGCTCGAACGCGGATACCTCTATCAGGTCGATACCGAGCTTCGGGTGACCACTCCAGCCGAGAAGAGATAACAACTCACCTTTCTACTCTTCATTACGACGCGTCTGAAACGCGTCGTCGGCCATAAGCAAGCAGACCATCGGTACTGACTCGTCCCGAACAAAATGGATCTTCTCCGCTGCCCACTGCTCGATGCGATCCACGACGGGCGGCGGTAGCGTAGTCGCACCGTCGCTGTCGAGCATAGACTGACCCAGCTCTGTGAACCGAGAATCGGCGTCGTAGACCGACCGGTGCCTCGTGACCACGAGAGCATCCCGATCTGACCATTCTCCCCAATAAATGAGATCGCCACGGGTCACGGCATCGAACGCAGTCGACGACACGGTCGGTGGAAACGATCCAACAGCCGGGTTCTCTGTATCTCGCTCAAGGAGACCGATCGAGTACGAATCATCCGTGCCCATGCCACGAGTCACGGTAACAGCATCCATAATTCTACAGGCAAACGAACAAACTATGGCTTCGAATACCGCTCCTCAGTCTGGGGATCATGTGCGGTTGCATACGGCTTGTGCGGCTGCAGGGAGGCGCCACCGAATTCAATAAATCCATCACACCAGAGACAGACACTGAACAAAATCGGCAGCCCTGCCGAATTATATGTTGACTGAAAGACTGGTGTCCCCTTTTCACAGTACGGACATGGCATGAGTTCAGCACCACTATCCAGCATCTCTTTCCCGATCCCATGGTTGAGTCTGTACCAGCGGACCACGTTCTGAACAATCCTCATGTGTCCCCAATACATCTACATAGCGTGCAATCGTAATACTTTGCCCACTGCTAGCAATAAGCATGGAAATAACCGTAAATTAGTACTCACGAAGTAGGTTCAGTGATTGCGAGTGATCGAGAAGAGTGGAGCGTCGTTTGGCGAACGCATCGCTGCACAGCGCATTCGTGACTGTGGACCAGAGAGATGAGTCAACTCATTGCCTCAACGGTAGGGAAGCAAAACGTACGGAAAGTGCGGGTGAGGGTGCCTCTGACAGGTTACAGCCGAACGGTCGACAATCGTCCGACTCCCCAAATATGTATTAATCAACATGTAGGAATAGCTCTTTGATCTGTTGGCAAGATCTCGTTTCACTTTCACTCCACTATCCGGAGATTAACGAGGGCAGGGATAAGAGCGAAAATCGACGACACACCGAGGAGTTCCACGACACCATGAACTACGACGATGACGACCGCTGGGAGTTCGCTCCCGAAGACGAAGGAAGTATTGGCCCCGATGCGACCGACTCGAGAGCCGTCGGCGATGGCAGCTACGAACGCATCAACAACTCGCTCGAAACCGATCACGTGGGGTATCCAGACGCTCCTGGATCAACATCCTACGAGGATGGCTCCACCGCTGAGAATCAGTGCAAGTGTGGCACAGAGATCACTCACGATCGAACAAAGTGCGACTTCTGTCTCACGACCAGCCTCGACTACGGTGATCTGGTGGTCGAGCCTGACACCGAGCGCAAGCTCACTGGACTGATTCATGTCCTCATCGACGCGAAAACCGAGCACAACGCCATTAGCAAAGCCAAAGCTGTCTTCACAGGACTGACTGACGATGTTTTCACCACTTCTATTGACGGTATCGACGAATGCGAAGTGATCGCCGATCTCGAGGGCGAGCTCGTCACGCGCTTCACTCGTGAATGGGGCCAGTTGCCTGGTGCCGCTGCCGTCGAGACGACTGAAGGACAGCGCCAGCTCGATATCATCCGCCAGAACGCCGGCCATGACTACACTATAGCTGCTGAGGAGAGAACCGACAACACCGAGGAGAACCGACCGACACTTGATCCAGTGCTGTTCGACGCTGAAGGCGAACCGATCACTGATATCGAGGAGGTCGGCCAGCTGATCGCTGGGGGCACGGTTGAGCGAACCAGTTCCAACTGGGAGACTGACGAATATCCACGACGGGACGAGCCAACACGCACCTGGATCGTTCCCGCAATAGCCCTCGAACATGTTTCCCCACCGAATCGCTCCGAGAACTCTCCTCGCGAGGGGCGAACTCGTCGAAATTTGGAGTGCCGATCGTGCAGTGAGACGACACGACACACATTCGGTGGCTTCGATGAAGTG
Organism: Natrinema sp. SYSU A 869; assembly: GCF_019879105.1. Taxonomy (NCBI): domain Archaea; kingdom Methanobacteriati; phylum Methanobacteriota; class Halobacteria; order Halobacteriales; family Natrialbaceae; genus Natrinema; species Natrinema sp. SYSU A 869. Next base: position 570,868 of record NZ_CP082248.1, on the reverse strand, counting down.
CCAGTTCCAGAAATTCCCGACTCACCGATCTGGGAGTGTACCAGGTGTCAATCTCCTCGACACGGGCCGGACCCTGACAGTCCGAGGGGGACACGAACCACCACTAATATGGAAATGGACCTGTTGAACTCGTCTCTCGGGTATGTGTATTGGTCTCTGTGTTAAGTTGATCACCTATCGAGGAAATTACACTTCGGAGTCCTCAATACGAGTCATGGACGACGTGAACATCTCTGATGAAGAGTATCCGCAAGAACTCTTAGACGCACACTATATCGAAGATAGCAGGGTTCACCGTCCTGCCGATAATGTGATTCACGGTCTTGAGGCCCTCCTGGTCGAAAAGGGGTGTTTCAGGAAATGAGCCCTGGAGAGTTCCCAGCCTGTAATCGGTGGTGGAAAATATCAGAATACATCGAGCCCCGCTCACAAGAAGAGCTGTATCAGGAAATGCGGCAGCACGATGATCCCGTGGTCAGTTCTGCTGCAAAGTATATTAATCCAGAGTGGAAGCCACAAACCAAATACACGTTCGAGATCATCCAAATGGCTACCTCTCCCGGATATAGTGAAGTCCATGAGACTGAATAATTTCAGAAAGAATTAACCGTTGGATCGACTGATGCCACACCAACGTAAGCAGTTGGTGGTGTTGTTTGCTCCTCAGAGGAGTGAGAGGAGTCTACAAGGGCAGATACCGACCAGACTGACGAGCCACTGACGCCAGCACAGCGCCTCGAGTCACCGAATCCCCGGATCATTGATGCGGGAATCGCGACGATCACCGACATGGAGACACTTCAGTCGTGTGTCGCCTACGAAAATCAGCACCAACACCGCCTTCCGATCCTCAAACTGCTAGCCCAGCGAGCTGAAGAACTTCGCGAGGAGTCGTGACTGGTCCACCGATCACGGTGCCTGCGATCGCTGGGAGTGTTGTTTGCACCCTTCGAGAGGGGTGGAGGGTTTTACAGATGACAGATCGACCCGAGATCACGATCCAACAGCAGACAGCGTTCACCGCTGACGGTGGACTCGAACCGACCGAAGAAAGCGTTGCGACCTCGCTCGAGGATTTCGGTGCTGACGTCAGCCATCGCGAGGTCGAAGCACGACTCGATCGCCCCGTAGCCAGCGAGTTCGGCGTCGACGACCGCGTCGAAGTTCGGTACTCGGAAGGCGACAATACCGACCAGACATCGCTGTTCGCGGAGACGGCCGACGACCAGCTGACGCTGACGGGCGAGGACGCCAGCTCCTAGTTCCTCTTCGACTCGCCCGGTGGGAACAGTGACTGATTCTTCCCAGGATGCCCCTCAGACTGACGAACAGAGAGTCACACGGGCGAGCGCAAGAGCACGCATACGCGCGCTGACCGTCACGACTCCTGATCCACCAGTCAAAGGCGGCTACACCCACGGTGATCCGTGTCCCCGCTGCGAGGCAGCAGTATTGATTGGACGATTCAATGGAGAGGGAGAGCAGTTTCTCGAGTGCGAGCGGTGCCTGTTCCGTCCTCCAAGCGCGTGAGACGCCGGGATCACGTGCATCGCGCGGTGGTGTTGTTCGTCCCCGGGGGGGGAGGGAAAAACAATGAGACGATCCAAAGTGCAAGAACAGACCACACAGCGAACCGAACACCCCAAGACCGTCCATGAAAACGGGGGTGGGAACTGATGAACCGCGATCGCGCCGCCTGGCTCGCTGGAGAGCCGCGACACCCCGAGCCCGAGATCCACCCACCAGAGCCGACTCTCGAGGAGTTCCTGCGTAGCAGGAGTGTCAATCCGAAGCCCGAGGACGTGGACGACGAGGACCTCAGCGAGTCGATCGCCATTGCCGGGCCGGAGGGGGACGATCGCGACCGCTCTCGAGAAAATCGATAGGACGATGCCCGAACTCCCCGACCGCGGCTTCCGGAAGCTCGACGGCGGTGCCGAAGCGCTCTATCTTGACCCGTTAGAGGAGCGCGCGTTCGGCTCGAAGGAACTCGTCAGCACCGATATCTTCCCCGACACGCATCCGCCGACTGCGGAGCGGATCGACCGACTGCGGTCCCTCGAGCGAGGTGACGGATGACGCGCGAACACACGACGCGGTGCGGACTACTCCTATCGGCGGGTGGCGGAGGCGTGGCCGACGTAGAGCCACGACTTCGGAGACGTCGACCGCGGCCACGGGAATCCCGTCGTCGGCGGGCCGGGATGTCCAGCGACGGGTGAACGGTACTGAACACGGTTCACTCCCTCACTGCACCCCTGCGTATCCGCGCGCAGGGGTCACTCCTGACTGACGGCGCTCGCGAACCTGCCACCGTCCCACCCCCGAAGTCGGGAACGAACTAGTAGTTCGAGTCCCGCGACGATTACGAACCCGATCGACGAAACGCCGAGAATGGGGATGTGGAGTCCACTATCGGGCGCTGTGAACGCTTCCGTATGCAGGGTGGCCATGACGAGCCAGCCGTACAGAACGAACGGGGAGACGATCCCGTAGGAGAGCAACGCCGCGAGCGGGACTACGGTCGCGACGGCGGCTGCGACGAAGCCGATTCCGTATCCGGAGGCGGTCTCCCACAGTACCCCTCGAACGAGGAGGATCATCGTCGCAAGGCCGACCGCACCGCTACAGCCGACAACGACGAGCCACAGGTCGGTTCGCGAAAGCGGGAGGGTCGGGAGATTTCGCAACCGACCGTCCTCGAGACTGTACCCGCGTCGAATCGCGAACTCGGCGACACCGGCGACGAGCAGGAGTGCGAGCCAGACGTACCACGTCTCGGCGTAGGACAACGCGTGGAACGACCCATCAACGATCACGTCGTCACCGCGTTCGACGACCGCCCGCGGGGGGGACGTCGTTAGTTCGGTGTACACTACGGCCACAAGGAGGGCCAAGAATCCACCGCCGGGAGAGACGAGCCCAGTGTGAACCGAGAGCGCCACCGTCACGAACCCGAGCACGAACGCCCCTGGCAGGAGCGTCCACCACTCGGTCGCCGACATGACGACGTGGTAGTCGAACAACGAGAACAGGGCTCCGACGGCGATTGCGCTCGCAATCCCACCACCGGTCCCGACCGCTATCGACGTTACACTGGGGCGGTTCATCGGTACGGAACCTCCATGGGAGCGTTCTCTCCGACGGTCGTCACTGAAATCCCTTGAGTGGAACGGGATCCCAGTTTCGTCGGTCGACGGTATCGCACTGCTGGACCTCTATCGAGAGCGTTCCGTATCGTGTACATCTGACTATCGGATCTAGTTTGGTTAATTGTCATTAGATAATTATTTTCTGAATTAGTGATAACAGGGTTCGAATGTATACAGGAGGGGATAGCGTATGAGTTGCGCAGTCCCAGCCGATCGGCTCGGACCGAAATTCGGAGACCGATCATTTCAACAGTTCCTGTCGATTTCTTTTGGGGGATTCGACCCTGCCTCGAGTCGCACCGCTTTTCCGTCGTGGTTGTCGTCCGCGCCGTCGTTACCCCAGCCGTCCGGCCCTGAGGCGACCCATCCAGTGTTCCGGAGATACGGCCAGTTGTTCGTGAAGATATCGATCATCTTGTCTCGCGTACTCTGATAGGAGACCACGTCGTGTTCCTGTGTCCAGATATCCCAGTTTCCGTCTTCGTGGGCCTGTACGGAGATAATCCCCGGCTCCAGTTCATAACATCGCACGTGATGACGTCCGGTGAGGCCGGCTTCTGCGGTCCCCCAGCCGCCGTATTCGCCGTACGGTTCGTTGTCAGGACCGGCGAAGTCCGCGCGGTCCATATCCCAAGCATACCGTTTCCCCTCGCGCGGAATCCGGTAATTCTCGAGATTGTCCCACCCGTGGTCGTCTTCGAGTACGCGTTCGACGTCTTCCATACCCACTCCATAGAGGAGCAGATTTATCGGGGCCGATTCGTCGTACCCGTTGTCGCCGACTTTCCTGTAGTTCCAGACTGCTCGACCGCAATTTCCCTGGTCGTCTACCGGATGGTCGTGCTGGATACCGATACCGCCTGATTCCGTCCCAGATTCCGTTCTCCGGTCTTCTATGAGCTGTTCCCACTCTTCTTTTCTCGCGTAGTTCGATTCCCACCGCTGTGTATTGACGATGACGTCACGCTCCGGATACTCGTCCTCCTCAGGGGGGGATCTCCGACCGATCGATTACATCCTTTTCCGTGATTTTCGGGGGTGTCATCCCATATCGCTTTTTCAGATCCGGGCTCCGGTAGGTCGTCTCGATCGTGATCCTCTCCGGTTCGAAGGTCGTCTTCGTCTTCTTCGTTCCGACGACTTTGAAATCCTCTCTGGATAGCGGTTTGCTGTCCCGCGTGCTCTCCTTGGAGCCATTGCCCTGTCTCGATTGACGTCCAGCGACCGTCGGAGACAGTCCGAATCTGACTGCAGCACTCATTCCTTCGAGAACCGTTCTTCGATTATCCATTGTATTGTGACAGAATATGGATTATATGAAATACATTAAAACCTTCTGGACCACATTAATAAAGTACATTTAGTTATAGGTCTCTCGTCCGCGCCGGCGAATCGGTATCAGCGACCGGCAGTGAGACTGACTGATTTCGACGGGACTGCAAGTCGATCCGATCGGGACCGCTCAGACCGTCTTCGGTTCTATCTTCGTCCCGCTTTCGCTCTTGCCTCCGTCTTCCGGCGCGTCATGAGAGGGGAACCAGCAACGTGTGGATTACCCACTCCGTGAAGTCCTCTACGTTCTCTCCGAGATCCAACGAAAGTTCCTTATTAAGACTGTTGACGACAAAATTAAGCAGGTGCTCCTCTTTTAGCTCGCTGTCTGATTGGGTGGATATCACACCTTCTCCGAGCAGACACTCATCCTAATCCGATGTGATCGACTGAGTATGAGGAGGCTGAGCGGCGGTCGAAGAACGTGCTGTCGAGAGCTGCGTGCCCGACTGCGGGCGTTGCTGCGCGTTTCAGCGCAGCAACACCCGCCACACCCACATTTTCAGCCGGTCGAACGATTTGTAGATCGTCGTGTACTCTGGCAGATCGTCCCGATCTAAGCCGAGTACGATACTGGTGAGATCTGGGGGTACTGCTCGTACAACTGTTACTTCGAGCATCGGACGCAGAATCGACTCGAGGAGATCGTCGATGAACGGAGTGTTTTCATCCCCCCGTGAGCCGTTTTCACTCGAGATCAGGTGTGTAACGAGAGTGGTGTTGTTGTACCCCAGAGAGGGGTGAGGCTTTCGAGCAGGCGAGAGCGTCAACACAAGTGATTCCAATGGCAGTGACTACAGAGCAAGCAGCCTCGTTCACCGACACCGAGACGCGCAGCGACGAGATGAACAGTACGATCGAAACGTGGGTTGACGACCTCGTGGACCTCGTCGACGACGCTGCGGCCAGCGAAGAGTTCAAAGCCTGGCTCGACGTACAGAGCCACTTCCACGACTACTCGTACCGAAATACGCTCCTGATCAAACAGCAGTGTCCCCACGCAACCCAGGTTGCAGGGTACAACACGTGGGCAAACGAGTTCGACCGGCACGTCCAGGAAGGTGAGAGTGCGATCTGGATCTGGGCACCGATCATCACGAAACAGTGTCCCGAATGCGGAAACTCCCCGTCGTACCACGAAAATAGTGATTGTGAGTACGACGAGACGCCGCCCGAGAAGTGGTCGAAAGGGCTTGTCGGGTTCAAACCCACCGCTGTCTTCGATGTCTCGCAGACCGACGGAGAGGCACTTCCTGATCTCGAAACCGAAGCATATGGTGATGCCAGTAATCTGGTGCCGGCCCTCCTCGAGAGCGCCGAGCAGTTGGACGTCGATGCACAGATTGTGCCGGCCGACGAGTGGAACTACGGGGAAGCGAAGGGAGTCTGCAAGCAACGCTGTCCGATGACCATGCGCCCGCGAGTCGAAGTGAAAGATCGAGACAACCAAGCGGATCTCGCTGGGACACTCATCCACGAGTACGCTCACGCGATCCTCCACTTCGACGTTGACGATCGCGACGAACGGACGAAACGCGAGCTGGAAGCCGAAGCCGTTGCGTACGTCGTGGGGCGCTACTTCGAGCTGGATATGAGTGGATCAGCGTTCTACCTTGCAGCGTGGAACGGTGACAATCCCGAGGCGATCACTGACCGGCTTGGCCGGATTAGCAACACGGCCCAAGAGCTAATCGACACTCTCGAACGGCTCTGTTGAAATCCTATTCTTCAGATGTATTTTAGCGTGAAACACACGCACACTACAGATGCTTATTGATCGATAGCGATTGTTCCGTTCTCAATTTCTATATTATATCCTGTGTATTCAAATCGGATATTTGAGTCAGCGAGTTGATTAAGCGCCTCAGGGTCGATACTGTTGTAGAGAGGAGGCAAGTCCAGAGGATCGGTTTCTTCCATTTCAGACACTCTCTTCACAATCTTGGTAACTAATTGAGTTTGTGAACTCTGGATGAGATTTTCCATGGAGTCTCTTTCGCTGGTCCTATTTATAAGCGCTGTGCGAATGAAAGTAGACGATGATCAAAGGTGTGGGTTTGTGATCGTTGGTGATTTTCTCGTCTGAACTTTTTCTCGTCTCTACTGAACGGCAACTACGTGTGCGGATGTAGCGCTGCTTTTTCTCCCGATACCAAATCACTGAGGTATAAAAGGAAAGGGCACTGTCTAGTTACTCGATTCCGACGTATAGGAGCGTTTCAGAGCCTGTTGCAGCGTTACCGATGAGATCAGAGATTGTCACTGGTTATGGGAAGTTTGCTGAAGCAGCCGAATTATCGCTGCTCGTAGAACAGAGTTCACCTATATCAGATCCAATATGGTGATTTTACAGCCGATACCGTCACTTCATCACCTTTCCGTATTGCGGTTTCTCTTATCTAGACAGTGCCAAGGAAAGAAAATAGACCGCATAGCCGTTTTCACGTGAACGATTTTAGTGAATGCCGGGGCTGTGGGTTCGTTCTGCAAGCGATAAGCGATGTTGACCCCAATCCACTACATTGGGATTCGTGCCCTGGCTGCGGTAGTGCCGATTTCACTCTTATCGATACATAGACCCCCCTGTACTTACCGATCCCCCTCAAAATTTGTTAGCCACTGGTGATGAGGGGATCGCCATTACACATATGTAAGTCTAGATAAGAACCCCAGAAGAGGGAAATCACACATATAGTAGCCACTGAAAGTCACTGCACACCTGATCGCATGACAGCTGTGCGATCAGCGTGTAAATCGTTTCAGTGGCTACTATAGTAACACGAAAGCGAAGTTTCATGACGCCCGTCAACCAGAAAATCATGCCTCTTACTCAGCGAACGAGTGGCTGAAGCCTTCATGAGGCGATCCAGTGCTTAACCGAACACCAATGGACTAGAGTTGTAAACGAAATAAGAAACAGAGGTATAACACCGGCCTTCAAAGAGACCCCGGACACCGAGTGAAATCAACCGAGACACACCCCATACACCGAGTGAAGATTCTGGGTCTGACGCTCGTCAGACGATTGATTCTCTGAGAAGCTTTCGAAAGTTAGAATTCAATCTGGTCCACTCACACCCCTCGCAACGAGTGAAAAGCAGATCAGGTGCAACCCTGAGATCCAAGCGGAATCACATACAGACTACCCGGAAAATGCTAGTTTGGGATTGCTATCACTCCATCAATTCTGAACTATTATTATATAACTAGGTGTATAAGCAATATATACATACAAATATAGCCAAGAGATAGCTGATAGCTAGTGATTTAGGATTTTGAAGATTTATGTTTATATTCTCTACAGGGATTTACTCCGTTTCGAACTCTACAGTTGACTCTGATTTCACTCGGTGTCTGGGGTGGGTGTTTGACCGGACTTCTAATTGCTTCGTAGAGTAACCCATCTAAAAGGGCCAATTTCTCCATTTTCACTCGGTGTTAGGTTCCTGCATTTTATGTACCTTCACTGAGACACTCTAGATATGACGAACCGTGACCTCAATGACGCTTCTGACGATGATATCTTCGCAACGGGCGACATCTTTGCCCGACGGGAGCTCCTCCGTGTTGGCCATGTTCCGGACCGGGATCGAATCGTCGGCCGAGATACTGAATTGCAAAACGTAGGACAAGCACTGGGTCCAGCAATAGATGGCGGACCACCGTCAAACATCGTTATCTATGGCAAAACAGGTACCGGCAAATCACTTGTTGCACGTCATGTGACACAACGTGCTCGAGAACGAGCGACCATGAATGATATTCAATTCAGTCACGCATACGTCGATTGTTCAGATGCGAATACCGAAACTCGTGTCGCTCGGGAAGTAACGACACAACTTGCTAATGAAGCCTCAGCTACACTGGATATCCCTGACAAGGGTATTGGTGCCAATGAATACTATCGATATCTCTGGGATCTTCTTGAAACGCGTGATATTTGTATTATTTTACTTGACGAGATCGATATCCTTCGAGACGATGATATCCTGATGCAACTCTCACGAGCAGAGGAAACTGGGAAAACAGATTGCTATCTCGGCGTCATCTCTATCAGCAACAAAATCGAGTTTCGAGACCGTCTCAGTGAGCGTATTGACTCCAGTCTCCAAGATGAGGACATCATCTTCCAACCGTATGATGCTGACCAATTACGAACTATACTCGAGAATCGCCGAGATGCATTTAAATCTGGTGTCCTTCAAGATGGTGTCATCCCCAAAGTCGCCGCACTTGCAGCTCGAGAGCACGGTGACGCACGCAAAGCGATCAATATTCTCCAGAAGGCAGGTGAACTAGCTGAGCGCGAGAACGATGATCACGTGACTGAAACACATGTCGAGCGCGGCCAGCGGAAAGCTGAAGTGCAGCGGTTCCAGGAACTCGTCTCGGGCTCGACCCCTCATGTCAAATACCTCCTTCGGGCATTAGCAAAACTCACTGAGAATCGTAGGGGCGATGCCTTCTCGACACACGAGATCTATCAAGTCTATCAGAGTATTGCAGACGCTGAGGGCAGTGACCCACTCAGTCAAGACCGTGTCTACCGGCTTCTGAAAGAACAATCATTTCTTGGGGTTACTGAGTCTCGGCATACTGGCGGTGGACACAGTGAAGGGAGTTACCTAGAACACCGACTTATGCGCGGATCTGACGTCGTCTTAGCGGCACTTTCGGATTGACGGAGTCTCTCGTAGACGCATTCTTCCTCGAGCGATACCTGGCTCTGAGACGGGAGATCGTTATCCCACTACCAGCCACTCTATCGACTCAGTTTCAAAGCCTGTCTAAGAATTTCGACTATACTATTCCTGTTTCGAGTATTTAGAGTCACCTCAGTAGACCCCGATATCAGAACGATACATCCAGTGAATCTGAGCGAGAAATGGTTTGCTGAGATCGGGGTTAGTGCGGTGACCGACTGCAGCGCAGGATTCTCTGGTAGGTTGCCCGGAGCCGCCGCTCTGAGCGGCGGCAAACGCGTCGGCTCCATCGGAAGCTACCCGTACTCACCGAGTGGTCGGTTCCAATAGTTGCGGATCACTCGGAACGTCCGCGGCATTCCGCCGCGGACTGGATACTGTCGTCGATAGTAGTGGGAGAGGATGTACGCGAGAAACGTGCAATACAACTCGAAGAGGACGCCGTTCAGTGTCGTATTGTGGAGTTTCTGGATGTTCGTGTACTGTTTCAGTTCGCGAAACATGATCTTGATCAGCCACCGTACTCCGTAGATCAGCGCGATCTCTAAGGTATCGAATTTATCGGGAGACAAGGTCGTGAGGTAGATCTCATCGTCATCATCCTCGTGCATAATGCTGACTTTCCGATACTCCCGTCCCACGGTTCCCAGTTCGATATATTCGTCAGTAACTCGTACTTCCTCGCCATCTGGTTGAACGTGTTCGAAGTCGTGGAGCAAATCCACGACTTCGTGTTTCGCATTTCTTTGGGAGGGCGTGACAATGTCCATGTCTTCGCTCTTCATGTCAGCGAACCATCTATAGTGGACGTAGCCTTTGTCGAAGACGGAGATCACTGAGTCGAGGTCCTCGTGGATCTCGACGTCACCGGCGAGGACAGGAAACGCGTCCGACTCGGGATAGTTCGCTCGGGTGACGAACGCGGTGAGCGGGTGTTTCATGGCCGGATCGAGCCGAGCGGCAGTATGGAGGTCGATGCCGCAATCTTCGGGGCGAACGACGCTCGTCGTCGCCGGTATCGATGACGAGCGTCGTTCTGAGTGGGAGACGAGTTGCGTCACAGCCGATGATCTGTCGTTCACGAAGTTGTTCGAGCCGTTTACGAGCGACCCCCACAGGATGGTACAGAGATGGCTGCTCGAGAACAGCGGTCGCCAATTCGGCGACCGCTTGGAAGGGCCGGCGCGTGGTCAATTTCGAGAAGTAGCCCTTGCTGATCGGTTCGAGATTGGCATAGACATCGGTCTGTTGAGCGAGGTTTTCAAGCGTGTTCGGATCGTCGATGCCCAGTCGGAGCCCGATTTTGACGTGTTCGAGAAAGTCGATCCGCTTTGAATGAAGGCCAATCTCGTGCCGAGCGGCAATTTCCTCGCTGTCGACTTCGTCGAGCAGCGAGGTGAATCCATCAACGACACGTTCCACCACACCGCCGTCAGATGTCGGAGTGTCGATTACTGTACTCATGCGCTCATCACGGCAAACAGCCGGTAGTGGACGGGGTTCATATACTCGAAACAGGAATAGTGTTAATTACGGTAAGATTACAGTAAGACTTCGCTGGCATGCGGTTTTTAGTCTTCTTCAGATTGTAGCCGATGATAGAGGAGTTGTGCGAGTTCAGCATTTATTATTCTTTCTTCATTTAGTGCGAGTTGAGCAGCATGATCGATGGCGATCGCCATCGATTCCAAGTCGTGGTGCACCATGACTCGGGACAGCCTGGCTGCAGTTTCATCGCTGATCGTGACAGTCGTGTAGCCATCTGGCGGTATAACCCTCCGAAGGCGACGCTTTACCGTAACTTTATCAGCATCGGGCTGATCTCCGATTAAACCCTAGAAGTAGTGTTATAATGGCATCCATTACGATCGTGAACGTCTACTTTCTCTTATCGTATGCCGATACTAGTGTACGATCCAGTAAATCCGTACCCAGTTAGGGAACTGATAGACTGAGGGCGATTCTTGTCAGTGGAGTACTCCCCTTGTATCTGCTGTGAAACTCGCTACGTAACCGGGTAGGAACTTACTGGACAGTCCACTATAGTAACCGTTAAAACTTTCTACTCAGAGATGATTTCTGAAGGTAGTGGATCATCTCGACGAAATCTCTGTCGAGGAATTGCAAGATGCTCTCAACGTGGAGGGAAAGAAGCCGACACAACGGCTCTTAGCGGCAATAGCGTACAAAAACAGCGTTACACAGACTGAACTAGCCGAGTGGTACGACGTTCAGCGACGCACGATCTATAGCTGGCTCAAGCGACTCGACACCGACGAGTCGCTTGAGCAGGCTGTAACTGACGATCATCGATCTGGGAGAAAGCGAAAGCTCTCAGAAAAAGAGCAACAAGAATTCGAAGAAGCTGTCCACGACTCACCCGAAGAAGTTGGGGTTAACGCGCCGGCGTGGACGCCGGCGCTCGTCCAGCAGTATCTCGACGAGACCTACGATGTTGATTACTCAATCCCGAGTTGCCGGCGGTTGCTCAAAGAAGCGAGATTGAGCTATCAAAAACCACGCCGTACAGCCGCTGAAGCTGAGGCTGACGAACAAGAGACGTTCCACGAAGAACTCAAAAAAGCGGCGGGAGATGGACGCCACAGTAGTCTGTATCGATCAAACCAAGAAATCCGTGCAAGTTGAGCCGCGTGCCGCGTGGTTTCCGCGCGGCACGCGGCCGGCCGTCGAATTGTCCGGGCAACGCGACTGGACATGTCTCTTGGGCGCGATCACCGAGGACGGTGATCGTTTTTTCTCTCGGTTCGAAGAGTACGTGACCGCCGAACATGCGAAACATTTCATTCTCGCATTATGCAAAGAGTTCGAAGATAACTTGATCGTCGTGTTGGATGGAGCGCCGTATTTCCAGGCGTCGGCCGTCACGGACCTGGCGGCCCGTGACGACCTCGCCTTCGTCACGTTACCAGCGTATTCACCGGAACTTAATCCAGTCGAAGAGTGCTGGAGACAGCTGCAATCAGCTCTTAGCAACCGATTCTTCGACTCACTTTCTGAGCTAACAACAGCGATCGATACCGCTCTTGATCAACTCTCTATTCCTAAAATGAGCAGTTATTTCTAACTCCTACTATAGTACTCTTCGTGATCTGGCTCGCATCTTGGCGAGCGCCCAATGAGGAGGACGACCGTAATGTGTCCGATCAGGAGCCGGCTAGTCCCAATAATGGGGCACCACCGTTCATGCAGGGAACGTTTGAGCAGGGGAAGACAAGTGAGCCGGTACTATCGCCTGATCCCGGAGAGTGTCCTGCCTGTGGAACCAGCAACGATCCGTTTTACACCTACTGCCGGGAATGTGTCACACCACTTCGGTGAGCAAAGTTTTATGTTCTACGGTAGCATACAGCACAATAGCGGGCGAAGTCACGAGGACTCACCGGACGATTCGATTCGAATGTCCGTACGGGGCAGGAAGAATCGAGTTAGAGGTACAACCAAAGACCCCGTAACAGGGGAACAAGGTGAACGCCTCCAAGGAGACCAACGCGGCCCATAACTCATCCACCATGGTGGATGAATGAGAAGGCTCAGTAACGGATCTCGCGTAAGTGAGGTTCGTGAACTGCAGATATCCAGGGCCGAAGGGCTGTAGAAATGTGCTCCCGTTCGGATCCAAATTGTGGCCTTCGCCCGTGTGTTTCCTCGCCGTCTACGTCCACCAGTATTACACCATGCTGATGGGTGATACAGACCAGCAAGTACCATGGCAGATCGACGCTGCGGTGGTCAATGGATTTCCTCTGGAGCGTCGTATTCGTACAAGACGTTAGAGCACTATTTTTCCTACAGACTAGGCCGTGTTAGGATTGCCTAATATACCTATATCCAGGTAATAGGAAGAGTTAAACACAATCGGTAGTCATTCACATGCAACGGTGGCAATCACCGCAGAAACAGATGGAATCTGACGATACGTCTTCGAGGAGGAAGCACACGGAACAGTCTACTTACGAGCAATCCGCGGTCCAGCAGCAAGGAGATGTGTCGCAGCGCGCAAAACTGCCTGCGATTCCTGACCGCTATGCTGCACTCAATCTCGCGCAGGACCAGACGTTCATCTACGACCAAAGAGACCCAGATGCATGGATTCAATCAGACACGACACAATCGCTTGAGCAGACAGCATAAGCGAGACTACGCCACACTATAGGGCCTATTCGGGCGGTGAGATTGTAATGTCCTAGAGTCCTCGTCGTGGACTGGAAATAGAGAGCGCCGCGATCCTTTTCGCGTCTGCAGCCGTAGAACCTGGTATATGTGGTCGTACCCCGCTGTTCATTATCCAAAAAGATCTCGAAGACCAGTTTGATGCCCGAATCGTAGCGGACAGCGGATGCCAGCTTCAATATTGCACCCGGAGACCCGCTGGAGGTCATCACGAACGAAGCTCCCGACGAGATCGACCGGTACACGTGGGACTGGTCCCGGCGAGGGTTTCATCAACGCCTGGTCCGAACCCGCCCACGAGAAGCCATCGTTTCGGGATGCGTGGATGAAGCGCCCGTGTCTTCCGGCTTCTACAAGTGGCAGCGACAGAACGGCGGCCCAAAGCATCCATACCGCATCTACCGGGAAGCTGTCACCCATTTTCTATGCCCGATCTCTGGGAAGAGTAGCACGGCGGCAACGGCAAACGCCTGCGAACCGTGACCGTGCTCACCACCGACCCGAACGGCGTCGTGGACCGAATCCACAACCGGATCCGGTCGTCCTCCCCCAGAAAGACGAAATCACGTGGCTCGCAGCCGACGGGACGAACGCCGGGAACTGTGCCACCCGTATCCAAGCGGTGTTCTTGTGGCCTACCTAATCTCAGCAGCTATCAACAATCCATCAAACGAGGACGCGTATGTCATTGAACCGGTTAATACGGAGCAGTCAGAGCTCAGAGGATTCGCGTGAGACCCTGGGTAAACTGAGAGTTGGATAGTCGTGAAAATACTGATGGGGTTTCGCCGAATTACGGGTGATGGTAGACCGCTACGGAATTATCAGTCGGTGGGGACGGATACATTCGTTCTCATCCCGGCTTCTCGCCACCAAACGAGAACATGGTCGGATCGATTCAACGGAGATCCCCATTCTCAGACCATCTCTAATTCCAGGGAATGAGGTCTTGTAACGTATTCTATCCATCCCCGGTCAATAAGTAGCGTTATCTTGCTGATGACCCCTGAACCAGAATCTCAGCCGTGAACCGCGAGACGGTACAAGAGGGTGCCAGGTTTCCGTCTTGATTTCTGCGGGTGTGTGCCCAGTTAGTGTCTGTCTATGGGCCAGTCTACTGCGGATTCCCTGCTGTGCTGGTTCTGGCCGATATTTTGCTTGCGTTACGACACCCAGGAATCACTGGTCACGCTGCCCATGCGCATTCACCTGTTCTTCTACGAGTGGGACACGGTGTAGAATGAGGAAAACGACCGTATTTGCTACCAGGCTGGGTGCAGTCCACAGGTTAGCATGGAGCAATCGTTAGGTTGTGTTGAAGGAATTCGTTGGTCTACGCTTGCCAGCACTCCGTACAGAGATATTCCGTCTTCGGTGGGTTCAATCCATCAATGAAATCCCGCCGCATGATCTTTTTTCGGAAGATTACCACACTGGGACGGGGCGTGGTTTGAGACGAAAACCGGCTATTTCAGGGATGAGAACCCTTCCTCTGCATCGGCAGAGCCGCAGATTCATCGGACATGGCTTCATGCAATGCCTGCCGGCAGCCCGAGGACAGCGGCTGAAGTGAGCAGGGAAGTCCTTGTACAGTTGATCGAGGAGTGCGACGGCTTCTTTTGCGAGATTAGATGTTCTGACTCGGTTACACCAGGATACTGGGAGAACCCGTGCCACTGAACATTCTCCACGGATCAAGTGATTTTGATACGGGCGAGCAGATGGAATCCGGAACAGAAGAATTACGGCCATACTGTTGTCAGTAGCGGCAAAATTCCTGCGACTGTGAGTGTCTGTCAGCCCGCCGTGTTTTCTTGTTGAACTCTACGAGCACTTGACGCAGGTCCGTGACACGGTCTCTGATGTCCCATAATCGCTTCAGTTCGTCACCGTCTCCCGCCCTACACCTCTCGCTTGACGAGGACAGAGCTGTCGTCCTTATCCACAGGATAAAGATCATGGCTCTTGTCTGTACTTCTACGGTTGCCGATGTCAGGCACTGTTAACTTAGGCCGGCAGCTTCGACCGGCGGTTGGTTGTCAAGCGCTTGGTGACTCCGGAGATGATTGTAGTAATAGACGTAGGCAGTCAGCCAGCGCTCGGCGCTTGGCTGACTGCCGTTCCAATTTTCGTAAAATCGTCCGATCCGCATCGTGAACGTCTGAAACAGCTTTTCGACGATATTGCGGTCGGTGTAGTCGAGGTGTCCACTGAGATCGGTCTTTGCAAGAGCGGTGAGATAGCCCATGCCGTCGACGAGAAACTCCGCCTCTTCGACGCGGTGTTTCTCTTGTAATTCGTGGAGAAACGACGTCGCTGGGTCGGTTCCACGGGTTTCAGAAAGTCGTGCGTGCAGCACGACTTTCGAATCGATAACGATCGCCGCATACAGCCAGACGTCGCGCTCTTCGGCCAGCTGAACCTGCTTTTCGTCGACCGCAACGCGGTCAGGTTCGGCGGTGAACGTTTGCTCGTGAGAGTCAGCGAACGATTGCCACCAGTTGCGGATCGCGGGGCGGCTGCGGTCGACACCAAACCAGCTGATCACATCGCGAATTTCGGCGAATGAGGCGTCTGAGGCATGCAACGCGCACGCCAGCTGGATCAGGTCGGCTGGCGTGCGCTCCCCATCCAAAAACGGTACAATACTGGCGTCCGCATCAGCCAACCGGAGTTCCTCTATCATGTCCCTATCATGTGCGGAGGAACTCCATCTACTTCAGCTGGCTAAGAGCGTGTCATAGAAGAGTTCACATGGTCTGTGGAATCTATTTTAACGGATTGAAATCGCCGTGCACTTAGTGCACGCTGTTCTTAGCACGTTTTAGATATGACAAAGATGAAATTCGGCGTTGCTGTTGACGAAGAGACCGTGGAAAAAGTGGATGAACTGGTCGCTGAGTGTGACGATTTCGGAGCGGCTGGCTCCGAGATCGTCGAAGCCATCCTCACAGCATTCGTTCAATCTGAGACGAACCACGCTGAAAGGGTATGAGAGATCATTATTCGGAAACGAAAGGGTACTCTCTGACTAGCTCTAAGATTCGTGCACTTGGTGTACGCATATCTAAGCAAATAATCTGTTATAACAATACCTATCCTGACTATAGTGTGCTAATCCTTCTATGACACCCTCTCCGTAGAGGAGTTGTAACAGAAACTGATCGTCTGATCGCCCAACGACCGAATTCTAGTCTCGCTCAGTTCACCACAGAATCGCAAGATAGCTCTACATCAACAATGTGCTACACAAGAGCGTATAGAGAAACACGGCATCTTCGTCGTGTTTCTCGTCGATTCAGCTCCGTGGCTCAAAGCTGCACTCTATCATCTCAGGCTCCGATTTCGATACGAAAACATGAAAAATTCAACGTCCCGCTTGCTGAACGACGTGTAATCTGGTGATTTCTCGATTCCAAATACACCGAGGATCCCAGGCATCTCATTAAGGTAGTCTTCGAGCTTCCGGAGCGGTTTGTCGATCTCCTCTTTGAGCAGCAGGAGTGCGATCTTCGTGGACGTATTGTACCCGTCGTCGCCGTTGGCGACGGCGGGTACGTCTGGCTCCTCTATGTGGTGGCGAACTCTCGAAACGTCTGTGCGAGGTTCCTGAGACGGCCTATATCGCCAGATGGCATCCAAATCCCCTGAAATCAACGATAAAATCCGCAGAGGGAAAGCCCGTTCAACAGAACAAAGTGTGGTCTTGTGTACAGATCAGTACGACATGTACAATGAAATCGAGGGGTATAACGCGATTGATAGCTACTTAGCCATCACTCACTCCGAGCATTACGCTGTCGGTGATGCTCATATCAATAGCTGTGAAAACAGACACAGCTTCCTCCGCAACTGGTTGCGACGGTTTCGAGGCGTCTCTAAACATCATCTCCAAGGCTATCTCAACTTCCTCAGTCTCATCCTCAACACCGATGGCTGGTTTGAGCAGATCATAGGAACTGACTTCTACATATGAGCCCACTCGGATAGATCCATTCTCTTGTTTTGAATAATAATTTCATATCGTAACAACTGTTATTGCTCTTATCCAGTGTAGTGGAAGGGACCGTGAGTAGTAGTGCATTCAGTCGCATAGTAGCGGCTGGTTCTGAGTGGATGCTTCGGCACGTGCTGGCGGGCGACGCGAACCCCCTGTCTACCTTTGAATCTATTCCAGAATTGTTATGCACACCGCAAATGTTATAGTTATTCGTTAACAATACACATGATGCGATGAGCATCAGCCTCTCGCAGCTCGATCAGGTTGAGGTGCCGGAGATCGCGACGACGATTCGTAATGCCGGAGTATCAGGAGCGGGCGGGGCAGGATTCCCGACGTACGCTAAGTGGGAGCGGCTCGACGAGGTGGATCACCTGCTCGTCAATCATCAGGAAAGCGAACCCAACTACTACATCGACAAGTGGTTGGGCCAAGAACGTGCGGACCGGTTCGCCGAACTCTTTGATGCATTGCTCGACTCTGCGTTCGAGACAGTTGTCGTGACACCCAAACACAAGGACCGGGTGTGGAACCGGGAACTTGAGACGGCCACCGACGCCACGGTCTACATGCCCGAAGACCTGCCGATCGATGCAGACGAGGAGTCAGGTGTCGTGTTCGCGTATACCGAGGATCGGTACGAGTACGGGATGGAGAGCGTTGTGTTGCGTATAGTCGCTAGCGTTACCATGGGCGGGGACGAGCTGCCGATGGACTACGGGTGGATCGTACAGAACACTGAGACGTTATGGGATATTTACCGGACGTTCGTCGATGGAGAACCGGTGACCCGGAAGTACATTCACGTTGACGGAAATGTTCCAGAGCATCGGTTCCTCGAGGTCCCAATCGGAACGCCTGCCTCGCGCCTCCTCGAGGCGGCGGGCGCCTCTGTCGACGACCTCTCTAAGGATGAGATGCTCTTGGATGGTGGACCGGGCTGGTGTTTTCCGATTGAAGCGCCGCCCGCTGACTTTGGTGTCACCAAGCGCACGAACTGCCTCACGGTTCTGGACGCAGATGCCGTCACAAAGAATACACTAGGTGACGGTCGCGTCAACGTAATCAACTCCTACGATTGGGAGGGCAATCACGAGACGGAGCCGACGCGCGTTGATCCCGACTTCGTCCGGATTTCGATGATCACCAATCCATTGTTCGAGGGCGTGGTCGAGCGAAGTCAGCCGATCGTTGGTCCCGGCGACTACGTAGAGGAAGGGGAGATGATTGCCACGCCAGCTCCCAACGGCATTAGCAATACCCATCACGCCTCGATTGACGGCGAAGTGATTGAGGTAGGCGAAACGCATATCGAAATTCTGAACGAGTCGATCGGAGTGGCGGCCAAGTCGTCAGCTGAGGGCGAAGAGCGCGGGATCTACTGGACGTGGTGTATCGAGTGTGGAAGCTACAGAACCATGCCCGAACCCGAACACGTTGAGGGAACTGAGTACGTCTGTTCCGACTGCCGCTGACTGCGTCGCGAGCTGTCGGGCTTCGCGGCGATTTTTCATCCGGGTGATCAACCGTTTCTGAAAGCGTATACCGCTTGTTACGCTGGGTAGCGACGGTCGGTAACCGACTACAGCCGACGGTTCAGTGTCAGACGTTGATAGCGACTGTGGAATCAGATCTGATCCATGCCTGCGTGTTCTTCCGGTCGCAGATCACCGTCCTATCGCCGTCCTCATAAGATGTAACTTGTTCGATATTGATGTGATCCGGATCGAGGGTCTCGATCCGCTTGATAAGTGTATTCTCAGTCATTTGTGATAGGCAGTCTATACAGCGGTAAAAGGTCTATGCTAAAATAATATTATTATATAAATATGTTTAAAGGTGCCACGATAGATACTGGCGTGATATTTCCTAGCATGCTAGCAAACAGACCAGTTCCCGACGCTTTTCGCAGTACTTCTCCAGTTGCTAACGACGAGTATCTGACGCGCTTCTACGAGCGGCTAGCAAACCGAAAGAACTCACAGAAAGCGATCGTGGCAACAGCTCGGAAGATGTTGGTGTTGATTTACCATATGCTTGACCGAGGAGAAGTATATGATCCACCTGGTGTGAGTGCGTAGTCGAGAGATCTGAGGGCCGCCGAGCGGGCGGCCCTCAGTGGTCGGCCGAGACCCTCCAAGAGCGACAGCTCTGTCAAACAGCCACCGCACAGCTACAAGATACCGACCGACTTCCGGCTGTGGAAGCAGCAGACACCGGGACGGCACAACTATTTTATTGACAACGGTGGTTTGTTCGGGTAGCAGCGTTTCCATAGGTGCACGAGCCGTCTGGTCACGCAGCAATAGATTCGACGTTTTTCGACCGCGAAAACGCGAGCAAACACTACTGTCGCCGGAGAATTACCGCGTTCAGACACTCAAAACAACCGCTCTCGTCGATACAGAGTCACAAGCTGTTCTCAACGTTCACTGTACGACCGAGAAACGTCACGACACCCAGCTCGGCTGGCAGCAATTACGTGAGAAACTGCGAGAAGAAGGTGTAAGACCGCTAATCAAGCATCGTGAATTCTGTCCCATCGATCCGCGCGTTATGCGCGTGATCGATGGGACTCTCTACGGCCAGAGAGCACTGTTTGAGACCGTCTTCTCGGTGATCAAGCGCACGCTCGGCGACGCCGTGCGTGCGCGAAGCTGGTACCGAGAGTTCCGTGAAATCGTTCTGATGTGTGCCAGCGCCGACGACGCGGCTTGCTCGACAACACCTAAGAGTATCGAGATTGCCAGCACTCCCTACTTCGATATGCTTCTTGTCTGGCTCCTCGAGGAAGGAGAATTTATGTTCTGTTCCTTATAATAGTGATTCTATTAATAGTCGGAAATATAACCCTGCATGACCTAGTATGGATTGGGATGTCACACCACGGAAGTCGACGACGATTTCTCGAAGTGACTGGTGCCGCCAGTGTGGCCGCGATCGCCGGCTGTATTGGCGGTAATGGCGACGGTGGGGATCGTCTCAGCTGGCATGCCGGTGGCACCGGCGGGACATACTATCCGCTCTCGAACGAGTTCAAAACAATTGTTGAGGACAACACCGACTTCTCGCTGAACGTCCAGTCGACGGGCGCAAGCGTCGAGAACGTCGGCAGTCTCGCGGACGGCTCGGCCGATTTCGCGCTTATCCAGAACGATATCGCGTCCTTTGCGAAGAACGGAACCGGAATCGACGCCTTCCAAGACAACCCGATCGACACCCTGCAAGGCGTTGCGACGCTATATCCGGAGACGATCACGCTCGTTACGCTTGCCGGGAACGATATCTCGTCGCTTGAGGATCTCAGCGGTGTGACGATCAACACGGGGGATCTTGGATCGGGCACGCAGGTCAATGCTCTCCAGATCCTCGAGTCAGTCGGAATCTCGGACTTCGAGGAGCAAAACGCCAGCTTCTCGCAGGCGTCCGAACAGCTCGCTAACGGTGATATCGATGCGGCGTTCGTCGTCGGCGGCTGGCCGGTCGGCGCGATCGAGGACCTCGCGAACACGAACGACATCGTGATCGTTCCGATCGAGGGCGAGAACCGCGAGACGGTGAAAGAGGATGCTTCCTGGTTCTCTGATGACACCATCCCAGGTGGCACCTATAGTGGCGTCGACGAGGATATCGAGACCGTTGCAGTCCAGGCGATGATCGCCACACACGCCGATGTGTCGGCCAATACCGTCGAGATGGTTACCGCAGCTATCTTCGACAACCTCGGTGACATCTCGATCAAGACCGACTTCATTTCAGTTGACAGCGCACAGAACGGGATGTCCATCGAACTCCATGAGGGTGCGGCAACGTACTTCGACGCTTGATCCGGTGCCGTATCGTTGGAACCGGTGCGGTGTACGTTGACTCGTGGTCGGTCGCCCATACGTCGGTCCACCGAATCGATTCAAGAACACGAATGACATCGGTCTCCTGCGGGATCGTGGTCGTCTCTATCAGCGTTTCAAATACCAGGGTATGCCACTGAACCTCCTGTGAGAATGAGTCGCGTCTTCCGTCCGAACGTCTTCGCCGCGCTCCTGGTAGCAGCAGTACTGGTCCTTATCGCTGTTGCCGCAACGGTTCCGATTGAAACAGTGCTCGTCGTCGAGGACGTCGAGACCGGCGAATGGTACCTTACCGAGCCAGTTTCCGACGAGAGTACTGTGAGCCTTGAGTACACGCATAGCGTCGAGAAATCTCGGATATATGATGAGTACCATGTGGATGATCAAACGCTGGTGAACACCCGGATGGAGTTCAATTCCTACGGCTGGGGGCTGCCCGCCCGGGTAGACGTCACGACCGTCGATGGGATGTTCGTGTACGAGCCATCCGAGCCGATCGCGGAACTGCAAAGTCTTTCGGTCTCACCCGGACGGACCGCCGGTCATACGCTGATCGTCGACGATCAACGGTACGACCTGGTCGCTGCAACGAACGCCAGCGACGTTCGCATTCACGTCGAACAACGATCGCTAGTCGAAAAAATCCTATGAACACGAACGATCCATCGGACAGTGGTTCTGACGGGCCCAACGACGATCAGGATAGAACGACCGACGAACTGACTGAGGAGGTCTCCCACGAAGAGGCCGAGGAGTTGATCGATGAAATCGAACGCCGGCGGTCGCTGCAGGGGGTTGCCGCGGTGGCCGTCGCGGCAATCGGTATCCTATTTTCAGTTTTTCAACTGTTCTTGGCCGCACGCGGCTTCTCGTTCACGATTTGGTTGCCGATCGTCGACAACTGGGGGGTCTCGCTACAGCTCCTGCAGGCGAACGCGGTACACGTCTCGTTTGCGCTCGTACTCACGTTCCTGCTGTTCCCGGCGAGTATGGGTGATGGGATCGTCACGCGAAACCTAGGCCGGATCGTCCCCGCCGCGTCCCGCAGACTCGGTGATCAAAACCTCGTCACGCGCCTGCTTGCGCGCGCTCGAGCCACGTTTCGGTGGGCGTTCCTTGACCCCAACCGGGAGCGGGTAACACCATTCGACCTCCTGTGTATGGTCGCCTCGATACTATCGGCGATCTACTTCCTGACAGAGTTCTCCGAAATTCAGAACATGCGGGTATTCGGGCTCACGTTTGGGCGGCCGGTCACCGAGGTGTACCCGTTCCTCCAACCCGTCCTTGGTGGCGTTCCATTCGTTAGCGAGTACTCTTACGCGATGGCACTTGGCGGGATCGGCGTCCTTTTGGTGCTCGAGGCCACCCGCCGGACGCTCGGCCTCCCGCTCATGATCATCGTCGCAACGTTCATCGTCTATGCGCGCTGGGGCTACCTCATCAGCGGCGAGACGCCCTTCATCGGCCTGCTCGCGGTCAACGAGTTGACCTGGCCGAGCATCGTTCAGAACCTCTGGTACAACACCGAAAATGGGGTCTTCGGCATTCCGGTGACGGTGTCGGTAAGCTTTATTTACATCTTCATCCTCTTCGGTGCCTTCTTGGAGATGAGTGGCGCTGGCCAGTGGTTCATCGACCTTGCGTATGCGGCCACTGGAGATCGCAAGGGCGGCCCAGCGAAGGCGAGCATCCTCGCAAGCGGCTTCATGGGGACGATCTCAGGATCATCGATTGCCAACACGGTCACCACCGGCGCGTTTACGATCCCACTGATGAAGCGTTCGGGGTACTCACCGGAGTTCTCTGGCGCGGTCGAGTCCTCGGCATCCTCTGGCGGACAGATTCTTCCGCCAGTGATGGGTGCCGCCGCGTTCCTTATGGTCCAGTACACGGCGACGCCGTTCGCGGATATCATTATCCTTGCGACGATTCCGGCGATCGTCTTCTTCTTTGGCGTCTGGGTAATGGTCCATCTCAAGGCGGTCGAAGAGGGGATCGGCGGCGTCGCGGACATCGACACTGTTTCGCTCGGGACACACTTCAAACACGGGTGGTTCTACCTCGTCCCGATCGGATTACTATTGTACTACCTTATCATCGAGCGGCTGTCCGTCTCGCGGTCAGCATGGTTCACTCTCGTTGCGCTCGTCGCGCTGATCTCGCTCGTCTCGGCATACAGTGAGGAAACGCGCGGGCGGCTCCTCGGGATTTTCGTGGCCATCGTTGGCGTTGAACTGGCAAGCTACGTCTTCGCTGGTATCCCGGTTACCGCACTCGTCACTGGAGCCGGTGGGGCTGGAGTACCCATCGGGGAGGCGATTGACCGTGTCATCTCCCGGATCGGCTGGTACGCGATGCTGGCCGGTGTGCTGACGTTGGTGTCTCGTCCGGACATCGATGCGCCACTTCTCGACCTCAACCTGACGGTCCAGACGGCCGCCGACTCGATCGGCGATCGAACCAGCCGTAATCTCGGTGATTGCCAACTGTTCCGCCTCGGTACGTTCGTCGTCAAGTCGATGGACGAAGGTGCGCGGACGGCCGTTCCAGTCGTGATTGCCGTCGCAGCTGCTGGTATCATTCCGGGAGTCATCAGCGTCTCTGGGCTTGGCCCGAACCTCACATCGCTGCTGCTCGCACTGTCGGGTGGGTCGATCGTGATTATGTTGCTCGTGACGGCCGTAGCCAGCATCATCCTCGGAATGGGGATGCCGACGACGGTCACCTACATCATCCTCATCTCGATGCTCGCTACGCCGCTCGTCGAGTTCGGTATCCCGCTTCTCGCCGCGCACCTGTTTATCCTCTACTTCGGCGTTATCGCTGACATCACGCCCCCGGTTGCTGTCGCCGCCTATGCCGCGAGTGGAGTGGCCAAGTCGGATCCGTTCGAGACGGGCGTAAAAGCGTTCTCGCTGTCGCTGAACAAGGCGATCGTCCCCTTCGCGTTCGTCCTTGCGCCCGGCATCGTGCTGCTTCGTGAGAAGGCCAACGCCGACGAGTTGCCGATCCGCGAGCAGTATCGTGTCGTCGGCTTCAGCGACCTCGCAGAGTTGTCGTACTCTGTTCCGGAGATCGTGGTTCCCGTAATTGGCGTCTTCCTCGGGGTGATCGCCCTAGGTGCGACCGTTATCGGGACGCTGTATACAAGCGTCAATCGCGCCGAGCGGACCGGCTTCGCGCTCAGTTCGCTGCTGCTTATGGCACCGCAGCTGCTTTCAGCATCAGTGTTCGATCTCCTCGGATTCGCCGGCGTGACCGTCTCGGTCGACGCGCTCCTGATCGATCTCACGCTTCGTGGCATCGGATTCGTACTGTTCGTCGTCCTCGTGGCAAAAAACCACCGAGAAGCGACGAACGTGCACGAGACGAGACAGGCTACCGTGGGATGAATCGGAGCAGGCGGTGAACTACCCCACCTTACTCGCTCGCTCCTTGAGGGAGGGATTTCCTGCTTCCAAGACGCGCTTTGCAGGAACCGAAGTGGTTCCCGTAGGGAGCGCAGTCTCCACAGGCGTGCGAAAATCACTATGTAATTTTTGCAGCCCATCAGAGCCGGACGGTTCTGAGGACGTTGATTCGGAGCGTCCCGCTCCTAACTGCTTGATGCCGCGAGAAAGAATGTTCCAAGCCGCGTTCCAGTCCCTATCGGCGGTGAACTCGCACGAGGGACAGGAGTATTCGCGGACCCACAGCGGCTTATCGGTCGACGCTCATCTCGATGACTCGTAACTCAGGATTTTGCTGAACCAGTTGACGTCATCATTCAGCAAGAGAGCGAGAAAGTTGAGGGAGCCCTGAAGATGATGATTCGAGACGCCTCTGAACTTCGCCAGCCACTGGCGAAGGAAGCTGTGGCGGTTCTCACAGCTGTTTACGTGGGCGTTACCGATCACATACGTGTCATCGTGCGTGATCGCTAGATGAGCGTCAATTCCGTCGTATTCGTCGATGTCATCGTAGATCGTATAGTCGTCGGTACACAGAATCACCGTCTCATCACCCCGGTCGGCAATCTCTTCGTTCACGTCCTGGAGAGTTTCTTGAACCAGAAACTCAACTCGTCCGTCGGAGCGACGGACGAGTGTCACGACTGGCGGTTTGTCCGATTCGAAGCTTCCTCGTCCCTTTTTGAGTCCGCGCGAGCGCGGACTCTCATCTTCCTTCTCGATCCCCTTCTCACCCGCTGTCACGTAGATTTCGTCGGCTTCACACACGTCCGAAAGCGTCAGATCGTCCAACTCACCGCACAACTCCTGCAGATCGTGACGGAAGTTCAACACCGCTTCGTAGTCTCGCTGCAGTTCCGACGCGATCTGTGCGGTCGGCACAGATCACATCTCCTTGATCATGTAGAACATCTCCTCGATGGGGAACTTGCGATGCTCGAAAAATGAGTCCGCGAAATCGTTGAAATACGTCTCACACTCCTTGCACCGGTACTGTTGAGCGTCTTTTCCCGTCGTTCCCTTCTTGATGACTGGATCGCTCTCCCCGCAATAGACGCACGACACCGTCGCGCCGAAGCGGGCGCGACGGAGTCGCTCGTAGCAGTCGTCCGGATCAGGAAGGAACACTTCTACCGAGTCCCTGTCTATCAACAGCAACTAACGAACTCCTCGCTACTGGAAGTTACGACTGGTCGGGATGAGCGAATAATTATATTGTATAATGATGTTAGGGTAGAGAGTCACACACCACGACGAGACCTGACAGTGTCGACACAAACCAGCGACCGGCGACTAGAACGCCTCGAAGGGGGCAATAGCAGAAACCGCCGACCAGCCAGATCCGACGCGGGATGGCTGCGAGGACTGCCGGAAGCTACAGCCGTATTGCCATCATCACTTCATCGATATACTCATCGTCGAGCCGGTAGTGGTTCTCCCTGATCGCTTCGACCGCCCACCCGCGCGATTCGAAGAACTCGATCGCCGCCTCGTTGGTCGAGGGGACGCTTTGATACACCTTCTCGCGCTCGTTCGCGCGGGCCCACTCGAGGGAGAGTTCGAGTAACTGGCTGCCGATTCCGTTCCCGCGGTACTCCTCGAGGACGCCGATCGTCAGTTCTGCGGTGTGGTTCAGCTTCTCGAGGTTTGGGACCCGGAGGTGCGCCCAGCCGACGACCTCGTCGTCGACGGTCGCGACGAAGAACATCCGCGACTCCATCTCGTTGTGCCGGAACAGCACGTTCTCGTGATCGAGTTCGTCCGCGACGCCCTCTGCGACGATGTACGTCATCTCTTCGACAACCTGGCGGATCGCACCGATGATCCCCGAGAGGTCCGCTTGGCGGGCCGATCGGATCGTGGCCGTGACGTCGCCGGCTAGAAACTCCTCGTCGCCGCCGTCGATGTCGATCGCGATGTGGAGCGTCCCGTCGTCCTCCTCTAGGTAGCCGTCCCGCTTGAGGATTGCGAGGTGATGCTGGAACTCTCGGCTGTAGTGGGGTTCACCTATAGTAGGAGTTAGAAATAACTGCTCATCTTTGGTACAGAGAGCTGATTAAGTGCGGTATCGATCGCCGTTGTTAACTCGCCAAGTGAGTCAAAAAACCGATTGCTGAGAGCCGTTTGGAGCTGTCGCCAGCACTCTTCGACCGGGTTGAGTTCAGGAGAGTACGCCGGTAACGTGACGAAGGCGAGGTCGTCACGGGCCGCCAGGTCCGTGACGGCCGATGCCTGGAAATACGGCGCTCCATCGAGCACGATGATTAGATCTTCTTCGAATTCTTTGCATAACGCGAGAATGAAATGTTTCGCGTGATCGGCAGTGACGTACTCGGTGAATCGTGAGAAGAAGCACTCGCCGTCTTCGGTGATCGCGCCGAGCAGACACGTCCAGTCGTGTTGGCCAGAAAGTTCGACGCTCGGCCGCGTGCCGCGCGGAAACCACGCGGCACGCGGCTCAACCTGGACGGATTTCTTGGTCTGATCGATGCAGACTACTGTGGCGTCCATCTCCGCTCGCTTTTTTTGAGTTCGTCACGGAACTCTTCTGTGTCGGATTCCTCGGCTTCGGCGGCTGTGCGGCGCGGTTTTTGGTAACTCAATCCAGCTTCTTTGAGCAACCGCCGGCAACTCGGATAGGAGTACTCGACGCCGTAGGTTTCTTCAAGAAACTCCTGGACGAGCGCCGGCGTCCATGCCGGCGCGTCGATCCCGACTTCCTCGGGAGGTTCGTGAACGGTTTGTTCAAACTCTTCTTGCTGTGTTTCTGAGAGCTTTCGTTTTCTCCCGGATCGGTGAGCATCAGAGACGGCTTGCTCAAGCGGTTCGTCCGTATCGAGTCGCATGAGCCAACTGTAGATCGTCCTTCGACCAGTGTCGTGCCACTCTGCAAGTTCGGTCTGTGTCACGCCGTTCTTGTACTCAATCGCCGCTAACAACCGTTGTGTCGGCTTGTTTCCCTCAACCTTGTCAAGGGCGTCTTGGAGTTCTTCAACGGAAATCTCGTCGAGATTGTCCATTGTCTACAGTAACAATCTACGGGCGAAAAATTCTAACGGTTACTATAGCTGTTGAAGACCGTGAGAAAGAACATTGTACGATGCATTCGCATCCCTGCCCGCCTCAAACCCACACGACGGGCAACTGTGTTCCCGTACCCATAACGGTTTGTCTGTCTCCCACCACACTTTGCACACTCTTTGGTCGTGTCACGCGGGTTGACTTGAACGACGTGGGTGTCGCACAGGTCGCCCTTGTGCTCCAGCACTATCTTTTTCGTACTGTCTCGTTCCCATCCCGATATTCGGGATCGTAGCAAGGTTCGAACCTACACAGGATTACAGGCATAGGACTGTAATAAAATATCGATCATCGAAACCATCATGGTATGTAAATTACACTTGCTTATGGGAAAATCCACATATGGTCGGTACATCTGCAAGATACTATGTATATTCACTAGGAGTGGAAGGTGGATATAAAGATGTGGGGTAAATGTCCACTCTCCTCTTCGTTTCCGAATATACGAAATCATATGCCCTATTAGGTCATATAACCACCAAAATTAATTTCTATTATTAACATAGAACGAGTAATGAAGGCGGTCCCTTCTGCTTCTACAAGTCAGCACATTCTCAGGAAGCATATCTGCGTTTTTCTTCTCCGTGGGATTCTCTGTCACTACAAGGACGATAATACATAAAATAGAGTCCCTATCCCGTATTATCACCTATACGAAAAACAATAATCAATCGTTCGTCGCTGAACGTCGTACCACTCAGATAACTCAGTCTACGTGACGCCGTTTTTGTACGCTATTGCCGCTAAGAGTCGTTGCATCGGCTTCTTTCCCTCCACGTTGTCGAGGTAATCTTGCAATTCCTCGACAGAGATTTTGTCGAGATGATCCACTACGTTTAGCAACAATCTCTGAGTGAAAAGTTCTAACGGTTACTATAGCGCCGTTGAGGCGGCTGAATTCTGGCATAGACACCTAGAATTCTGATCACCTCGCTTTTCAGACTATATCTGAACAGCGCCATTGCAGACAGTGCAAACGTGAGCCCGATTACAATCGCGCTGGTCTACATGTTCTCGTGGATGATTGCTGGCCTTGCAGTCTGCCTCTCACAGAATATCCAACTGTCAGATGTCGGGCTTCGACGGGGCCGGCTCCGATGGCTTTCCATAGCGGCCGTGGTCGCGCTGCCACTCATCGGTCTAACCCTCGTGTCCGCCCTCGAGGTCGACTGGTGGGACGAGCTACTCGACCGCGATGACCCGCTCATTGAAGATGGCTACATCGACGTGCCGACCGAACCTGGCCTTGGAATTAACTGGACGACGAGGTCGTCGACGAACACTTGCGAACCGAAATCGACAGATTCGACTGATCATCGATCGAGAGAGATCCCGTTCCCATGCTCTTCGACGAGGTTATTCGTTTTCCCTCCCATCTCTTCGGCTACTGATTCGAGTTCCGGTTTCGCAGTGCCATAGAGTTTCATCTGATAGCGCGTGAATCCGCCTAACTCGAGGAATCGAAGCCTGAGCCGATATTCGGACTTCTTGTTGACGATGTATCGGTGCTCCTGAAGCGTACTGAGATGTTTGTGGACGTCACTCGGAGCGAGATTGAGACGATCGGCGATTTCTATGACGCTGGCGCCGTCTAGCTCTTTAAGGAGATCAATTATTTGAGGGTCGTCTCGGTCGCTTTGATCGGGTGTTTTGCTTCATCTCCTATGACTTTTAATAGTTTGGTCGGGCGAACGAGCGTTTTCTTCAATAGAGAATCCGACCGAGAGGAACCGAAGTATAATCACATCGCATTCGGTATACCTCGAATACTGCTTTTCGGAGGAAGCAAGTAGTGACACTGTCCGTTTCGCTGCTCGAGGAAAGGCGATAGAAAACGCGACTGCTCGTCCGTCTCTACCACTAATTCAAGCAACAACAAGATGATCAGTCTAGAGACACTTATAGTAATTTCCAGAAGTGTCTACTCACACCTCTCCCCAAATCTTCGAGAGACAACGAGACACGCCAATCTTCGGCGGGTGCCACTACAAAGACTCCCAGATTCTACTATAGTTCGCTAACCTTGATATCAATTTCTGCCTAATGTATCTATTGGAGAATTGAAGTACAGAGCGAAATTTGAGAACGTTCTCCGCATCTTTACGATAACACTATCGTAAAATCGCCGCTCTATCGGGAGACCGAGCGGAACAGATTTGCGACCAGCCGTATAATCTCTCCATACATGTAAAAATGCGATAATTATATAACCGTAAATAGGCTCAATCAAACGCAGCAAGCGCCTTTCGCTCGGATTCTCTCTGAGAGACTCTGATTTAGCGAAACCGGCCGATTTCATACTATATTTACAGTATTGTGGCCGTAATCGATTGCAGACTACTAGCAGAATCGGGAACAGTAATAGACTGGCTTACAGCTATATGTTTGTAATTTCCTTTGTGATAAATTCGCTCGCTACGACAGTTATCCGCCCATTCTCTATAAGAGAAAGTCAGGCGGGATAGGAACCAAAGCGAGAAAATAGTTTGGCGGGTCGTGCAACCGTTAACAGTTATTTCTCGAGAGATGTCGACAGGGAGTCGTCTGGTTCGACTAATTAGACCTGTTTCCACTGTGAGACCTCGTCCTCTAACAGAGAAATGCAATAGCGTTTCAGTCTGTTACTCCTGATTCATCGATACATCGGCAACGGTGTGAGCCGACCACAAACGAGACGTATGGAGGTGTCACCGGAGTCAAGGGAACTAATAATTCAGCCAAAGACGATCAATAGCACGTCTTCCGGGGATCCAACAATAATCTGCCCACAAATACGCAACGAAAGCCTGATATTGATGATGACCGAGACTGGTGAACGGTCAGTAAATCTGGACGAGATCAACCTTGCAACTGCACTGGACGCGATGGTTGACCGCGTTGACGCGACGCTCTACCAGCCGGGTGACGAATTCCCACTCGTCGCCGATCGGGAAATCGGCGAGTGAGAGACCACGACCGACAGGAACTGGTATGCAGTAACTGGATTAGATTACTCTGGTTAGCAGCCCATACTGACATTCCTGTCAACGCGAACGATTCGAAACGGCCGCTCGAAACCATATAAAAACATGCGAACCGAGTCGGAGATCGACGACACGATGCGGGGCAGAATGAACTACCCGTACGCAGGCTTTCGGACGTATGATACCATCGGTGACAGAGACCTGTTCGGCGTCGGGCTTGAGGGCACAGGCGCGATGGTAACGAAGTATCATGATCGCGCTCGACAGCTCCCGATCGGCGGGTACACCGTTTCAGGGCGTAACACGAGTCCAACTTCGGTCCTGAAACCGATAATCGCCCCTCCGGCGAGCGAGTCGGGTTGAGCGACAGCATTACCTTGAGTGGCATGTTCACGACAACGGGCGACCGTGGGACCGGACAGTGTCCGATCCGGAGGCCAGTGAACCCGTCAAACATCACAACCCGATCGCACATTCCAACAAGATCTGGTGGGCGCGTAGGTGGACTATTGCCGGCTACTCGCAGTACTCTACGGAACCCGGTGCGAAACGGTACCCCTACGTACCAGCCTGACACAGAGCCATCTTCACTATTCAATCAATAGTCCGGATTCTACAAAATAGCGACTATCGTGGCGACACAAACGGTGTCGGAAACGATACGAAACACTGTCAACTGGCCGTCAGTCGGCTCCCTGCGGTGGGATGTGTCCACACCGAGTACACCTGAACTGGGGATATTCGTACGGCGCGGCCAGTGGACGGTTACAGCTGTTACAACGCATCGTTCGGCACTATTAGCACGACATCTAATAAAGATCCATCTGACGAATGACGAAGATAGGCGAAACGAACCGCTCGAAAGAATCGAATTGATCCGCATCTCCGAGAATATGCTGTTAGCTCTGGGATGCTGTTCCCTCTCGGAGGTAGCGTCGATTCAGAGAAGAATAATCTGCTAACTGAATATGCTTATAAATAGGGGAATAAAAAGCGAAGGTGACCATGCGATACGTTTCACTCCTGAAATGCGTACGACCGGCATCGGCCTCAGAAATTCCATGTTCAGAGGGATGGGAGCTGCCAGCGTTGCAGTCGCGGCACTCCCATTCGTGACCGAATTTTGGCTCCTCAAGCTGTAAAAATCTCCATATATCGTCTCCTTAGGTACGAAGATTCGATTATTTCGAATTTAACTGACAAACTTCCGGACGATATGCGTGTAACCGGTCTTGGATCGCTACGAACGGTCTATCTCATGACCGGTGCGACGAGTTCGGTTCTGTTCGGTGCGGTCACCGATTGAGGATACTTCGACGAGGCGTTCTTCGGACTCGCCATTGCCGCAGGCGTGATGCTGTGTTTCATCGCACGGACATCGAGCGGGTGAGACTCCATCACTGATCATACCGGTCGAAAACAAACGGACATTCGAACCGACCGAAGGAAAGCAGTCTACTCGGTCTCTGCCACTGTCGTCGCCTGCTGTGGTTCCGTTCGAACGGTATCGATAACGCCGCGAAGGTATCCGACGGTAAACCCGCGGGCGCGGTGTCGCCAGTCATCGTCCCCCTCCATCTTCGGCACGTGGTCGGGAATAACTGTCCCCTCGTACCCGACGTCGTGAAGCGTTCTAACCGCCTCAGCGGTGTCGAAGTTCCCCGTATCGACGAACGTCTCGTGGAACTTCGGTACCGTTCCAACGACGTCGCGGAAGTGAATAAAGGCGATCTGGTCACGCTCGCCGAAGCGACGGATGACGTCGGTGACGTCTTCGCCCATCTGTGAGAAACAGCCGAGACAGAGCTTCAAGCCGTGATTGTCGCTCGGAACGAGCTCCATGGCTTTCTCGAAGTTCTCGACGTTCCGGAACAGACGCGGAATGCCCCCAAGCGACTCGAGACTCGGCGGATCGACCGGGTGGAGTGCGAGGTCGACGCCGGCCTTCTCCGCGACCGGCAGTACGGTCTCGAGGAAGTACTGGTAGTTTTCCCAGAATTCCTCTTCAGTGTACGCGCGGTCGAGACCGGGGGCAAGTTCGTCTGGATCGTCGAGTTCGTCGTAATCGAAGGCGGTCGCCTCGGCACCACCTCGCGTCTCGACGGGCGAGGTTCGCATCGGAACGACGCTGCGAGGGTTCCACTGATAT
Organism: Natrinema sp. SYSU A 869; assembly: GCF_019879105.1. Taxonomy (NCBI): domain Archaea; kingdom Methanobacteriati; phylum Methanobacteriota; class Halobacteria; order Halobacteriales; family Natrialbaceae; genus Natrinema; species Natrinema sp. SYSU A 869. The sequence goes on along the minus strand of NZ_CP082248.1, from coordinate 537,997 downwards.
CCCAACACTGGGATGCCGGCCTCGCCGAGGTTCTGAATCAGGGTCGTGATCTGGTCGAGCGCGTCGTCTGCCCCGTCGCGCCCGAACATGATATCACCATACATCGAATACGGAAGCGATTGAATGCCCGTAAACGACAGTTCCGCGTCCTCGATACGGTCTCGAGCGGCTGTGAGCTCCGAGACGGACGGAATCTGGTCCGGCCCGACTGCGATCGTATCGCTTCCATCGCGATCGTTGAATTCGTCGGGCTCTTCTTCCGTATCGGCGTGATCGACGAAGATGTCTGTTGCACCGAGTTGGCGGATGTATCGCAGTCGGGACTCCGAAAGAGATCGCGTTCGAACGCCGACACGGACAGCAGCACTGCTGTTTCGGACCATACCATATCCCTCTCATGGACCGACTAAATCATTACGGTGAGGCGTTCACACATTCGGAGTTGAGAGGAGGGAGAACAGTTCTCAGCGAGATTCGGAGATGGCTTGTTGAGACTTCGCCAATGAACTGAAAAAAGCTAGAGTGGTCTCCGTCTGCCATGGGACAGGAGTACGGAGCTAGCCTTTCGAGAGCTAAGACAAGTGGCGCAACATCCTTAGTCAGGGTCTACGCGGTAGCCGACCCACATGGTCTGGCATCTGACCGCATCTGTTACGCCTGTTGTTGATTCCCGTAATGGATCATAAGTTCTGCTATCTCCATGGCGTATGAATATATACTGATAGAATCCACTGTTTTCGAGTATGGTTTGATAGCAGCCTGTCGCTCGTGTACTATTACTCAGTCACATATTGCGGCTACCGTGACGACACTGTAACCGGGCTATCAAACTGGAGAATTATGGCTTAGTCGACATCGCTGAATACAGCCTTTCCGGCCGGAGAGCGGTTCTTCCTGCTGACGAAGATGTGGCCACATTTACGTTCGTCAGGTAATTATATAATATTACTGTCATCATTAAGGTTATTACTACTACCGTGTGTGGCATAGTGCTACCAAACACCTCTGTATCAGTCGTTGTAATCTCCTCCATATCGTCAACGCTTTCGACCGCTCTGTCCGATTTCGCTTAGCGCTGGCGGTTATCCTGGAACTGTTTCTCGTCGATAATTCTAAAGAATGCGATCTCCGTTTCCGTATCAGTAACGCGCTTCTTTGTCGTGCTTAGCAGTCTCGATCTGGTTTGTTATCCGTCTGACAAGCTTATCCGAATACGATTGTCGCTGGTTCGAGTTGGTTCGGTGTCATTTGCTTATTGTAGCGGTATGTATTTCCGCTGAACGTCGGTCAATACCATAACTAACGTATACTAGCAGAGAAAAATGGTACATGGAATGTCGACAGAGTATTCGAATTATATCGACGGAGGGTGGCTCGAATCGGAAAGCGGCGGCATGTTTGAGGTCCAAAACCCGGCGAACGCCGACGAAGTCGTCGGAACGTACCAGGCATCGACGCGAGACGATGTCGAAGCTGCAATCAATGCAGCGGTCGCTGCCCAAGACGACTGGGCCGCCACTCCCGGTCCAGAGCGCGGTCAAGTCCTCAAGGAAGCCGGTAATCTTCTCAACGCGCGTAAAGATGAGGTAACGGAAACACTCGTCCGAGAAGAGGGGAAAACTCGGAGCGAGGCCGCTGGAGAAGTACAGCGCGCGATCGATATTTTCTCTTACTACGCTGAAAAGGCCCGTGATCTCGGTGGAATATCGAAGTCACCGAGCGCACCCAGGAAGGAACTCCATACGAAACGCGAACCGCTCGGAACTGTTGGGCTGATCACCCCGTGGAACTATCCCATCGCGATTCCGGCCTGGAAGCTCGCACCAGCACTTGCTACCGGAAACACGCTGATCATCAAGCCCGCCTCGGAGGCGCCGAATATGACGCGGGTTATTTTCGAATGTCTCGATGAAGCGGGCATTCCCGATGGCGTCGCGAACTTCGTTACAGGTTCGGGGAGCGAAGTCGGCGCACCCTTGGCCGCACACGATTCCATCGACGGCGTATCCTTCACTGGGAGCACGGCGGTCGGAACGGCGGTCGCTCAGTCTGCAGCAGATGATCTGAAGCGTGTCCAGTGTGAGATGGGCGGAAAGAATCCCACTGTGGTCATGCCTAGCGCCGACATTGATGACGCTACCGACATCGTCGGCGTTGGCGCATTCGGAACGACGGGCCAATCGTGTACTGCCTGTTCCCGTGCGATCGTTCACGAAAATATCTACGACGAGTTCGTCGACGCGATCAGCGACTACGCGGAATCGCTCAAGGTCGGCCCAGGACTGGACGATCTCGATATGGGTCCGCACGTAAGCGAATCGGAACTCGAGAGCACCCTTGAGTACGTCGATGTCGCTCGTGAAGACGGTGCAACGCTGCAAGCAGGCGGAAACGAGATCACGGGGAAAGAGTTCGACGAGGGGTACTACGTCGAGCCGACAGTATTCGCGGACGTTGAAAGCGAGATGCGGATCGCTCAAGAGGAAGTCTTTGGTCCGGTTCTCGCGGTCTTGAAGGTGAGCGACTTCGAAAAAGCCGTCGAGGTAGCGAACGACGTTGAGTACGGACTCTCGGCAAGTATCGTCACGCAGGATCTCACCGAAGCGAACCGATTCGTCGACGACGTTGAAGCAGGTGTCGCAAAGGTCAACGAGAAAACGACGGGGCTCGAACTTCATGTCCCGTTCGGCGGCTACAAGAATTCCTCGACGAACACGTACCGCGAACAGGGCGACGCTGGACTCGACTTCTTCACCAGTACGAAAACCGTCTATATGAACTACTGAACGCTTCGATCGCCAATATCGCACGTACGAGTCGGACGTTCCGTCACCGCGAACATCCTTCTTTCTCCACGCTCGCCATCGAGGCTGTCTTGAGCACCCGTTCATGAGCGCACGAGAGATTTCGCCCATCGGCTCCGAAGAACAACCAAAAACCAATACAACATCGTGCAATTTTCGCGAGACATATCGACACAGACGATGGTTTTATGCTATCCCAAGAGACAAACGTATCTATGGCATTGTCTGCCGATGAGGTGCAGGAACACCTACGTGGCGTCGCTGTCGGTCTCCTCACTCCGTTCGACGAGGAGAGCGAAATCGAGTACAAGAAAATCAAGGAAAACGCAATCTCCCTCTACGACGAGGGAGTCGAAACGTTTCTCGCAACTGCGAATATCAGCGAGTATCACTCGCTATCCCAGCAGGAACGAATAGCAGCCGCCAAGGCGGCCGTCGAGGCGCTCCCAACGGATGCTTGTATTCTCGCTGGCGTCGGAGGGAGTACGGCTGACGCCCGAGAACTCGTTCGAGAGTACGAGCGAATCGGGGTCGACGCGATGATGGTCATGCCTCCGGACCATACCTATCTCCACGAGGAGGGCCTTCTCGAGTATTATCGCAAACTCGGGGCAAGCACTGATCGGCCGCTTGTTCCCTACGTCCGTGGATTCGACCCATCTGTTGACTATCTCGGAAAGCTCACACGAATCGAGAGCATCGTCGGGATCAAGTACGCACTGAAAGATACCGTGAAACTGGGCGCCGGAATCGAAGCGGGTGATGATGACGTCGTCTGGGTCAATGGTCTCGCAGAACCATTCGCAGTCGCCTACTGGGCGGAAGGCGCCGAAGGGTTCTCCGCCGGTGTGAGCAACTTCCGTCCGGAGATCGGACTTGAACTGTTCGATGCGCTCTCGAACGGTAACTGGGAGCGTGCGCGGGAACTCCGGAACATCTGTCTCCCCTATCAAAATCTCCGCGACGAGTACGGTGAGAACAACGAAATTCCTGGCGCTGTCAGCGTTCCTGTCGTCAAAAAAGGACTCGAACTCGCCGGACTACACGGCGGGGAAGTCCGCGACCCGATCCGTCCCCTCTCCGAGGACCTCGAGCACCGCGCCGAAGAACGCTACAGCAAACTCGACGATGATATCGCCCGTTTAATGGAGTAAGATCGCGTCTGTCTCCGTTTTTGTCGTGATGAATTGTCGGTAATCGCCTAGTCACTTTCAGTACTGGAACCGTTCGGTCGTATCTGAGACAGTGTAAACGAAGGCGGAATTAGAAGAAGAAGTTATTCGGTAGGAATGTCGATACTTCTGGCACGAGTGCGACGATAAGGATAACGACCAGTAGCGGGATATAGAACAGAAGCATCGCACGCATGACCGTTTCGAGTGAGGCGTCGGTCACCTTTTCCAGGACGAAGAGAACAGATCCTAGCGGCGGCGTTACGACGCCGGTCATGAGGGACAGGATCATGACGATACCGAAGTGAATCGGATCGATCCCAAGCGTCCCGATGATTGGCATCAGGATTGGGACCATGATCATAATCGTAGCGGTGATGCTCATGAACGTCCCGATGAGCATGAACATCGGAACGAAGATCAGAATCGCTACCGTCGGGTCCGTCGTAAATCCCGTAATAGCGTCGGCTAACATCACCGGGATCCGAAGCTGTAGCGCGACGAGCCCGTACAACATTGCCAGAGAGATAATGAACAGAATAGCGAACGTCTCGACCATTCCCTCTTGGAACTCCTCGAGCAGGATACCTCCCGTGAGCGATCCCTGATAAAAGCCCAGTAGGATCGCGTAGACGACTGCGACTGCGCCAGCCTCTGTCGCGGTGAACACGCCGGAGAGAATCCCACCGACAATGAAAATGGGGATCAACAGTGCAGGGAGGGCGTTGTAGAATTCACGCCCGATCATCCGAAGACCAACTGCCTCACCTTTTCCATATCCCTTCCACCGAACGACGAGATACGTGAATACGGAAAGCACTGCGGCGAGTAGCAGCCCGGGGACGATTCCCGCGAGGAAGAGGGCACCGATAGACTCCTCGGCTAGAACACCGTACAGGATAATCGGAACACTCGGTGGAATGATTGGGCCGATAATAGACGAGGCGCCGGTGACGCCGATTGCCGTCTTTTTATCGTACCCCTGTTCGCGCATCGCATTGTACTCGACTCGACCGAGTCCCGCCGCGTCGGCGACGGCCAGACCCGACATCCCGGAGAAGATGACACTCGCACCGATATTGACCTGTGCGATGCCGCCGCGGATCCGGCCGAATACGGCGTTCGCAAAGTCGAACACTTCCGTCGTCATGTCCGTCCGATTCATCAATCGACCTAACATGAGGTAGAACGGGACTGCAAGCAACGTGAACGAGTTCAGGCCGTGCATCAACTGATTCGACATCAGTCCATAATTGAGGGACGGACCGAACGGGGAGAGCATTATCAGTACGCATGCTGACCCGATTGCGACTGCGACGGGCATACCGAGCGCATAGAGGACCAATAGTCCTCCGAGGAAGATGAGTGCAATCAGTAGTAGTTCCATCTCACTCGCCCTCCTTGTTTGCATAATTGACCTTCTTCATGACTTGCTGGCTGACATCGGTTTTCGCTAGTAGGGTCCATAGATTGATCAGTTCATAGAAGACCATCATTGCGAGGGAGGCAGAGATGATACCGTACATCCCGCCCTGTGGAACCGCCTTGACACCGATCATGGGGGTCCCCCAGTTCCGGCTCATCGCTCTGAATCCGGCATACGTCAAGATGATCAGGAAGGCGATTGTCAATACCTGCGCGAGGATATCGACGAACGTTCCAACTGATGGGTATCGTTTCGTAAGCTGATTGGAAACGATGTTCATCTTAATATGTTCACCGTTTCTGGAGGCGACGGCCGCACCAACGAACGTCCCGGTCATGAGCGAATACCGTGCAATCGGTTCCGTCCACCACGCTCCGCCGCTGATTGGGAGATTGAGGACTCGAACAAGTATCTGAAGTGACGTCAACATCAACATTAATATAAATAAAAATGTTGCTATATTTAGTACAATTTTGTCGTACCACGTGTCTTTTTTCAAGCCTAGTGACTGATCGATATCCATGCCAAATAATAATGGTCACCGTATTATAGTAGCACCGATTTCATCGGACCGCCGATCTCAGAGGTTCTGCCACTCATCCCAGGTACCCGCATAGGTTTCTTCGAATAGTTGTTCGATAGCAGGAGCGGCTGCCTCATAGAATGCCTCCGAGTTGACATCATCGATGATTTCCATTCCGTTTTCTTCGATCTCGGTGAGCAGTTCCTCTTCCGTGTCCCGGGCCCACTGTGTCGCCTCTTCCGTGACTTCACTGACGATTTCGTCGAACATCTCCTGATCGGACTCGTCCAGTCCATCGTAGAAGCTGGTACTGACGTACATCTGTCCGCTCTGGGGCAGATGGCTAGTGAGACTGTAGTAGTCCTGAACTTCCCAGAGACTGAGTGACGAAATCTGAGCCGGCGGGCCTTCGGACGCACCGACGACACCCTGTTGAAGACCCGAATACAGCTCATCAAGCGAAACAGGCGTGGGACTTGCACCAACAGATTCCCACGCGTTCACCCATGCATCGTGACTCGGAAGCCGTAGATCCATCCCCTGCACGTCTTCGGGAGCGCGGACAGGTTTGTTCGACGTAAAGTGTCGCATCCCCCTGTACACGCGAGGCCCTGCGACCCGAATCCCTGCTTCCTCGAGTGCAGGGTAGACTTCTTCGTTGAACTCGTCCGTTTCCATGATCTTTTGCTGATGCTCGAAGCTCTCGAGAACGAACGGCGTGTTGAAGAAGTAGTATTCGGGCGCGTGAACGTCGTAGGCGTCAGAGCCGCCTGTGTACATGTCGACTGCACCTTCGGACATCAGGTCGAACGTCTCGACTTCCGAGCCGTAGGATCCACCGTAGGAGAAGTCGACGGTGATGTCTCCGTCCGACTCCTCTTCCATGCGTTCCTTAAATCGTTTACCCGCATGTACTAGCGAGGTTCCTTCTTCCATCACGCTTGCGAGCGTGATCGTGGTCCCACTATCTCCACCAGCACACCCAGCGAGGCTTGTCAGCCCAGCTGCGGTGACGCCCATCTTTACAGCCTGTCGGCGCGTGACATTAGTCAAACAGCTATCTCCACCAGTCGTCTGATTGCCAGACATACCCACACAATTGTAGGGCTAGTATATGAATGTGTCGGCACGGTCTAGATAAGAAAAACCGCAATACATGGTGATGACGAAGTGACGGTATCGACTGTAAAACTACCATATTGGATCTGATATAGGCGGACTCTGTTCTCCGAGTAGCGATAATTCGGCTGCTTCAGCAAACTTTCCATAACCAGTGACAATCTCATATCTCACCAGTAGCGCTGTAACAGACTCTAAAACGCTCCTGTACGTCGGAACCGAGTAATTAGACAGTGCCAATGTGTCCTTCACTCTATGCTGCTAACAGATTTCATATACACTCCACGGCTGGAGCATAGAATCCCCACAACTCGTGACGAAGTAGCAGTTGTTCTGAAGATTCGCTGTGAAAGACACAGCCTAGTCTCGGAGAGAACAGATCCGCTCTGTCAGGGGAGACGTCCCTGTACGGCCTAATAGCTCACTTCGGCCGTCTTCTTGGGCAAGACAATTTTTCGCTTTGCCTCACCCCATTTCGCGGACAGTCTCGGTCAATTTCCACTTCAGCTCGTCGAACGGTATGTGAATCGTGTTACGGGTCGTCATCGTTTCGAGACGCTCGTCGCACGCCGGCTCATCGCGATATAGACGATCCAGACGGAACACATTCGTTCGAAGATTTCGTTGCCGAAACGCTCTGGGCGGCGCGCAATCCAATTATCATCGCCGACACCGGTTCGGGTTGCTCAAGTGGGGACGTACTCAATGTGATCACCGAGTCCCTCAACTTGGCTGTCGTTTCGGCGTACAAGGCGAACATTCGAATTTTAGTGAGTAAAGTAGAGGGTTCGAAACAGTCAATCGGCGAGTCGAACTCGAGACGATCGATACTCACTGTGTTCACTGAAATTGGAAGACAAGAAGCGGCGGTTCAGTAGCTCAGACCCAGTCCAATGAGGTTCAATTTTGAGATAGTTTATTGGGAATCCCCTCTCGGAACCGTTCGTTATCCATTCTACTTTTCGGCCCGGAAACACTTATCGCACCGATGGTCTTCCCGTTATCCAGTATCGGAACCGCGACACAGCGGAGTCCGTTTATCCTCTCCTCGTCATCGAACGCGATGCCCCGTTCGTGTACCCCTTCTAACGTCTCAAACAGTTCTTTCTTGTCCGTAATCGTTCGATCGGTCTTGGACGGGAGACCGTGACGGTCAATGATTTCCTCAACCCGTTCTTTCGGCAGATGGGCCAAGATCGCCTTTCCGAGTGCGGTATTGTGGAGGTACACTGCCTCGCCCGTATGTGTGTCAATCTGGATTGCGTTGTTCCCCATCGACCGGTAGAGATAGATTCCGAGTCCGTGCTCTTCGACCAAAAGGTTCGTTTTTCTCCAGTCTCCTCTGCCAGCGATTTGAGTTCCGGTTTCGCAGTACTGTACAACTCCATCTGGTGACGTGTGTATCCGCCCAGCTCGAGAAAGCGAAGCCCTAATCGGTATCCTGTGTTAGATTTGACAACATATCGACGCTCTTGGAGCGTGCTGAGGTGTTTGTGGACGGCAGTTGTAGAGAGATCGAGTCGATCAGCGATCTCCGTAACGCCCGCTTCGTCCATCTCTTTGAGGAGATCGATGATGTCGAGAGTTGTCTCGGTCGCTTTGACCGGATATTTGGCTTTATAGCCCATGCCCACTGGTTCTGCGTCAGTCTGCATAAGCATTTCCTTCAATAGAGGATCCTGAACGATCAAAATGAGACGCGAATTTGCAACGTGTGATCTACTATCTTGATTGAACGGACGGCGAATTCATCTCGTTGAGGTCGAGCGATACTGAATTACCACTCCCGTTATCTGGGTAGTGAACGGATATCTGATGACGAAGTGTTCAATCCACCACGGCCGATCTTGATCCTGTTTCGGGATTCTCTGACAGAGGATCCCTCCAAATAGCTCATCGAGTGATGCCAAAAATATTCTTTCCCAATGCGGTATATTCAACCTTCAGCCAACAGCGGACAAAGATGTCCGTGAGATCCAGATACCAATTCTCTCGATTTCGCCCCAATTTATTTACTATCATGTATGTAAATATGGATATGTAGGGGCGGAAGTCGGATGCGTCCTTGTTCTTCTCTGCTGGAGGAAGTGAATATTGCATCCTCGGTGTCGTCATCTGATCAGTTTACAGACGTATGATAGTAAATCAAATGCCGACAGTCTACACCGCCTCGAGTGATCTCTCGTACTTGCACAAACCTATGTTTGTAAAGGTAGTAACGGATAATAGATTTTGTCCGACATTGTAACTCTATCCTCTACAAGAGGATTTGGGGTGTTTTCTCCTCTCTCAGAGGAGACCATTGGAACTACCAGCATCACTCCCGTCTCAACGAAATTGGTGGCTCCGTCTGCGATTCAGGTAAGAAGAGACAAGAGCGGAGAGAGAAAGAGATACTCTCCGCTATATCGGTAGACCGATTCTCGACAGATCCAATATTGTGAGCTCGTAAGTACGAAGTGGAAGTGCGATATCACCGATGGTCGGGTCCGAGTGACTATCGGTAGATCTGGATGGGAAAATTGTACATAAAATATGATGGAATCTACAGCAGATAGTCTCACGTCTATTGTCGCTTAGCTACGCATTATGATGACATCGTCGTCACGGTGACTGGGCCATCAAAGTGGAGGATTATGGATTGGGCGACATCGCCGAATACGGCCTTTCCGGCCGGAGACCGGCTCTTGCCGCTGACGAAGATGTGGTCACAGTCACGTTCATCAGCGAGTTGGATGAGATCGTCTGGAATCGTTCCGACAATTCCTACTACCGTGTATGGCACATCGCTACCAAACGCCTCTTTTGTGATCGCCTCTGCATCAGTCGTTGCAATCTCTTCCATATCGTCAACGCTTTCGACCGCTCTGTCTGACTTCACTCGGCGCTGGAGATTATTCTGGAACTGTTTCTCGTCGATAATTCTACAGAACAGGATCTCTGTCTCCGTGCCAATAGCGTGCTTCTTTGCCGCACTCAACAGTTTCTGATCCGGTTTGTCACCCGTCTGGACGACAAGTACTGTCCCCATATGGTCTACAAAGCAAGGACAACACATAAAACTCAGCACTATCTGCGGGGCTGTGTTTAGTTAAGCGTGAAAAGTGAGGCGGGACGATTTTGTGCTGGTCTATGGCAAAAACCGACCGCCTCAACGGTTGTAGCGACTGGATCGATTTGAGCTTTGTGGAGTGAGAACGGACACCGCGTCAGCTGATGGAGCTCGGTATTCGACTCCACCTTGTCGGATTATCGCTTTCAAATACCGTTCGAGAACTCGAGAAGTTCGGTGTCGAGCGATCACGTAAGGCTGTTCATGATTGGGTACAGAAAGCCGATCTACAGCCAGCAACTGGCACGAATCCGAATCACGTTGCAATCGACGAAACTGTGATTCGGATCGATAATCGCCAGTATTGGCTGTACGCTGCAGTCGATCCTGAAACGAACAGAATTCGCCATATACGGCTGTTTACAACGACTACAACCGCATTGACCGAACTTTTTTACGAGAACTTACCGAAAAACATGACATCGAAAATGCTGTGTTTCTCGTCGATGGAGCACAGCATCTCCAGACAGCACTCCGCCGACGTGGGCTCCGGTTTCGATACGAAAAACATGGAAACCGAAACACTGTCGAACGTATCTTTAGAGAGATAAAAACGACGTACCTCTTCGTTCTGAAACTTCTTTAGTCACGTCAGACCATCAACCGCAGAATCGTGGCTCCAAGCCTTCGCTGTCTGGCAGAATGCTACAAACTAAACACGACCCGCACAACAAGCCAATCCAATATGACGCGGAAGAAAGGCACGCATCAAAATCATCTTCCGAAATTGTGCCCAATACGTGACAGAAAGTCCAGCGTCGAAGTCGTTACTATAGTAGGAGTTGGAAATAATTGCTCACTTTTGGTACAGAGAGCTGATCAAGTACGGTATCGATCGCCGTTGTTAACTCGCCAAGTGAGTCGAAAAACCGATTGCTGAGAGCCGTTTATAGCTGTCGCCAGCACTCTTCGACTGGATTGAATTCAGGAGAGTACGCCGGTAACGTGACGAAGGCGAGGTCGTCACGGGCCGCTAGGTCCGTGACGGCCGACGCCTGAAAGTACGGCGCTCCATCTAACACAACGATCAAATCATCTTCGAACTCTTTGCATAACGCGAGGATGAAATGTTTCGCGTGTTCGGCGGTCACGTACTCTTCGAATCGAGCGAAAAAGCGATCACCGTCTTCGGTGATTGCGCCGAGTAAACATGTTCAATCGCGTTGTCCAGAGAGTTCAACTGCTGGCCGCGTGCCGCGTGGTTTCCGCGCGGCACGCGGCTCGACTTGCACGGATTTCTTGGTTTGATCGAGACAGACTACTGTGGCGTCCATCTCCCGCCGCTTTTTTGAGTTCCTTGCGGAACGTTTCTTGCTCGTCAGCCTCTGATTCGGCGGCTGTGCGGCGTGGTTTTTGGTAGCTCAATCCCGCTTCTTTGAGCAACCGCCGACAGCTCGGGATTGAGTATTCAACATCGTAGGTCCCGTCAAGATACTGCTGGACGAGCGCCGGTGTCCACGCCGGCGCGTCAACTCCAATGTTCTCTGGTGGTTCGTGGATAGTTTCTTCGAATTCTTGTTGCTCTTTTTCCGAGAGCTTTCGTTTTCTCCCAGATCAGTGAGCATCAGTAACGGCCTGCTCAAGCGACTTGTCGGTGTCGAGTCGCTTGAGCCAACTGTAGATTGTTCGTCGGCCAGTGTCGTGCCACTCTGCTAGTTCGGTCTGCGTCACACCGTTTTTGTACGCAATTGCTGCTAATAACCGCTGTGTCGGCTTGTTTCCCTCGACGTTGTCGAGAGCATCTTGGAGTTCTTCGACGGAGATTTCGTCGAGATGGTCCATTAGTATACGCAACATTCCCTGGGCGGAAAGTTCTAACGGTTACTATAGTGCCAGTTTCCATGTGCCTGGCGAGGTCACCGCCGTTGCGAGCAAACGGGCGTTCGGAACTATTTAGTGGATACCACGTTTCAGCGCCGTAGCCCACGCAAACAGTCACCGCTACAGACGGAACAGAGATTGCCTACGAACAAGAGGGATCGGGTCCGCCGCTGATACTCCTCCACGGGGGATCGGGGACCCGCCGGACTTGGGATACCCTCCGCCCGCACCTCACCGACGACTTCACACTTATCGTTCCTGACCGGCGGGGCCGGGGAGAGAGCGGCGACGCCGACCGTTCCTGACCGGCGGGGCCGGGGAGAGAGCGGCGACGCCGACGAATATCTCCTCAAGCACGAGATCGGCGACGTCCGTGCGCTCGTCGACGCCGTCGACGGCGAGATGACGGTGTTTGGACACTCGTACGGCGGTCTGGTCGCGCTCGCGGCCGCCGAGCGGATTGCCGTCGATCGACTCGTCCTCTACGAACCAGCGATACTCGTCGACGAGCACCGTGACGACGACCTGGCCGATCGAATGCAGGACCACCTTGACGACGGTCGACGGGAGGAAGCGATGAAGCTGTTCTATCAGGAAGGTGCCGGTGTCTCGGAGCCTGAGCAACTGCCGTTCTGGCCCAGCGAGGTGAACTTCGATCTTCTCGAAACGGTAATCCGGGAGAATTACGCCGTCGAGGAGTACGAACTCGCCGAGGGCCACACCGTCGGTGTTCCGACGCTCTCCTAACGGGCGAACACGGTCCCGAACACCTGCGGGATGCCGCGTTCACCCTTGACAAAACCCTGCCCGAGAGTCAACTCGTGGAACTTGACGGCGTCGGGCACGTGGCCATCGATTCGGCTCCCGACCGCGTCGCTGCAGCAATCCGAACCTTCGCTCGGGAGACAACGAGTCGATAACAGACGGAAACAGGATTCGCGGTAGTCACGGCGACCGAGACAGGGAATACATGCGACCACTGGGATCGGCCTAGCGCTTTGTCAACGGATCGTTGAGCGCTACGGTGGTCGAATCTGGGTTGACTCTGAACCGAGAAAAGAGTCAACGTTCTCGTTCACACTGCCTCGGAGAATCCTCCTCGTTGGTCACTGTTCGTTCTCCACGCTCGGATATGACTCGCTGGGAGAGTGTTCGCGCCAGGCCTCCTTGTCCTCCTCACCGAACTGCTCGTTGTACAAGGCAGTCGCCCGCTCGTAGCCACTGTACCCTTCAAGTCGATCGACATCGTCGGTTACCGCCCAGTACGTTGCCTTGTGTTCGACTAGGCCACGGTTCTTCAACCGCGAAAGTCCGGTACTGACCGCTCCCTCATCGAGGCCAATCTGGGATGCAATTTCGCACGCCTTGAACGCGCGATCATCTTTGGTGACGAGAAAACTGAGTACCTGATCCGGGACCGGAAGATCTTCGAGCTCTTCCTCGCTCGTGTTCTCGAAGGTTTCTCGATCGATGGACATCGTTGGATGAAGATCTGCCCTCCGCTGTCAAGAGTGTTAGGTGCGAAAGCTACGAAAATGTTCACGGGATTCACCTTTCGAGGCGGACTTTGAGATGGTGACTCTCGTATCGGCCGCAAAGCAAGAAGACGGTAGTGTCTCAAAGAACCCAGGAGCACTCAGAACATTTGGCTCCCCTTCTACTGGAGCAAGCGGATCTCTAGTCGAGTTCGCCGAATCCTTCGTCGCGCATCAACTCAGCAACACCTTCTGGATTTTCGAAGCGTACTTTAGTGCAAATTCCCGTGCATCCGATTTCGGAATGTCGTTGTTCGTCTCCAGCTCATCAGCGAGCGCACTCCGAAAGTCCGACTCTTGGTCAGTGACTTCCTTCCGGAGATGGGCCTCAATCCGCTCGTCCCGCTCGTCAAGAACTTTACTCCGGCGAACGAAGTACGGGTACTTGTGGTCCTCTGATTCCGGTTCATTCGTCGATACCGACTGTGACGTAGACTGTTCAGCGGTCTGGTTCGCCGAAGTCTCCGACGAGTGCGGCTGGTCTTGATTCTGCTGACCGTCATTACTCGAGGAGTCATCTGGTGATCCAGAATCAGTGGTTTCCTCGGTATCATCACTTTGGCCGAAATCGAGGTCACCAGCACCGTCCTTCATCGCGCAGTCACCTCCGTTTCAGTATCATCACTAACATCGAAGGATCGCTCACCGTAGTCGGCGATATCGAGTGTCAGTTCTGAGTCGATTTCGACACCAAAGGTCTCAGTCGCTATGAACGCGGCCAGTTCATAGATATCAGATGCGGTTTCGAGTTCGCGGTCCCGAATCCGACGCTGTCCGGGCTCGCTAACCATTTCGCCGTCTTCTTCGAACGTCTTCCAGCGTTCCTCGATCACCTTGTACGCGGAACCCCGTGCTTCCCACATCGTATCCATCAAGCTCTCCCGATCAGGGATCGCGACCGGTGTTGCGAACTCATCAGTATTCTTGAACTGTTTGGAGTACTGTTGGTGTGCGTTCGTCTGGCCAACACCGGATGGGACAACACATGAAAGACCGACCTCGATATCTAACCGAGCCTCCATATTTCCGACCAATTCGTCGAGCCCCTCGAGGCTCAGGTTTCCTTTTCCGGCTGGTTTCACCGGCGCTACCAGCGTTCGCATGGCATAGATAGAGTTATACAACAGGTCTTCCGCTCGAGCGTTCGGGTCGATGAGGACGGCGTCGTATTCTTCATTGAGTTGCTGTTCGTTCCACAGCAGATCGTAGAGGAGTTCATACCGCGGGAACTCCTCTTTGCTCATGTTTTTCATACCCGTTTCGTAGGCGATCTTTTGCTCGAGATTCGAGGTGAAATCACCGAGCATATCGTGACTCGGGATCACGTCGACGCCTTCATCCGACGTTTCAATGAGATCGGCGAACTCGCCATCAGGCATTTCAAGGATATGTTTGACCAGATTGTCGGCTTCTGGATCACTTCGGTGTTCCCCCACATCGAATTGGCTCGTCAGGTTCCCCTCCTGGGGGTCGAGATCAATCACGCAGACGTCCAGCCCCATCCGTTCTAAGCTGACAGCGAGATTTGCGGTTGTAGTGGTTTTGAAGGTGCCACCCGATTCTGAGTACACGACGACAGTTATCATAGAGAGACATACAGGCACTTAGCACATAAATCTGTTCCAGACAATCGGGACATGTATCTATTACATATATCTGTAACAGAGATCTGTTACAGGTATCCGATACAGACTTCTATAACAGATATCTACAACAGATTCCTACACCACCACTGTCGTGCGATTTTCTTCTTCCAGAGCCATCCCAACGAACGACTATAATAGATGAATTCTGTATGTCTGGTCCAGTGATTCAAGACAGCCATACGTACAGACCTCTGTAACAGATGTCTGTAACAGAGACTGTATCTCTATCTCATAGAACCTCAATTCTGCAGATCTGCCCAGAAGACCGTTATAGAGGTCTATTACAGACATCTGTTACAGAAATCCAGTATACGCATTCTTCCTCACGCTGAAGAGCAAGGCTTCCTCTGTGGAGAGTGCTTTTGGCAAGCAGTATAGGAGAATTCTCGGGGCTTGACCCTAAGACGATTCACCCTACAAGATCTCCTTCTTGCATAGATCGCACCGCGAAGGTGAACCCCCACACCCCGTGTGCGATATGAAATCAACGAAAAGGTGGGAGGGTTGATTATCGATTTAATGGATCTTACACCCTATATGCCGATTACTCCGAAAGAGAGGTGCTGTACTGGAAGAACAAGGGAAAGTCTATTTCAATGGGAAGATTTATATTGTTTCTCCGGAAACCAAAGCCGCACTAGAGTTAGAGACCGCTGAAATGAGATAGATATTTCAGCAGATCTTAGTAGAGTTGCCTCATTTAGATCCTCTATCTAATCGCTGTTTACGTTCAGAACTCCGTCGCTGGCATCTCTCTAACAGTTTTCTATACAATTCCTCTCAAGAAGGTTGCCTGTGCCTTTCGCAAATTCATATCGCACACGGGGTGTGGGGGTCAAACGATCCTTGTTTCTTGATCTGGGTATGCTACTTGACTTTCAGGGGCGGATCTCTTAGCGATCTCCTGTATGACTGCTAAAAGCCCTGAATTCTCCCCTTCAGGATTAACCCGCTGGCCAACTCTGGATGGGAAACCTATGTCTTTGGGTATAGAAAGGTGGCATTCTTCCGGCCGCTATTTCATTTCGCACATGGGGTGAGGCTCTACTCCTATCTTCTAATGGTGATCTGCACTATTTCATATCGCACACGGGGTGCCTCTTCTGTTTGATTTCGCCCGCGGTTAGATGTCTTTGAAATGACTCCCCCTATACTGCGCCTATATCTGGTGAATTCGGAGTATTTAACATCGCACACGGTACCCACATCTATTTATGGAATGGACTGTATCCCGATAACATGGCTGACGGCGACGAACAACAGTCTCTCTCACAATCCATTAAAGGCCGTCTTCAAGAGGGGGTCCAGAATTCTGTTTTCAAAGACAAAGGACTCCTCGACCCAGATGCCGTCATTGACGAAGACAGAATCGTTGGTCGCGATCAGCAACTGGACGATATTATCACATACCTCCGACCTGCCCTCCAAGGTAATCGCCCTCCGAACATGCTTCTCTACGGCCCATCTGGGACCGGAAAATCACTCATCATCAATGCTGTCTGTCAGCAGGTTCTAGAGCTAGCAAACGCTCAAGAAGATCGATTCGGCGTAATTAGAGTCAACTGTCAGACGATCAAATCCCACGATCGTGCTGTCTATCGACTCGTTGAAAGTGCAGCAATCGAAGTCGGCGTCGATCCTGGGGTTCCTGAGAGCGGTGTCTCAACTGACCAGAAACTGAATCGGTTCTACGAAATTTTGAGCGATTATTTCGACTCTGTCATTATCATTCTTGACGAGGTTGATCTCCTTGTCGGCCGGCAACGCGAACCAAATGATGAGCCAGCATACTCGAAGTTACTCTATCAACTCTCTCGTGCATCTCAGCTAGGACGAATCGAAGGACACGTTTCAGTCGCAGCTCTCACAAATGATCCACGGTTCATGGAGAACCTCGATGGACGAGCAGAGAGTTCATTCAATCCGCAGGATGTCGTATTCCCGGACTACGATGCGAATCAACTTCAGTCGATTCTGGGACGTCGTCGCGATGCTTACCAGGAGGATGTCCTTGAGGATGGTATCATTCCTCTCAGCTCGGCGTACGCTGCGCAGGACCACGGTGACGCACGGAAAGCGATTGACCTTTTCCGGAAAGCAGGCGAGATTGCGGATCGGCAAGGAGAAGATATGGTGCGCGAAGAGCACGTCCGTGGTGCTCAGAAAGAGGCCGAGCGCGACCGTACCTTAACACAGATGCAAGGGCTTTCGACACAGAAGAAACTCTCACTCTATGCGACTGCCGTTGTCCCTATCCACTCTCAGCGGAACCTGAATGCTGTTCCGAGCACTGTTGCGTACCGAGTTTATCAGTATATCACTGATATCCTGGATACTGACGAAAAATCGCGCGATTCCTATCTTCGATACATGAGCGAAGCGGAGACCTATAATTTTGTCACGTCAGATAAACGAGGACGGGGCTACGGTAGCGGAGTTCATAAGGAATACACGTTCGTTGATGATCCCGAAGTAGTTGCTGAAACACTACAGTCAGATATCCGACTCGAGGAAGTCGAACACGACGAGGACTTGGTCAAGTCCGTTGTTAACGCTCAGATTGAGGATTTCTTCGAAGGAAAATAGCAGACAGGTAGTTTGACATTCTCCCGATTTCATATCGCACACGGGGTATGGCCCAAACATGTCAATAGGTTATTTTACTAGGGAATATGTCACCAATACATGATATTCATCTCTCACACGGACCCCCACCTTCTAACTAGTCATATTCCAATATTTAATTTACTGTAAAATATGCTCTATTCTCTGACGGGTTTGTGACGGAGGTGTTCTCTCTCCGATTTCACTTTGCACACGGGGTGATTCCTGGTCTAATTCATATCGCACACGGGGCCTGCTTCTTCAAAACCTGAGAATACACTTTGTACACGGGGTGCTATTCATTGAGATAGATCACTCATCTTTATCGACTGAACTTTTATACTTTAAGCGTATTTCTCTCCATCTCGCTACTGCCAGTCCGACACCACGCGACCGTGGCGACTGCCAGCCTGCTTCTGATACGCATGGCATCTCTCGTTTCGACTGTCGCGTGAGCCCACACACGCGACGGAATCCCACCCCCGAAAAGGCACACCGCGAGCGGGCGTTTTCTCTCCCCGCGCCGCTTGCGGTGTTTTCAACACCCCTCATGGACCCCATTGTTCCCAGTCTATTGGAAGAATTCCGTGTTAATTGTCACGAAGAAGGCGTCTCTGACAATCCGGTTCTCGATGAGGGACCACACCCCACTATTTCCAGTAAAGCACCGTCTCCTTGTCTCTCCGACCCAAACGATGACTAGCTCTCCGAATCGACTGGACATTTGTACTTTCACTTGATTTTTTCGCCCTCTCTCCACTGCCAGTAGTAGTAGCGGTTGTCGTTAATTTCCTTGATTGTGATCGAGGCCTTCGACGGGACGTCGTCCGGGAGGTTGTCGGGTCGTTCCTCGACCTCGTCTTCTCCCAACTCTTCCTTGAGACGAGCCTCACGCTCCTTGTGTTCGGCCAGTTCCTCGGCGTAGCTGGCAACGTCCCGCAGGTGTTCCGGTGTGAAATCGTTGAGCGTGTTGACCACCTCCGTCGGGAGCTTCGCCGGTGAGGCCGGTGGTTCGTAGGACATCGGCTGCTCTTGTGTTAACCAACAGGGGACGCCAATCTGTAGTTTTATTGGTTAAGACGATGGCGTCGGTTCCATATCCGCTGTCTGTAACACTACTCGAAACTTCTTTATAAACTAGTTTCCTACTATGTTACACCGTGCTCCGGCGCATCGAACTCGAGGTCCTCGCCACTGTCGAACGCGGCGACACGATCTCCGCGCTCGCTATGAAGCTCGACCACAGCGTGAGCTACCTCTCCCGTACTGTCGCGGACCTCGTCGAGAAGGGGCTCGTCTACACGGAACGCGACGGCCGCCGAAAGCGGATCGTCCCTTCAGATGCTCGAGCCGTCGAAGTCTACTAGGACCTCGTCCGCCAGCACTCCCACATCGACTTCCCTGAGCTGTTGACCGGCAAGGCCCTCGAGGTGTTGTACTATCTCGACCGACCGCGAACCGTCTCCGAAATCGCTGAACGGAGCGACAACTACCGTAACACTATCAACCGAGTCATCAAGTAACTCCGCGACCGTGGTCTCGTTGGCACAGACGACGGATGCTACGACTTAACGACGACTTCGACCGACTACACGAGTTCGCACGCGAACTGGCGCATCATCTCCACCGACAGCGCCTCAAAGCGGTCGCCCCGAACGGGACGATTCTCTGGAGGACCACGACGAATTTCTTGCCCAAACAGAGACGGAGATAGAGGCGGACCAGTTCCACGAAACCGGTCGCTCGGTTCGCAGCGTTCGACCTTCAGTTTTTGCTGACCCGCCACCGCTACTACCTCTACTTTGAGGACCTGGAGGGAGTCTCGCCGGCAGAACTCTGTTGTCACACGCTGTTGATGGACGACGACACCTCGTCACCGCTCGTACTGTCTCCT
The DNA here is from genome assembly GCF_019879105.1 of Natrinema sp. SYSU A 869. Lineage (NCBI taxonomy): Archaea > Methanobacteriati > Methanobacteriota > Halobacteria > Halobacteriales > Natrialbaceae > Natrinema > Natrinema sp. SYSU A 869. The sequence continues at coordinate 518,341 of NZ_CP082248.1, read as the reverse complement.
GTTGCTCAGCCATGTCGACGTCGACGAGAGCGACCTCCGAGAGCAAGCGGCGAAATACAGCCACAAAGACGAAATCGACGTCCTGCTCCGGTACCTCGAAACGCAAGGAGAGGTCGACGATGACCGCCTCCCGAGTGGAACGAGTTTCAGGAGCTGACGGCTGACTATGAGGTGGACCTACCCCAATGAGACAACTATTCGGCCGGGAGTACATTGAGACCGAGTTCCAGCGAATCGCGGATAGACTGTCTGACCCGCTCACGGTCTACCTGATCGGTGGCGCTGCGTGATCTTCTCGTCTACTGACCTCGCAAGAGTAGTATTGGACGTCATCTCTGTCGTAGCGTCCCCAGCGTAAAGCAGATCTGTAGGCAGTCACCGGTCGCGCAGACGATCTCGAGCGGCCGCAAACTGAACGGGATCCGTGTCGCCAGCAGCGGCCACGTCGTTTGCGGACTGGAGCTGGGAATCGATGAGTCGATTCTGCTGGCGTGACCACTCACTATCGTCGTGCGTGCGGACGTACTCGGCCCATCGCTTGATCATCGCACGTCGTTGCTCCGTGTTCCGGCGTTGGTCGTCCTCAAACTCCTTTGAGTTCAGCATAGTAGTCCTCAACTCCGAGATCTTTGACATAGCCTTCGAGTTGCTCCGTCTTAAATCGTTCCTCGAACGTCAGATAGAGGTGAAGTGCATCTTCGAAATCCTTCCCGCTGAGACTGTCTGCAGCTTGTGAGAGGCGGAGTTTGTACGCAATTTGGAGTTCGATGGGACTGATATTGATCTGTCCCTCATCGAATGTGACGGTGAGGGGGTTCGAGAGCGCCTCGCGTTCAACGTCGTTTGAGACGAACCACGTCTCGAAGTTCGGATACATCTCTCCGTCCTCGGCGATCCGGATTCGGCTGCCGTCGCTCAACATTGAACACATCTCATCAAGCGGCATCGCCATCCCCCAGTAGCCTCGGTTTTTGAGTTCAGTAACCAACTGCTCGGTCTCCGTTTCGGACAGCGACTCCAAAATGACGTCGATGTCCTCTGTTGATCGAGATCTCCCAGTGAGGATTGCGACATACCCACTGACGATGACGTAGTCAACGTCACAGGCGTCGAGGGTCTGTGTGAATGCGAGTACGTCTTTATCGAGTTCTGAAAGTTCTCTTGAAACCGTGAGTGTGTCGTCACTGAGTTCCATCAGTTTCCTCCAGGGAACATGGATAAATTGGGCGCTGCGTTACCTGTATCCGTTCTTTCGTTGCAATATTCATTCGTTGACCCTTTCTTTGGTATCGAGACTTACGTCCTCTCTGATCTCGTAGTGCTCGTGAACAACGGATCGGAGCGCCTGGAGGATGATCTCGGCTGCCAGCGGCGAGATATCGAGATCTTCGGCCATCAGCCGGTGGGTTACCTCGCCTCGTTCGCGGGCGACAGCGTAGATGAGCGCCGTTGTGAGGCCGGCGACGCCGTGGCGGTCGATGTAGGTGTCGATGTCGCCGTTGGTCTCACGACGGCCGACCGCGTCGATCAACGCCGGTGTGATTGTATACTTGCGGTCGCCGCCGGCCGTCGCCACGGTCAGGTCGATCTCACGGGCGGCGTATCGCCGGGGCTGCTCGTCGTGGGTGACCTCGACGACGCCGGCGTCGACGAGCCGGTTGACGTAGCTGTAAGCCGTGCCCTGGGCAAGGTCAAGCTCGTTTATCAGTTCCTGGACGGTTGCCTCGTCCTCGCGAGCGAGGTACGCGTACAGCTGGGCCAGTTGGGGCTCCTCCAGCAGATCCGCTACTGAGAGGAAATCACGGACGATGTCGCCGTTGGCCCGGTTTGACGTGCGTGACATAGCGCTTCTTGATTACAGTTTACAGCGAAACAGTAAAGAGTGTTTGGGTTACTCCGCCGGCGTCGCGACGAGATGCTCCTCGAGGTCAACTACTCGCTCTTCGAGGGTTCACCGCACTTGTCGAGTTATTCTTACTCGAGTACTTCAACTTCAGGAGTTGCACCAGCTGGCCCAGCAACTGCTCTCGCACGCTCGAGTTCGCGAGCCTCTCGCTGGGCCTGCTGTTCGAGTGCACTTGCTCGTCGAGAGTGCTCGTCACCTATTTCGTCGACGATGGCGTCATCGATCGTGAAGCGCTTGCCACGGTGATCGATCTGCTCGAGCATCAGTATGCGTCCTCTTGAGCAGCGTCTCGAGCGTCCGCCTGCAAGTGATCGTATCGGACTTCACACTTGTCTGAACAGAACCGTCCGGCGTACCCTGCTTGATCGCGGGCGAGTCTCGTACAGGTCGGCAGTCGACACTCGTTGCGGTCGGTCATTAGGCGATACCTCGATTCAGAAACGAGTCGTTTCACTGTCTGGCGACGCTGGTACTCCATCAGCTATATTCATGGATTGCTGCGGGGGCTCTGTTCGAGCCCCCGCACCCCTTCTGGGGCGACAAACTGCCTTGAGCAACGACTCAGTTATCCATTGTCAGTGACTGAATGTCCCATCTGGGGCGGGAACTAGTCCAGTACGAATCTCGAGATCGAGACGCCGAAGATGCTTACAGCCGTCGTCTGGCTGACGTTGCTCGAAATCTGGACAGCTACACGTCTCTTTCTCGATGTCGACCTCGTAGGTATGTTCACTCTCACTCACAACCTCGTAGCGAGCGCCCGCCGTGGCAAAGCGGACGTCCATGTCTCACTCAATGCACGGCGAGTTCGTGGGTCGTCGATCGAGTAGCCACCTTCCTCGAGTGGGGTTGATAGTGCTGGTGTTTCACACTGGTCTCTGAACTCGTTGCGACGATTGCGTTCTTGGCCACAGTTCCGACAGCGCCAGTAGCGTGTGCGGTACTCGTAGCCATCGGTGAGATCGATCTCGTATGGTGTCGGTTCCCTTCCTGGGAGCCACTCGTCGATCGCGATAAGTTCATGCCCGTTTAGTCGAGCAACGTCTCCGGAATATCTCTGCTCTCGGTCACTTGTGTTACTGCGGTCATGGTGGCACTGCTGCTGCTCGCGATGGATCGGTTGATCTCTACTCATGGGTACTTTCGAGGCACACATCGTCGCGCCTCACCCGTCAGGCGCGAAAAAACACCTCAGATTTCAGGTCAGGGAATCGGTTGTGAGGAGATAATTCTGAATAGGGATCTCAGTCCTAGTTTGCTCGAATGAGCACTCCGATACCATTTGGCACCTCCCAGAGTCTGGCCTATACCCGCTGAGGGGTATTCTTAAGCGAGTCGATAGCAAAGAGTGGTATACGAAGTTGAGATGAACGATCTCTCTGATCCACGGCCACCGCTTCCGCAGTGGATATTGGACACGTACGATGTCCTTTGTACGCACAGTCTCAACTCGGCTGAGAAGGAAGACGTCCAGTCGATCCCTCGAGAGCAAGCGCTTGAGGTTCTCTACAATATCGATGAATTGGCCCTTGAACCCGAGGACGCGACCCATGCACTCACCCGATTGATTGAGCGAGGCTACTTTTACGAGGTTGACGGCGAACTTCGGGTGACGACGCCAGAAGACTAACTCACGCTTTTCGAAGCGCAATACTGGCTTTATAGTGTAACCGAGTATCGGTTTCCGTGATCGTTCCTCCACCGATATCCGCTGGATCAATAGAAACTGCTCGTCTTCGCGTTGATCACGCCGATCCAAAATATGTGGCAGCGGTAGTCTCAATTGCGTCGATGATTGAGTATTCCTCAGAGGTCTGGCGACGCGACTCGACAGCCACACGGCGCCGCGACATGCTCCATCGGACCGCGTGTGTGTACCAGAATCACCGCTTTCCCGCAATGCGGACACGACGGCAGCGACCAGTCTTCCTCCTCTTCTGATTGTGTCTTCTCGCTCATAGCCACCTCGAGCGGCGACTGTCGCGACCGACGGCTACTCGAGTGCGATACGACTCTCGTGCGGGACGTTTATATCCCGTTAGAAGTAAGCGAAACATGGCTTGCAAACCGCTCGTGTTTGGAAGCCACGTCTCGGGTGCATCACCACCCGGGACATTTCAACGCATGCCCCCGCGACAAGGTGGAGCGCGGCTTCCATCTTGATTAATGATATCTAGTCACTTATAACATTGGGATTACAACTCGAGAGAAATAGTTTGGTACCCATCTTGCTCGGTGACTCTTTGCCGGTATTCTGGCCGTTGTGCTCTGATTTATATACGATCAGCTACTGCCGGCGATGTCTGAATTCGAATACAAAGATGACCGTCTCATCGCTGTCGCACTGACTGAGTTCAGCGTCCAGTACGAGCAGGCCGATCCTGAACTTGCTGAGCATGCATGGCAACTGGCTGCCACCCGTCTTGTCGATCACGATAGGCGGCCCGCTAGGGCTGTCGACGAACTCGAGATTGGAGCGCCAAGTAGAGAGTGAGACTAATCAGAGAAACCAATCTTAATTGTCAGAGAATAGCTCACATAATACTATTCTGATGAGAACTACCGTTCAGTACAGAGAACGGATTTATCGGTCTGTCTCTTTCTAGTCGTCCGGGTCCCCTTCACGAAATTCACCCTTGGCATGGCGCTCGTGGGGCCAGAAGGTGACGCCTAGCAGTACGATGTAGAACACACCCACAACGGTAACCACAGCAATCCCGGGGATATGGTCGATTCCAGCGGTTGTCAGCCAGTCTTGGCGCGGCGCGAACGCTGTAATCCTGAAGATCCACGCGACCAATAGGACACTGAGCAGAGCAAGGTACACACGCTGGAGCCGGTTTGCGAGTGCTTCGTGTAACGAGACTTTCAGCGTCGGCCTGCGATAGTCTCTGCTCAGTTCCGCTCGCCAGTCGTGATTTTCAGTGCCTTGGGACGGATCGAGGGCGTTTGCGAGCAGGTTCTCTTGGATGACTCGAGTACGAGAGCGAAAGACATCGTAGTCCCGGTACCGTCGTGCTTCGATACCCACAAAGATAGTGACGACAACGATCCCGATCAGCAAGATATAGTGTGGGTGATCGGTACTCGAAAACGCCCACGTCAAGATTGCTGCCATCAGCGTCACCGCCCACTTCGTCGTCTCGTCGAGGCGCTGCCGCCACGTCCCCACTCGGTCTATCTCCCCGCGATAGGCGTGGGCCATCACCGAACCGAGTCCCGTACTGTCGTCAACCATTTCGCGGCCGATCTCCCGTTGGTCTGGTGCTGTTGGGTCGAACTCGTCGCTACTCGAATCGGTCATACAGGAGAGACGTCTCCTCGCTCCATAAGCAGTTATGGTGACGGAGTAATCTGAGTGTCATGTACTGGAGAACATCGAACAGTACGTAAGCGTGCGTGGGCGTATTCGTGGACGAGCGTCACAGCGAGAGCAGCGTCGTTCTCACGATTACGGACCTTGACCAGTGATCGTTCTGCAGGAGAGCGATACTGACAGATGCCTTTGGCGTCGCCATGAGTCCACTCCGTTGGGGAGACGACCTCTACATCTACGTCGAGTGATGAGGCCACCTCGAGAAGCACTGGGAACAGTTCGCTGGCATCTCCACTCGCATCGGTCTCGAGTTCGGGGAGTGGGTCTCCCTCAGTTTGGGAAATATCGAAGACGGGCGCTGGCCGGAAGCCCACGAGTCCTTTTGACCACTCGTTGGGCAGTGTTTCATCGTATTCACAGTCGCTTCGATCGTGGTACGACGGTGAGTTCTCACACTCGGGGCACTGCTTTGCGATGATCGGTGCCCAGATCCAGATTGCACTCTCGCCCTCTTTCACATGCCGGTTGAATTCGTTTTGCCACGTTCGATAGCCGGCGACGCGAGTTGCGTGCGGACACTGTCGAGTGATTAGCAGCGTGTTTCGGTAGGAGTAGTCATGGAAGTGACTCTGCACATCGAGCCACTCCTGGAACTGATCACTCGAGACTGCGTCATCAACCTTGTCGACGAGGTCTTCGACCCAGGTTTCCATCGTGCTGTGCATCTCGTCACGTCTGGTGTCCGAATTATCGAAGGACACCTGCGAACAGTCGCTCGTAGTCATCGTTTGTGACGACGGACGCTCCGTTCTGGAACGCCCCTCACCCCTTTGGGGAGAAAAACACACTCGAGGGAGCGCTCGAACGGCTCCGCTACACCCGTCTCATCTGGGTTGCGACGATCAGGCTCAGGTATCGATCTCGAGTAAGTCGTCTCGCCGACTGCGGAGCGTGTTCGGTGATGTTCCTGCGATATCGGCGATCCGCTGTTGGGAGAGACAGAATCCGACTCGCTGGGCAGCGAGATAGAGACAGCCCGCTGCGACGCCACTCGGCCGGCGGCCGATCGTCAGTCCGCGTTCGCGTGCCTTCTGTGCGAGCTCGAGTGCTTGTCGACGAACCTGATCTGGGACTTCGAGTTCCGTCGCAAGCCGTGGAATCCGATCTGTTGCTGCAATCGGCTGTGTCGGTAACTCGAGTTCGACGTTCATCGCGGTGTAGGCGTTGGTGAGTCTCTGCTGATCACAGCGCGCACAGGCTGCGACTTCTGCTCGTGATCGTCCGAGTCCGTTACACCGAGCTGTTGCGTAGACGCTGGCTGCAGCCACCGCCTCGAGCGATCGTCCGCGACAGAGCTGTTCAGACTGTGCAGTTCGGAACAGCGAACACGCCTGATCTCGGATACTCTGTGCGAGGCCGAGACTTGCGACGATTCGCCGGATTTCACCGAGTCCATAGGCGAGGTTCCGTTCAGCTTTCGACTGCCATTGGGCACGGGACTGTTCGCGACGCAACCGATTCAATTGTCGGCGTTTCGTGCTCGAGAGGGTGTTCCATGTCCGTCTTGCTTGTACCCGATCTCGGTGGAGAGGCCTCGGTCGTGGCGTGTCGGTGTCAGCGGGGCGCCGGTCCGTCTCTTGGATCCCTGCTCGTCATGTCGACCCCAGTCTGGCCCTCGGTCTAGTTGGGTATCCTCAAGGATCAGTCCACAGTCCTCACAGATCGTCTCGCGGTCAGTCGTTCGAACGCTGCCATCACAGTCTGGACAGGTAGTTGTAGTCGTCTGAACGCCTTCGCCAAACGTAGTCGTGTAGATGTCTCTCGTTGCCATCGATAACTCCGAAGAGGACAACTGATCAGCCCCTTCACCGCTACTGGGGCGATAAACACCACTAGCTGATTCCAGAGTCCAGTAGAAGGGTCCGTGGTATCGGTGCCAAATTTCAGGTAGCTTCTCCCAATCGACACACCACTTGAGAGATGGGGGCTCTAACACTGGTCTCTGACCGGCGTTTCTCGAGACATCGAACCCCAGCGGTACGCTTACTCACAGTCAGCAACCAGTACTGAAGGGAACACTCACGCGGTTTCGGTGACGATCTCGGTACTGGCCTCGAAGGTCACCGCTCGCGTTGACAGTGTCTCGGTGATCTCCCGGCGTTGCTCGAGTGTGAGGTCGTCGCGCTCAAGGACTTGGCGGGACGCTTGGACGAACCTCGGAATGTCGTCGCAGGCACTCACCACCGCTTTCGACTTGTTGCAGTCGTAGAAGTCAGCTGCACGTTCGATCGCGTCTCGTTGATATGCGTAGTCCCAGTCCTGATTCGCATACTCGTACACACGACCCCCGAAATCCTAGCTTTTCGGCTCACTGAACAACCTATTTCGGTCCAAACGTCGGAACGTATCGGCTATCCAGATACGAACGGCGGCTCGAACAACGGATCGACTCGATATATGCACACGACGAGTCGCGGCTCGTGTGCATATTCGGGGAATGGGATTTGTCGACGGGAAACCCCAGGGCAGTTGAGTTGAAAGGGTGCTTCATAATCTTCTATTCACTCGGAGGTTAGCTGAACACCGCGATAACTACGTGTGCGTACTGAGCAGAAGTGCTGTCCACGGATAACAACACTGCTGTAACTACTCCTGTAGTCACAATAGCGCTTAATAGCGTAATCAGGTAGAAGTGCTAATGATGTGTAACGTGTGTGGTCAGGAGATTGAGGGGAGACGACTGTACAAAGCGAGCGTGGGAAGCAATAGCGGCCTTGGTGTATATCATCCGGATTGTGTCCAGAGAGGAAGATAACTACCCCGGCCGGCCGACTTTCGATTATTCTTTCTCCTGTACTGAACGGCAACTATCTATGCTTATTAAGCGGTGAGGTATGGTCGGAGCAGTTCAACGTACATCTCGGCATCTGTTGGCTTCTCGATTATCTGGTCTGCCTGTGATACCGGTGCATTCTCGGACTGCATTTGTGGTTTCGAGCTTGTCATTACGACGACAGCGAGGGGTGGAGTGCCGTGGTGGATCTCTGTCTCGTAATACTTCTCAAGTTCGTCCTTGATTGCAAGGCCATGTGGCTCGTCTTGGCCGGCGATCGCTCGTCTCCAACTCAACAGTCCCTATATCCCTCTATGAGGGTCGAACAGCGCTCTTTCGAAGTGTCTGTTCACTCCGGAAATCGAGTCAGTCGAATCTCAGCGTCTCTTCCTGACAGAAGTAACAGTCGCACTTCTCGAACGGATCCCCTCAACACGTTCGGCAATGCCTCCGCCTACTGCTGCTCCCACAGCATCTCGATGTGTTCCTCGATGTGATCAAGGACGAGGCGGCTCACGTCGCGGTGGTCGTCCGGCCACTGAGCGTTCTCCGCGTCGGTGCGGCTAGCGGCCGGCGGTGGATGGAAGTGATCTCGTGAGTTGTGTGCGTTTGGATGCCGATCCCACCGACACTTCCACGCCCTGTCCCGTCGCACCTCCTGGTAGTGGAAGTTGAAGTCGTCGTTGCGATACCAGCGAATCTCAAAGCGAGCAGACGCCTCGTTCGGATAGTAGTTGCCTGACAGCTCGACGCGGAGGTGCAGCTTCCCCTCCTTGACGATCTCCGCCGATTCGAACATGCGACGCCCAACGAATCGGGAACGCATTCGCTCCAACATTGACCGGTCTATCGGTGCGGGACTCGCACCGTCATCCGTCGGCACCATCTCAGCTGTGCGACGGGGCCGTCGAGCCGGCGGCCTTTCTCCTGGCGCGTTCGTGTAGGCGACGCTCCTCAATGAGGGTGGCCCAATTACCGAGTTCCACGTACACGTCGTCAATCCGCTCCGCGTCGAACTCGAGGACATCAACCTCGGCGGGCGAGTCGACCCCATATTCGCCGCGGTACTCCTCGATCCGGTCGGTCAACTCCGACACGCGGGCCTGCAACTCGTCGACAGTGTTCTCCCGCGCCAGCTTGTTGACCCGCCGCCACTCGAAATAGTCGTCGTTGCGCTCGTACCTAACCGGCCGGCCCTCATGCCGAATGACGATGCCGAGGTCGGCGTAGAAGGACAGGTGTGTCCGTGCCGACTCCCCCGAGCAGTCTGCCCGCTCGGCAATCTCGGCGGCCGTCATCGGCTCTCGAGCGTGTAACACCGCACCGTACACGCGCTGCTTCGTGTCCTCGCCTTCGAACGGTCTATCGAACGGGGGCGGGCCGTCGTGACGGCCATCGTCTGTCATACTCCTACCAACGGGAGTAACACATATATTTCTTCCTCCGGACAAAATATATCGCTCAAAGTCATAGTCACTCGCCATGCACCCCAACCATCTTCGACCCCACGCTCGCCACCACCCACGCCATCGTGTTCTGGATCTCGATCGTCATGGTGAGGATCAATCCTCCTCGGTGTTGCTGTCTGCGCTGAGTCCGTCGTAGGGCAGTAGCTGTTCCTCGCTGTCCCCGTCTCCGACGGGCGGCTGTCGAGAAAGGGGGACGTCTTCGTCGAACGTGTGTTCGTATACGTCTAGGAGTGGCATGATGATCAGTCTTGGAAAGCGCGTATTGCTTGTACACGCTCCCTTCACCCCTCTGAGGGGGTGAGCAACACCACGGTCGATCGCGTCGGAAGCACAGAGGGCTACAGAGAACCCAAGTGATACAATCGAGAGGCTCTGTTGAAATCCTTAGAACATGATAGGTTTGGCACCCTCTGCGGTAAGTACAGATGAAGTAGTTGCCGCTCGGTACGTGTATGGATGTGCCATCAACAGTTTTCATCCTCACCCTCCGTATTCTGGTTCAGGCACTCGATTCAACTGGCTTGACAGTGAATTACTGCCATGGTCGATGATCCGCTCAACAATCTCGATCGCCGTATCCTACACTTATTACAGATAGACGCCCGTGGTGCCAGCGATACGGCCATTGCCGATGAGACTGATGTCACTGGGACAACGATCAATAACCGAATCAAACAACTGGAGGAGGAAGGGGTTATTATCGGATATAATCCGGAGATCAATTACGAGCAGGCAGGCTATCCGATGCGCGTCTTGTTCATCTGTTCGATCAATCTCTCTCGACGGTCGGAAATGGCCGAGAAAGCACTTGAGGTACGGGGAGTTGTCAACGTTCGGGAGATGTTGGCCGGTGAGGAGAACCTCCATGTTGAAGTCGTGGCCGAGGCAACATCTGACGTTAAAGAAAGTACCGAACAGTTAGACGAACTGGGCCTGCGGATCATCAGTAGCAATATTCTGGCGGAGGAACATATCCAACCGTGGAATCACTTCCACCAAGAGTTTGCGGGCGAGGATGCCGAAACACCCTCTGAAATTGGTTCCTCAGAGGAATAGTGACTCCCAGAACGATTATGAACATTGAATTATTAAACTTTTGCCAACAGCGGCCCGGATGACACACATTTTGCTTGGAAAAGTCAACCCGCAGTTCGTCTCTGCATGAGATTGTAAAATACGTAGAGTTATCGCAAAAAAGCGGTTAAGAGGCTCACGACCAATCGATACATGATGGGAGAACCAGATACGTCACGACTTACTGAAACACTTGACCTCTTGACTCATCCGTACCGTCGCTACATGTTGTATTATCTGACATATGAATCGGAGGAGATCAGCGTTGACACCCTCACGACCGCAATTACTGAATGGGCCGGGGATCAGATGGGGGAGGGCCGAAGCGCAGACAGGAAAGCCGTCGAGACCGCCCTTCGTCACACGCACCTCCCAAAACTTGCCGACATGGGCATTGTTTCTTTCCGATTGGACAGGGAACTCGTTGAACTGAGAGATACGGATGGGATTGACCAGTTCCTCGCTGACACAGCACGTATCGACGGATACGTGCAACCCGTCGCTATCGATTAAATGCGTTCTCGCGCTCAGTCACCCTACACACCTCACCGACTCCTGACGTAACTCTATTAATCGACCATCTGTCTTTATTTGAGGGTAGTTTTGAACCGGACGTCGCGGTCAATAAGCACGTGTAGTGAGCATGCGTTTCACGCTAAAATACATCTGAAGAATAGGATTTCAACAGAGCCAATTGAGACTAAGACAGAGTCTACAGTTCGCATGACTCACTGCTGATCGAGCGTTCGTGGTTCAGGTGGCACGAACGAGCAGTATCTTCTCGGTGAGTTTGACGTCATACTCACCAACCGAGAACGCGACCGACACCGATTCGCCGGTTGTGACGAGCCGATCAAGCGCCTCAGTGTCGATTGTGTCGGACAAGACGATCCCGTGGGTTGGTCCCAGCTCGGTTGATGGGCAGTTTTCGAGACTCGGATCGCTTCGAGAATTGCGGTGCTCAGCGGCGTTTCCGCCTACTCGTATTCGACTTGCTTAGTTACCATGATTCACCCCCTCCGCTAGCCCAGCCCCTGCTCCTGAAAATCGCTCGTGCTGGGATCGGCAGTTCGGACAGGCGTGGAGCGTTCCGGTGTTATCCGAAAATACCCGCTTGTACTGTTCTGTGACGTGTGCGCCACAGTTTGAACAGTTGGGCATCGTCACACCTCCACAACCGAATGTTCGTACATGGCACGCGTCGTCTCGAGCTCAGTGATCGCACCTGAGAGGGTCAACGGCTCGGCCAAGTGATCCTCGAGCGTTTGCAGATCGGCTAGCACTGCTTCGAGTTCGGCCTGCACTCGTTCGTCAGACCAGCTGTCGGTGGACTCGCTCATCACGACTCACGCTCCGGGCAGCCAGGCGCATGCGACAGGTTGTCCTGTCCACCGAGTTTGACTAGCAGCTCGCGTTCGCAGTATGTACACCGGACGTACGCCTTCCCGCCCTGTTCCGGCGGTTCGACATGCCGCATGTACGTCGGTTTCTCAGACTCACTCTGAGTAGCCTCAGCGGCTACGGTCCCACCGTCGGAAACCAACCACTACGAGCAGTTACCTCGGCTTCCGCACGCAGGCGCAGTTTTCGGCCCGTGTCGGTTTCGTAGTGTTCTGCTCGCTGTACAATCTGTTTCAGCTCTCTGAATCGGCTCATCTGTCAAACCCTCACCCCTCTCGAGGGGAGAACAACACCACCGAGCGGGGAGCTGGGCGTCCAGTGCTGTCGCTGGGTGTCTTCGTGTCTGATTCAACTCTCGTTAGCTTCTGCGGTCACTGTCTCTCGATCCCACGCTGGCTCCCATTCGTTCTCGTGTCCGTCAACGTGGTCTGCATACGCCGAAAACCAGTAGCGATTGTAGCCACGAGACTCGGTCCCAAGCCACTTGCCCGACGCGAGCGCGCCGTACTCGTCAGTCTCGGGAATCGGCTCAGCCTCTTCGATGGACCACGTGTACTGGCTGTCGAACTCGGCGATGAAGCCCTGGTCGCCAGACGGTTCACGCAGCGTACACCGAGTGTTGCAGGTCGCACAAAAAACACCCTGATAGACAAGGTGTGTCCATTCGTCGGAGCCACAGACAGGACACTTCACCGTGTCGAACGCACCAGCATACCGCTCTTCAGTGTCGACGATCGCCATCACTCGTCACCTCTCTCTGGACCGATCCGTGTCACGTGACCGATCCTGGCGTGGGCGCCAGCCAGTACCAGCGAAACGTGCTCGAGCATCGAGATATCGGTCACGATCGTGTTCCCGTCCTTCTGGAGGACGACGACACCGCTGTCGTGGAGCCAGACGGAGACGCCAATCCCCCAATGATGCCATCGGCCTGGTGAGAGTGCTCTCGATGGAAGTGAGACACTCTCGTCACCGCGATCGATCGCTGCCTGAACGCCCTGGCGAAGCGCCCACACTTGCGAGTCGGTGAGCGTGTCCTCGGGTGCGTCAATCTCGTCGACGTACGTCAGCAGATCGGCCACCATCAGACCTCACCTCCGATGATCCGGTCGATCTCAGCCAGTTCGCGCGCTTCAGCAGCCTCGTCCGCATATCCGACGTCGGTGGCATAGCGCTCGAGGACAGCCACGGCTCCATCGTCGTCCGTGGCTGCTCGTTCGAACAGCTCTTCAAGAACAGTGACGACCACACGATCGGCGACCTGGCGACCGGCATCAGCTGCTTCACTTTCGATGCGACCAAGCCGTGACTCGGGATACGCGTAGGTTTTCGAGGGCCTGGACTTCAGATTTGAACAGTAGACGACATCGAACACACGATCGTCGTTGGTTGTGTCGAATCGTGAGTTCCCGTAATTATCGAGCAGATCGTAGTTGTTTGCTTCAGACCACTCGGCGACTGTCTGGCCAGTATCTGCAACCACGTGGACTGGCCGCCCCTGTGCGAGATCCAAGCAGACGTCACCAAGTTTGATCGACTGTTCGCTCATCGGCTCACCTCGTCGTCACTGAGAGTGCGAGCAAGCGTTGCGGCCTGCTGTTCAATCGGCTCGTGGTGGGCGTGTCTGACGTTCAGGAGCGCAAGGTGTGCTCCAAGCCCCCACAGCTCTGCACGGTGCAGCTCGTCAGCAAACTCCGTGAGAACGTCGTCAGTCGTCTGGCGACCATCGGTGAGACCGTTGATCCGAGCTGCAATCTGATGAGGGATTGCATCTCGCCAAGAAGGATCTCGTCCTGTGTAGTCGGCCATCGTCTCGACGAGTCCCGCAAATGCCTCGACACGTCCGTCGACCGTGATGTCCCATTCTTCGAGGTCATCCTCGTCGACGGCGTACGTCACAGCGTCGGGTTCCTGTCTCTCGAGGAGAGCCTCGAGAGCCGCTCGCTTCCAGCTGCGGTAATCGCGGAAGCCCCAGAACGTGGCGAACTCTTCGAGCGTCTCGATCGAGTACTCGATTGAGATGTCGGCGCGAACACGCTCAGTCGTCTTGTCACTATGGTCAGTGATCCGAGTGACCGGCCCACTGGCAGTCGCGAGGAACCGTCGTGGAAGCGGCGTCGTGCAGTCGGTTGACTGCGCTTCATCGGGTGTTTCCGTTGGCTGTGCTGCCGTCTCGTCTGCTCGTGACATCTGTGATACCCTCCATCCCTCTCGAGGGTGCAACAACACCACGTGCGATACGTTCGTGCGGATGCTGGTCGACTCTGACAGAGTTACCCCACGATTTAGAGTCATCTCTGCCCGTGGGGTAACTCACGGCGCTGGTGGATTCGCTGTGGCCTGCAACCCACAGGCCTCGAGTTCGCGAATCCGCTGTGCGTTGCGTGCAGCCTCGAGAACGGACGTTCGGATCGCGACTGCAACCCGATGTTTGCATGCACCTTGGTAGTGTTCGTCTGCTGGACACGGACAGCTGTGCGGCAAGCCGTCCTTGATCGTGACCAGATACTCGTGGTCCTCGGGCTTTGCATGGCTGGCGTTGCGAACAAGGACGCCCTGCGCGACAAGTTCGAACTCGAAGGCTTCGTACTGGGCGCGTCGGAGCGTCCGCTGGGTCGGTTCAAGTCGCTCAAGCGGATGTGCTGATGATGATATTGACATAGGGCAGGTGTAACTACCGTTAGACTGGTCGATCGTGTCGAGTTACGCGCTCTCGCAGTCGGAGCAGATCAGTTGAACGCCAAGATCACAGACAGTTTCACAGCTCTGGGTCGGAACGAGCCCGAACTTTCCGCAGTAGTTACAGCTCGTGTTAGTGTGCTCAGGCGCGTCGAATACGTCTAAGCGGGAATGCTCAACGGTCGAATCGGACTCGGTAGTGAACTCAACGGCGAGTGGGTTCGTGATCCGGCTGGCAGTTTGCATCGTCTTTGATTCCTCTACCCCTTTCGGGGAGCGAACAACGCCACCGGCTATTCAGAGAACGGACGTCCAAAGCGTGAACGAGAACCAACAAGGAAAGCCTGGCAGCACAACGAGCGAACGCAGCGACCGATGGGAGCAAGGTAAGCGCAGTGAGCAGCCTGGGACCTGGAGGTGGGTGGGAAGCGGTGGAGTGGGCTGGAAACGACGCACCAGAACAGCCACCCACGCAAAAGACGAGAATGAAGGGCCTGCTCGGTTGCGTTAGTCAGGAAGTCCCACTCTCAGGAGCCGCCAAAGACGACGAGTAGGGCGGAGTAGTTTACTTGTCCGGGAAACTACCACGAGCCGCGCAACCCAAGGCTATACTCGAGTGCGCTATCAACCTCATTCATCCGCTCATCGGGGATAGATCCGACGACGTTTTTGATCCGGTGTTCGATCGACACAGTTCGGATCTGACTGCACATCGCGACGGAGTCCTCGCGAAGGTGGCTTTCATCGGCCGTTATGAGCACTTCAACGGATACAAATCGTCATCAACCGACGTCGTGAACGGGACGATGATCGTTGTGGGTGCGTTTTCGTTCCCGACGTTATTCTGGACGACGAGACATGGTCGCGTCCCCCGCTGCTCCGATCCTTTCGTCAAGTCAAGCTCAACGATCACAATGTCTTCCCGGCGCACCTCCATCTATTCCCACTTCGGGACGTCACCGAGATACTCGTCGGCCTCTTGCGAAACGCTATCCATCTCCTCATGGAGGTCTCGAAGCTGATCGGCTCGCGCACGATACCCGGCCGCTAGATCGTCTTGAGTGATCGGTTTCTCGATAACGATTTTCCCCGACTCTTTGCGGATTTCTATCTCGCCACCGCCGCTAATGTCAAATTCTTCGCGCAGTTCCTTTGGAAGAGTGATCTGCCCGCGGTCGCCAACACGTCGTTTCTTTATCTCGCCCATACGTATTCATATCATATCCATATTCGAAAGGATATCGGGCGGAGGCAATTGCTTGGCTAGCCAATTATCCGGCCGTGCTGGACCCTGTGGATTCTGAGCGTCCTCCACTCTCTAAGAGCGATACATCTTCAAGGAGTGCTACTGTATCACAATGGTCGCACGTTAGTCGGGCCAGTTGTCGCGAACCGTCACCGCCTGCTTGTTTTCGATATGGCGGTGCTTGAGGTATTCGCCGTCGAGATCAAATCAACAATGCACGAGCATTCCAACGACAGCCCGGTAACTAGAAGGTCTACCGCGAGTGCCACGAGAAACTCCGGCGGCACGACGGCTGGTACTGTTTCGTCGTCTACCGGTCACATGGACGACCGGACTGCACAATCCTACCTGACAAAATGGTCTATTCGAGCGAGTTACCACTGCTCCGGTGGTACGGTAGCGGTGATCGCCGTGGAACCGAGCAAGCGAAAATCTCGATTGACACTATCTTCTGAATAAGTGATTCTCTTCGACCCTAATCACTCATTTCTCTCCTCCTCAGAATATGTCAGGAAACTGTTCAGAGGCCGATGTCTGACGCACGTCATTAGAGGAACGTCTGGTTTTATGTGTTAGTTCCTGACATCGGAGATTGTGCAACCCAATCAATCACTCAGTCTGAAGATTGTAGACAAAGTCGCCGAACGTGAAGGAGTCCAACCCGAAGAGCTCAACCCACCGATCCACTACGCGATCAACACGGACGCACTTGACTCACTCTATGAAGCAAGCAACTCCGATAGGAATCCATCCAAAGTAGAATTCGTCTACAAAGGCTACACGGTGACTGTCGATAGTACAGGCGACGTGGATATCGAGAATCGTGTAGCAACCCTCGACCCTGAGAAAACCGCAGTGTGACCCGCTTTGAGCCCTGGAGCTAAAATTCGATCTCTTATTAGTCGGTCTCAACGGCTGTCTCAGTAGTGACTTCGAAAGCCCTGCTCGAGTCGAAAGCGTCTCGGCAATCTCCCGGCGCTGCTCGAGCGTGAGGTCGTCGCGCTCGAGGAAGCAACCGTTGTCACAGATCACTCCGCCGAAGGTGCCGTCGAAACCGGCGTGATGCGGTTCCGGTTCTCCGGCGAAATGGCGAACGTCAATGTTGTTGATTGGAATAGTGTTGCCGCGCCGGAGTCGCCGAACACGCCGAAGTCCACATCGACTACGGCGTTCCCGCCCGGAGCGGCAGAAACTAACCGGCAGTCTCTGATAGTATAGAGTTAAAAACTTTGGAGAGCCTTCACTGAAAGTCCGCCGGTCATGTTACATGGCCTTTGCAGCGTCCAGGAGAGATGACCGGTTAGAGGGGAGGGGGATGACGGCGGCGGGGACAGTGACCCCTACCGGACAGCCTACCTCGACCGTCCAGGGCATGCCGCCGCCGCTGGCTGTGGAGAGGACGGCGGGATCACCCTTGTTGAGGCCCCGTTCGAGGACCGTACGGACGGTCCTGACCATACTCGATACGTCAGCTTCAACGCTGATTGCAAGGAAACCGTCGTTGCCGTTCGGGCAAGTGGGCCCCTCCAGTATGTGGTGAGTCTCGCAACAGCGTTAGCCTCGCCGCGGTTGCTCAACCGAGTGCTCACCGACAACCGTCTCGAGTCATTAGAAGATCCGCCGGCAATCTTGCGGGACGCTCGTTGTATCGGTGCACTTTCCGATGAAGCACTCGAGGATTCCGAGATGCTTCGTGAGGCGTTCATCGAGTGGGGCACCAGCCTCGAGGATCTTACCGCAAAACTCGCAGCCGGTGAGTACGAGGATCGCAACCGCTTCCGCAGCGAGATTATTCGCTCCGCTCACGGGCTTGCTGGCTCGATCATCCATCTATTCGATGCCCTCGAAATCGATATCGTTCGAGAGCTTTGCGTCCCGTCGGGACTCGAAACCGATGCGCTAGACGAGCTCGCAACCTCGATCAGTATTTCGGTCGCGATTCAGGGGAAATACGGTGTGTTTGCCGCGTACCGACAGCTGTTCGAGTCTCGCGAGGAAAAGCGTCGCACCGCACTCACACCGACTGTTGATGCAGATAACCCGCTGGGGACGCTCATTGGCTCTGTCGTCGTTCGCGGTGAGGATGTCCATCGTCTTCACCCATACCTTGAGGAAGCACTCGAGAGGCCAGCAGCGGTCGCTGATGACGCTCCCGAATTCGCTGTCCATGTCTCTTCTCTCGACGGTCGATCGAACGGGTTACGCGATGGCTGCGACGCGGATCCTGCAGGCCAAGAACCTCCGACCGACTCGAGACAGTATCTCGTTACTACAGGCGTTAGTCAGCTCGCCGTACGCTGCTGCTCGAGCACTGTACCAACTCGCCACCGAAGACGAGAGCCGAGAGCTCCGGCCAGACGAACTCCGCTATGCGTTGGGAACGCTCGACCCTAAGCAGTTGCTCGCCGATCTGCCACCGACAGTTGGCCGAATCGTTCAGACGCTTCTCACAGCCGAAAACCGCCTGTCACAGCGTGACCTCGCCGACCGAGCGGGCGTCTCAGCACGGACCATCCGGAACTATCGCAACCGGCTCGAGGCGTTCGATCTCATCCGGGTTGACGAGACTGGATACCGCCTAGCTCTATCGTTCCAGACTACTTCCGAACGCCGCGATCCCGTTGTTCCAACTGTCCTCGAGGAGAATCAGACGCTCCTCGACGCCGCCGACGCATTTCTCGAGACAATCCTCCCGCCAGAGCGATACGGTGATCCTGACGATCCACTCGGTGGTGTGCTGTTCTGGCCGCCGGACCCCCAAGGATTACTCGATCACCACCGAGTTGGTCCGTGGCTACGACTAGCAGCTGCGCTCACAGCGATAGGATCTGCCAGAAACAACCGGGCGGTGCAGATGGGCCCACCGCTCGAGCAGCAGATACTTTCTCATAGAACAACGTAGGATTTAGCTCCCTGGAGCAATCCTCCGCCGGACACACTACAGGGGGAGATTCGGTTTCAGTTATAAGTGCTCTGTTGAATAGCAGTGGTTTGGTGAGGTGCCACAGCTGAAGATGCCTGTGAACTGCTGACGCGAGTGACTGCAGAATCGGCGTTGCTTCATCCCCGCTCAGAAGGTGCTATTCAGTATTCGATAAAAGGACACTGTCTGGTTGAGTCGGTTTGAGAAGTAACAATCTATTGGATTACTCGGCCATATAGATTGAAAACCATTCCATTAATTAATGATTTATTAATTATCCATCGCAATAGATAGCTATTTGTTGTACGCTAGTGTGTATTTTTCTGGGCATGTCGGATGATAGCAATCCACAATGGCCGGAATGGTTCAGACGAAGCGTACTCAAGGGAGTGGCGGCCACCGGCGCGGCGAGCGTGTTGCCGACAGTGACGGCACAGGAGAACGGTCAGGGCGACGACAAGGTCATCACCACCGATGAGCAACCGCAACTACCGGACGCACAGCAGCGTATCGACACAGCCGAACGGGTCGGCCCACGAGACTTCCACGAGGAGAACTATGAGATAATCAACGTCCACCGCCGGAAAGAGGCGATACAGACGCTGTTGCGCGATCCAGAGGTCAACCGCGTCGCGAGCAACTGGATCGCACACTTCATCAGCTATGAGGCACTGACGAACCACCTTGACGCAGTCAGCATCCAAGGGCCGACAGACTACACCGTCGACGGCAGCCTCGAATCGGGGACGTTCAACGTCACAGCGGTCGACCGGCAGACGATCTACGGCTTAATCGACCGACGCCGGAACGAGATCGTCGCGCTGCAGATCAGCGATCCCACCGACGCCCAGTGGACCGAGGAGTACACGGAGGAGGAAGTCCAGCGCGGCCGGCTCATGCTCGAGCAGGAGGAGATCCAGCAGTACGTGCAGGGGAATGAGTTCTGGCCGATGTTCAAGGTGGCCGAGAGCATCACGAGCGGCCGCGGCCTCGCGCACTACGAGATGTCGACTATCGTCCTCTACGTGGTAGACGAGGACAGTGTCAGCGTCGTCTCCGGATTCCTTGACGTCCGGGAGGAGGGCAACCCCGAGTTCCTGAAGGCGTACATCATCGACGACTTCATCCGGTATCCGGTCCAGCAGATGGCGCGGGAGACCGCCACGAACGACGAATCGGTCCTCGGACAAGCCCCGAACGTCCCCGTTGAGAAACGGCCGATGAAGACCGCCAACAACGGGTACCATCGGTTCGAGACGGTACCCGAACAGCAGTTCCAGCAGGACAACTGGAACATCAGGTGGGAACCGCCCGAGACCCAGGGCGTGACCTTCTGGGGCGAGTACAATGGCAAGCCCGTGTTCAGCACGATGAACGCGATGGCGACCCCGACGGCGTATGGCCTCCCGCCGCGCGAGGGTCGCAACACCCGAGAGTGGTACTTCCCGGACAACGAACCGGTCATCAATGGCCACCACATCTTCTGGGACGTCCACAGCATCCCCTTCGGCGGTCCCGGCCAACTCGGGAAGATAGACTACCCCGCACGCCGCGGGCATCCCTCGGGCTTCCAGTTCCGGACCCATTACCACACCGGGGCACAGGGCCGCGGGAGCGTCGACTTCCACTCCGGCGCGCAGTTCGGGCCGTACAACTACAACATTTCCTACGAGTTCTTCGAGGACGGCCGCGTCGTTCCCATCTGGCGCCGGCACGGGCCAGGCTACGTGGTGGAAGCGCTTCGCAACTACGGCGTCCCCGAGGACTGGGAGGGCGAGGAGACCGTCGTCCAGCAGTACCTCCACTTCACGGCCCTAGAGCCGACGCCCGGAACGACCGAGGGCGGCGTCCAGACGCAAGTCTTCGACGGGGAGGAGTGGCTCACCCCCGAGAGCGAGTTCTACCTCGTCGGCGAATCCGGCCAGAAGGTCCGGTTCTCCAACCCCGACGGGAGCGAGCAGATCGACGTGCCGCTGAACCGCGGCCTCGAGGTCGTCGTCGTCCGACCCAACTCCGACGAAATCGGGCCGGCCCAGGACCAGGTGACTCGGACAGATGACAGGGAGGTCGAAAGCGAGTTCTACCACCCCGCCCAGTACGTCGACGGCGAGCAGATACAGGACAAGCGCGTCACCTTCTGGCTCATCATGGAGGCCTCGATGGACGAGGTTCCCCACCCTGCGGGCGTCACCGGCTACGTCGCACAGGCGGAGTTCCAGTTGAACGGCTACGGCGACGGCGGTGGCGAGCAGACCGGCACATCGACTGAGGTGCCGTCCGAAACGCCGAGCGGGAACCAGACAAGTAAGTAGAAACCGCGTATCGAGACCCCAACCGGTTCGGTGTCCGGATGGTCGCGGTACCCCAGCCGGGGATTCGGCCGGTCAGGTCTTCCGTATCTATTTGGCGAGTTCTTCGACGGCGTCGTAGGTTCGGTTGATGATGGCCTCCACGTTGAAGAACCCGTGTATCATCGACTCGTAGTTGCTGTACTTGACGTCGATGCCGGCCTCGACCAGGTGCTATACGAGGCCGTAACCCTCGTCCTGGAGCGAGTCGTAGTCGACAGTCATGCCGAATGCGATGGCGGCCTGTCGGTCGGCGAGGAATAGACCACGTCGTCGGTGAGACGATACAAGCACGCGTTCAGTGCATCGCCAACCGTGCGGGCGTTCGGGTGCGCGGCGAGACGCCGACCTCAAAAATGGGCCGGCGGTTCTGGTACACGACGTATCTCGGCTCGCAAACACAGTTACTCGAGAATCTGGATGAGATCGTTGAAGATCAGGGGAGTTCAAACGCAAATGTCGTATTGAAAAACTACCTCTTGGAAGGCGAACGGTGGGAGTGTCGGATCAATCACATACGCGAGCGGTTAGCTAAGGCGTTTGGGGGCAGTAATGGAGTTCGCGCGCGGCGTTCCGTCGGTAGTCTCCTCCCTCGCCGCTGCAATCATTCCCTTTGTCCTGGAATTAGTGCTCGAACGTCTCGTCAAGTGGCATTGATTGCACTCATTTAAACATCGAATCTTCCTCCATGTTCGTGCGAATACCGTCTCGTCGGCTCTCCCCTAGCTGTTGTTCTTCCGGCCGGAGACGTTGTAATCGATGTGGACTTCCGGTGTGCTCGGTGATTCGGATGCAGCGGTTCCGTTCCAATCGAGAACATGCACGTTCGCCAGTTCTCCAGAAAACCGGAACCGCTGGACTCCGGTTTCGATCGTCCCCTCGACAGCATGTTCCGAGACCACTGTGGGTTTCTCAAGCGAGTCAGCCTCAATTGGTTCGATATCACCATCGACGCTAATTTCGTAGTTGGATGGCACTCCACGACCGATTACTGTAACGATATTTGTCATCGTTCTCTCACTTGGCATACAGTGGTAGACTCAACTTTGCCAGTATAAGCCTTCTCGTTGGCAAAACGGTCGGAATTTTCAACGGTATCGAACAAATGAATATGGGATGCACTACAACTCGACGTACTGATCTTCCCACTCTCGTCTATCCTGGATCGCTTGCTCTCCTGCGTCGCTGATCGCGTAATAGTTCGTCCGTCGATCGAGTTCGCCCTTCTCGACCAACTCCTTGTTGACAAGCGTGTCGAGGTTTGGGTACAGCCGGCCGTGATTGATTTCGCTCTCATAGGACTCCTCTATCTCCTCCTTGACATCTTGGCCGGATGGACGGTCGGCGCCTGCGATCACGTACAGGAGGTCTCGTTGGAAGCCGGTGAGGTCATCCATATTACGAGAGTATTCAACGATGCTGCATTTGACTTCTTTCCACAGAGAATTGTATGTTTTCGCACTGTGAAAGTGAAATGTTGTGCCCTGTTAGGCATGTTTTACACTCAACCAAACAGTGGAAGGTGTAGCGGAGGCCGGTTCATTTAGCAGCTGTGGATAGCGTACCTATCTGGCTTGGGGACAAGAATGAAGAGTGATTTCTGAGATAGTGTCCTTCGGCCTCTCGTTCGTGGCTGTAGCACACCTCCCCCGACGCCGTACCTCTATTCAACAGAGCAGTCCGGACAGGTTTCTGGATCGACACTGAGTCTAGCACTCGACTAATCAGTCATTGTCTGGTACTGGTTATCCTTCATCCTGGTTGTTTCCCTTATCCGCGTTTGATTCCGCCTTCGGGAGACGCTCGAGCTCGTTTGCCCGCGTGTTGTACCCTGCAACCCGGGTTGCGTGGGGACACTGCTGTTTGATCAGGAGCGTATTTCGGTACGAGTAGTCGTGGAATCGGCTCTGTACGTCGAGCCAGGCTTTGAACTCCTCACTGGCCGCAGCGTAGTCGACGAGGTCAACAAGGTCGTCAACCCACGTTTCGATCGTACTGTTCATCTCGTCGCTCCGCGTCTCGGTGTCGGTGAACGAGGCTGCTCGCTCTGTGGTCACTGCCATTGGAATCACTCGTGTTGACGCTCTCGCCTGTTCGAAAGCGCCTCACCCCTCTCAGGGGCATATCAACACCACCGTGTGGTGTCGTCATTTCTCATGTGGGATCAGCAAGACTTGAGACTCCCTGCCCTGTCATCTGAGGAAAACCGGAGTCGAACGCCTTCGAAATCCACGTAAGCGCGCGGACCAGGCCGTGGATCTTCTATTCCTCAGCGTCATCTGAACCTGAATCAGTAACGTACAGCTCGTCGTCGACCAGATAGAGATATCCACGATCGATCAGCCGTTGGAGCGCGTACTCCGCGTCGGCTTCCCTAATCTCCTCTGTGACGATGAGTGCTGTCGCCTTCTCCTTCGTCAGCCCATTGTCGCCGCGACAGATACGGGATTTGAGTTGCCGGTAGACCTCGAGAATCCAGTCGGGCAAGGGAGGATCTCATTTCGATACATCGCGTATTTCGTTTTTGGTTCTCCAAGTGTATTAATAGGCTCGTGCCACGACAGCTCGTCATTTTTGGTGAATCGGATGCTGTGGTTCATCTATTTCATCTTCACTGTTGGATCGATAGCAATCATTGAGAGTGTGAACCGAGCTCTACAGCGATGTGATCACCTGAAAGGTTTATCTATATGCGTGCGTAAAGCATATGTATATGTCTGATGCTGATACCGGGGTTAACGACAACGGGCCAGAGATGGTTCAGATCAATCTTCGATTGAGCAAAGCCTTCCTTGAGGACATTGATATAACCTGGGAAGAGCAAGGGTTCAATTCCCGAAGCGAATTCCTTCGGTATGCGGCCCGTGACGCAGTGAAGCATCCTGAATTCTCCCGAGAGGGATGGAAACAGATTGCAGCGAGCGAACATGACTTACGGTCCGGCAGCGCAGAGTTAGTCTCACGAGAGGACGTGGTCGAGATGATGGACCGAGACGAGGATGACGAGTGACGAGGACTGGACCTGGAAGTTCACACCACGCGCTGTGGACCAGTTCGATGGGCTCGATCCACACATCCAAGATCGTATCATCTCAAAGCTCGATGAGGTTGTGAACTCAGAGTGGCGAGATCCAGAAGATGTCCTTGAACCGTTGACCGGCGGACCGTTTTCCAAACTCCGTGTCGGTCAATATCGTCTCGCTTGCACCCTTGATTCCGATGAGTCAGTCCTTGAAGTCCATCGGATTGAGCACCGAAGCGGAGCCTACACTGCCGACGATTGATGATGGCGTAGCAATCTGGCCAGTCTCAGTACCTCACAAGGTATCCTCCGCTGAGCCGGTCTGAAGCCTGAGTTCCGTTGTCGATCTCAGTGATCAGTTTGATTCTCCTTGACGATCGGTGAGGAGCTGTCGCTGTCGGCGGCGATCAGCCGCCGACGTGACAACGTTGCCACTTGAGATAGGGCGTACTCGGTCAGTGGTTAGCGGTGGAACCGATCGTCCGGTGGCCGATTTGCGGAGACGGCCCGACGCACCGCGAGGGCCGTCCACGCTGCCCGTCGAATCATGTTAATGAATTCCTTGAACGACCATAACCAGAGGCGACGCCCGCCACGGCGGGGCGTCGCCACATATTCCCAGTGCAGATACCGCCAGCAGACTCACCACGACGTACAACAGCCGAACCATCGGATCTTGTGTCGACGTTGTCGCAATACTCTGTTCAGAGAGGCGGTAGCTGGTCTCGATACCGAAGCGTTTCGCGTAGTGGTATCGAGCGTCTCGTGGCGTCTCAATGAACGGCGCGTCAGCGGCGTAGCCGTGACGCGCCACTCCATGTTCGTCGTATCGTCCGTTCTGGTAGGTACAGTCGATGTAGACGGGAAACTCGACGGTCCAGCTGTGACCGTCGAGTTTCCCCGTCAGATCGTGCTGGATTATTCGGCTCCATCCAGTCGAGAGTTCCTGCTTGATCGTCTTTCCCCACCGGACGATCGGCATTATGTAGGCGTGATTGTGTGCCTGAAGCAACCTGAGACACTTGCTGTCGTAGAATTCGCGGTCAAGATAGACAGCCTTGACGCTGAAGTCAAGGCCGTCGAGAACACCAAGAAACGCTGCAAGGACGCTGCTGGCAGTGTTGCCGTCTTCGAGACGGCGCACTGCCAGCGTGAACCGCTTGTTTTTCACACGCGCGTAGAGTGTGGCATAGGCGTGGAAGGCAGTAGTTCCACGTTTTGCTTCCGAGTGATAGAGGCCGTTCGTCTCGTCTTCGTCACCATAGTAGGGCCGCAGGTGGAGGTCAGCCACGACCTCCACCTGCTCAGGCAGAATGTCGAGAATGTCCTTCTGAAGCAGCGTGTTGCCGGTTTGTTCAACTGATTCTAGATCGAACTTCTTGCGGAGGTGGTACAGAACTGTGTTTTGGTGAAGTGAATCTTCGCTCTTCTCGCAGAGTGTCGAGACTGAGGACCTCGTAAATGTCTTCAGACGTCGCTTCGGCGTTTGGAGCGAAGTCAAATCGACTTCCTCGTCAATCGTGTTGACGAGGAAGTTAAGGAGTTGGTCCTCGTGGATTGAATTGTCTGCTTGCTGGGTACTAGGCACACTTCATGCAAGCAGACTTTTCAACTAACCAGCTTTGTGAAGTACTGAGATTACAGTTTCACGGCTGGTCTTGCAGCGCTATCGGACCCACACCTTTCGGTTTTCTGTATCTAGACAGTGCCATATCGTATGAGTTATAAATTATCTGTCGAACGATTCGACGGCGAACAGAAATTCGTTTCCACGTTTGTTGACCTGGAGCGTGTCGGGGATGATTGCACTATTCGCCGCCACTGGGATGGTTTGTGTTCAGTTCCGTTGCAGTCATATAGCCGGATTTCGGAGCACGCATTCCGGTGGTAATGTGTTACGAACGTCTCGTCTAATAATCGAACACACTTCAGAATCCCGTCTTTTCTGGTATAACAGTCTTGAAACCCCATATCCGTGACCTTCGTCTGCTAACACGTGAGAGATATCTTGTGATACAAGTTGTAATTAGACGCGTTATGATTCGTATGTAGATACACTCTATCGTTATGTAATATTGGACGAAATTGAGAGTCTTCTTCCGTAAGTAATGGAACTACACCTTCTTCAGTATCGAGATGAACCTCAGATTTGTTCGCACCAGAATGGAGTTATTCGCCTGACGAGCGATCTCGTCAACCGACAGGCGAAGACTACTTTACGGCGGTTGCTGATCTTCGATCCATGGACCAAGATCCATTCCGTATGTCAACGAAGGGGATTGATCCCGGTGATCACGCGGAGCGACTAGCCAAGGCGGCAATTAAGCGTCACTGGGACCCGGCAGCAATCGACCTCTCAGCAGATCGCGAAGCTGTCAGCGAGCTGTCTCGGTCCGAGTTTACCCGCCTACGGGGACTGCTTGCGCAGTTCGGGGCTGGGGAACAGGCTGTGACCAAGGACCTCGCACCTCTATCCGTCGTCCTTGACGCTCCCTATGACCAGCGTTACATCGCCACCCAACTGTACGACGAGGCCCGCCACGCAGAGTTGTTTGAACGGTACTGGAAAGCCGTCGTACGCCCTGAGGAAGAAGTCCGCGATCTGAAACTCACGAGTCCCGCTGATGATCGCTGGAGGCACGACGACTACCAGGAGCTGTTCGACCGGACGGCCGACGCGATGGCCCGGCTGCTGGAGCGTGATGATCCGGAGACTCGTGCCCGGCATTCTGTCACTATCATCTCACAGTCGAGGGCATCCTGGCAGTAACCGCCTACGAGTGGGTCGAGATGAGATACAGTGGACAGGTCGATGACATCGCTGCACTTCCAGGGCTAGTTGAGGGGTTCAAATATCTCCGCCGTGACGAAGGACGACACGTAAGCTTTGGTGAGATAAAGGTTCTCGAACTCCTCGAACACGAGGATGTTACTCCTGAGGTGATTGTCGGGACACTCTCGGAGTTGGTCCCCCTTTTGGAAACGATAATCGGCCGGATGGTTCGAGACAGCGGACCGAACGTGGACCGCGAGGAACTGCTTACCCGAGTCGCGGCGGCGCAAGACAGACGGCTCGAAGGAGTGGGGATTGCCCCGTTAGGAAATGAAAACGCACCGGCGAAGACATAGCATGGAGACGGTTTGTGTTCCCGAATACGGTCGTCCAGATGTGCTGGAGGTCGTCGACACCGCAGTCCCAGCACCTGACACAGGGGAAGTTCAGATTGATGTCCGCGCTGCGGGTGTCAACTTCGCGGACGTCGAAAAGCGTCGCGGGAACTACCCTGACGGGCCGGAGCCGCCGTACCACCCAGGATTGGAAGTCGCCGGTATCGTTGAGGCGATCGGCAAGAATGTCGACCTTGCGGTTGGGGACCGCGTTGCCGCCCTTACGACAGGTAGCGGATACGCCGAACACGCAGTTGCACCGGTCGACACGGTCGTCGGGCTACCCGAAGGGTGCTCCTTCATTGAAGGAACAGCGCTCTCAGTCCAATGGCTGACAGCGCACAACGCGCTATTCGAGTGGGGTGGGCTGGAGTCCGATGAGCGGGTGCTGGTAACCGCTGCTGCGGGCGGAGTCGGAACGGCGGCAGTCCAACTTGCGGTCGCAGCCGATGCGGTGGTTATCGGGGCGGCGAGCACTGAGGAAAAACGCGAACTGGTCCGCGGGATCGGCGCGGAGCAGGCCGTCGAGTATGGAGCGATTGAAGACCTGACGATCGACCTCGCATTGGATGGCGTCGGCGGCGGGACCTTCACCGATGCTATCGAGGCGCTCGCCTCGGGCGGGCGCATCGTGACCTACGGGATGGCAAGCGGTCGCGTTCCGACTATCGCTACGCCACGGCTCTTCTTCGAGAATAAGTCGGTACTCGGGTATCACCTCGAAAAGGCACTCGATCACGTACCGGTGCGAGTGCTCTCAGCGGTTCCGGAACTAGTCAAGCATTTCTCTAGGGAAGCCGTCGAGGTTGTCGTGGGGGACACCTTTCCCCTCACAGCCGCTGCCGAGGCACATCGGCAACTCCAGGAACGGGAGAGTTGCGGTAAGCTTGTTCTCGTTCCCTAACTCAGCCGCCGGACCCTGAAAGCAAGCTTTTGATTACTCGGTATTACCATACGGGTATGTCAACCAAGGCTGAATCCACAGTTGACGAGATAGTTACAGACCGGCTCTCACTCAATGAGGATGCCTTCGATGATGGGACGCGCTTTAAGGAAGACCTCGACGCAGAGTCATTGGATATCGTAGAGGTCGCCGAGGCCATCGAGGCAACTGTTGGGGTCCACGTTCCCGACGACGACCTCGAGGATCTGGCGACCGTCGGCGACCTCAAGGCCTACGTCGCCGAACGGGCCGACTGATGAACCGAGCGGTCGCGATCACTGGTCTCGGTGCGGTAACGCCCCTCGGGACTACAGCTACCGAAACTTGGGACGCATTATGTGCTGGGGAACGTAGCGGCGACCGAATCCAACGGTTCGAGCCCGATGAGGCGGGATTACGGACCACGGTAGCTTGCGAGGTCGATGAGGTGCCGCCGGTCCCGTGGGAAGTTAATGAGCAGACGGCCAGCCGGGCCGCGCGCTATGGACTCGCGGCCGCTCGCGAGGCGCTCGTTGATGCCGGTTACGATCCCGAGGACCCAGCTTGGGAGCCCGATCGCGCTGGTACTAGCATCGCCTGCGCGCTCGGCGGGGTACCCGAGCTAGAAGAGGTAATACAGGACAGCAGCCGTCCGTCGCCGTGGTTCCTTCTAACGTACCTGCCGAACCTTGTCGGAGGCCACCTGAGTATGGCCGTCAACGCCCGCGGCCCGAGCAGAACCCAATCGACGGCGTGCGCTGCTGGCACGCACTCACTTGCTGACGCCGCTGAGGACGTTCGCCGAGGACGGGCCGACATCGTCCTTGCAGGCGGCGCAGAGTCGGCGATCTCCCCTGTTGGGGTGGGAAGCTTCGAGTCGATGAGGGCACTGAGCAAGCGCAACGACGATCCTGCGGCTGCGTGCCGCCCCTTCGACGCCGACCGCGATGGCTTCGTGCTCGGAGAGGGTAGCGCCGTTCTAGTGCTGGAGTCAGTTTCCCACGCTCAGGAGCGGGACGCGCCGATCTATGCGATCCTCTCCGGGAGCGGGATAACCGCTGATGCTCACCATCCCACGCGGCCGGCTGAGAACGGGACCGGACTCGCACGAAGCGTCGAACGCGCGCTCGCGGATGCTGGTCTCCCGTCTGGAGCGATCGACCATGTCAATGCCCACGGGACGGGCACACCGGCTGGAGATTCCGCAGAAGCAGCTGCGCTGTCGGAGATCTTTGAAACCGTCCCGCCGACGACGAGTGTAAAGGGAGCGCTGGGACACGCACTCGGTGCCGCGGGCGCGATCGAAGCCGTCGTGGCTGCACGGACGATCGAATCGGGGACCCTCCCCCGACGGCGAACCACGAGACATCTGACCCGGATTGCGATCTCCCGATCGTAACCGAACGGGTCGACGACGAGGTTAGGACAGTCGTCTCCACCTCCGCGGGGTTCGGTGGCGCGAACGGAGCACTCGTCCTGGAGACACCATGAGCGGACACACCGACGATTCTCGACCCATTCCCTCCGCAGATGCTGACAACGCGACGCCGACTATCTACAGCGGCATCGACATCGTCTCAATCCGGCGGATTGCCGACCTCCTCGAAGAGTTCAGCGACTCATTCCCCGGCCGCGCCTTCACCGTCGCGGAACGGCGCTACTGCGATCGACAGCGCTCCCCATCACAGCACTACGCAGCGCGGTGGGCGGCAAAAGAAGCGTTCCTGAAAGTTCTCGGCGAGCCGTCGCCGTCCGTTCCGACCCGCGAGATCGAGGTCATCCGCGATCCCTCGGGACCGCGGCTGTCGCTCGGACCGTCCGCTCGCGAGGCGCTCTCGGCCCGCCTGTCTCAGATCGGGGTTGACGCCCGGCAGGCCGACCGCTCGGTGAGCCTGAGCCACGATCGCGAGACCGACGCCGCGATGGCGCAGATCGTCGTGATTGCCACAGGTAACAACCACCCTGGGGGAGGTTGCCGGCCGTGACCACTGCGGTCGTCTTCCCCGGGCAGGGAAGTCAGCAACCGGGGATGGGCGAGGCGTTCTACCGGGCGTGGCCCACAACCCGTAACCGGTTAGAGGCACTGTCAGCAACGCTCGGCGAGGACCTCGCCGCGCTGTGCTTCGCGGGAGACGTGAAGGAACTCCGGATGACCCGGAACACCCAGCCCGCACTGTTCGGCCTCGGCGTGGCGATCTACGAGGGGTTGGTCGCCCGCTATAGCCTCGATCCAGATTATGTCGCCGGACATAGCCTCGGCCACTTCACCGCGCTTGCGGCTGGAGGAGCGCTTGATTCCGAGGATGGAGTTACACTCGTACGAAAGCGTGGCGAACTACTCGAAGCGGCTGCCGGTGAGGACAGCCCAGGGACGATGCTCGCGGTGTTACTCGCCGATCCGCAGGAGGTCGCAGCAGCGTGTGCCGACCGGGAGGACGTCAGCGTCGGACTGTACAACGGCCCCCGGCAGACGGTGATCAGCGGCGCTCAGGAAGGCATCGCGGCTATCAGGAAGCGACTCGCAGAGCGTACGCGTGCTCGCTTCCGCGAACTCGACGTGGCCGCGGCCTTCCACTCGCCGGTCATGGAACCTGCCGCGGACGCGGTCGACCGGACGATGGCCGAAGTGGATCTCGAGCCCGCCGCAATCCCGGTCGTCTCGGATGTCTCCTGTCGCATCTACACCGACCCAGTAGTCGCGCGACGAGACCTCTCCGAGCAGGTCACCGCACCGGTGGACTGGCACGGCGTTGTCGAGCGCCTGCAGGAGGCGGGTGTCGATCGATACGTAGTCATCCCGCCTGCAGGAACGCTCGCCGGGTTGATCGAGCGTATCATCCCGAATGCGGAGGTTGTTGCGCTCGAAGTGCCCGCGGACGCGGCGGCGCTCGGTTGCGCCGTGAGATCTCCCGAAGGGGTGTCTGATGAGGGTAACAACCGGTTTGCCGCCGAGGTCGCGGTCGTCACCGGTGGCACCCGAGGAATCGGTCTGGCGACCGCCGAGCGATTCGCGGCCGGCGGCGCAACTACTGTGGCCACCTACTGCTCGGATGAGGAAGCCGCCGCAGAGGCCGCAGTAAAGCTGGGAGACTACGACGCTTTGACGGCGGTCAAGCAATTTGATGTGGGCGAGTTCGACGCGGTCGCTAACGCGTTCAGGCGAATCGCTGACGAGCACGGTCGCCCCACGATCCTCGTGAACAACGCCGGGCGGATGGATAATGGGCTGGTGGTTCGCATGGATCCCGAGCAGTGGGCTTCGGTCCTCGAAACCAACCTAACAGGCGCGTTCTACTGCACCCGCGAAGCTGCCCGGCAGATGCTCCGTGGCGAGGGAGGACGGATCGTCAACGTCGCTAGCGTCGCTGGACTACGCGGGTGGGCCGGACAGGCCAATTACGCGGCAAGCAAGGCCGGGTTGATCGGCTTTACCCGTGCGGTCGCCCGCGAACTCGGCGATCGATCGATTCGAGTCAACGCTGTCGCGCCAGGCTACGTCGACACTCGACTCAATGAGAAACACGTCGGCGACGGCGAGGTGACCGACCAGACGGTCAGCGGGCGGGCCGCCGACCCCAGAGAGGTTGCAGACGTGATCGCCTTCCTCGCGGGCGAGAGGGCGGCCTACGTCAACGGTGCGGTCTACCGGGTTGACGACGGGCTGGTCGGATGATGCGCCGCGCAACCGTGGCAGGCGGATCGAACGTCCTATCGATGTGCGCTCATCTCGATAGATCGTAACATCAATTCCGCTGGCGAATTGCGTAGCTGTCAACGATGGACGAGGAGTCAACACAGGTCTTCCTCTCACCGCGTGAGCGATGCTTTGAGCGTCTCCGTCTCGCCCGGTTCGGCGAGACGGTGACGTGTGTCCATTGCAAGAGCGACGACGTTGTCAAACGCGGGATGACCGGTAAAGACGCTCAACAGTACTGGTGCAAGCACTCCGAGACCTACTTCAACGACCTCACAAAGACGATCTTCGGCCAGCACCGTTTCGGTCTCGAAGAGATGTTCTACATCGTCAAGGAGATGTGATCTGAGCTGACCGCTCAGATCGCTCGGGACCTTGACCGGGATTACAAAGCCGTCCTCAACTTCGTCCACAAAGTCTAGGACGTGAGCGGTGATATCGACGAGTTCGACCTCTATGACGTGTGCGAAGCTGACGAGGTCTACGTCACTGCTGGTGAGAACAACGTGTCATAGAATACGTCTTATACCCTCTACCTGGTGATTATACAACTCCCAATTCGAGTGTAACCCTATGAATTTCGTCAGTCATGGGGTTTAATCGGGACTGAGACCGCGAATGATTCCTGTTGAGAACCATTGTATGACACGCTCGTGTGGTCATTGTGGTGCGGCGGCTGTCTGCCAAGTAGTCACTCACGGAGGGTCTCGGCCGGCCACTGAGGGCCGTCGCGTCGTCGACGTCCGCCGTGTCGACGCCGGCGACGTCGCGGTCCTGAACTAGCAGCCCTTGCTCGAACTGTTCGTAGTCGGCACTCGTGTCGTCGTGAGGATCTGGATCAGCCATGCATGGTGAATTACACCGCGCACGCTGTTGCGCGCTGCACGCCTCTCGGCGCGAAAAAACAGTCCGTGTAGTGCAGCGTCAGTCCGTCCTCGGGTCGCGATATCCGATGACGGCGACGTCGTCGATGAACAGGACGCCCTTCATGAAGTCGAGTTTCGTCAGACTATGCTGGTACAGATTATGTCGTCCGAGATAGTTCATCGGCACGACCAAGCACCCGAACTCGATCTTCGGCCGGCCGTCTTTCTGGGTGCGGTGCCCTTTCTGGAACTTGAGCAGGTCGTCACTGACGTTCTTCCGTTTGCTCTTCTCGACCTCGATAGCGATGCGGTCGGCGGCGTCGTAGAGGTCGACGCTGTAGTCGAACTCGAGATGCGACCAGAGCTTGCAGTTCGGGTTGTATCCGCCGGTGGCATCCCCTTCGTATTCGTACTGGAGGAGACCGTCGCGATCGCGGCATCGAACCCACTGATCTCTCTGTGTTTCGTCGAGTCGTTGAAGACGCTTGCCGGGACGGCCTCGACGGCCGACCGAATCGACGCCAGCGTAGTATCCGGAAACGCTGCGGACTTGGTTTGTGTGCGCCGCTCGCTCAATCGGGTGACGTGCTCGATGACGACCACTCGACTCATAGAGGGCCATAAACCCGTCGCGACCGGAGTTCGTGGCGACTGGGCGCTAGGACACTCTGACTCGAGGGATTGGATGGCGGGCGAGAGTCGAGGTGAGATGAATTCAGCCAGGACAGTGTTAACCAACACTGTGGAGAGAATGGTCCGAAGTGTTGGTTAAGAGTTTGCGCTACGGAACCTGGAGTTCTCGAACTGGCTTGACGGCGAACGTGTCTGGATCGCTGGCTAACGCATCACACTTCGGCTCCGTCATCGGGGATGTTGACCGAGTGAGCCGGGTGATGAGTTCGTCTCGAACTGTCTGTCGGGGCGCATGGTCTCGTGCCAGCCCAACTGGTCGTCGAAGTGCCGCAGGACAAATACTGCTCCCACGGGCTCGTGTATCAGCCTGACGAGAGTGACGATCGACTTGTGACTCTGATCGTTCGGAACTCGCAACTCGAGGAGAGACTAGGGTAGAGGTCTGTCGATGAATTGGTGTTCGATCGATATCACGGTCTTGTGGATATTGTTGCTCTATATCAGGGCAACTCGGATGCCTCACCCCTATCGCAGGCTAAAAACATCACATCACAGTCACGACGTTACCAGAATATGTAGCACAGTTTCTTTATTACGAAGTATTCGTAAAACCGTGCTAAGTACAGGGCATCTATTGAGCACCAAATTACGGAGATTGTCACTGGGGAAGGAGTGTTCTTAGCTCACGGTCAGAGCGTAAGCTGCGACCGCTGACTTCGCTCGTGATGAGGCATGGTGCCGACTTCGACTCGGTCACAACACTGACATACACCGATTCCCTGTACGTTCATCAGTTGGGTATTGCATTCTGGACAGTGGCTCGGGGGTGGTGCAGCCGAATCAGGGACGTACGGGAACAGCTCAAGGTCGTCCGTTCTGAGGGCTGCAATCGCGTCCATTACTCCGTGGTGATCGTCACCCCATGAGTGTGGGAAGACGTTTGCCAATTGCTCTCCAACGTATACAGCAAGACACATCATCGGAGTCCGGAGCATGGTCTGTGTTTCGTTCGTAAAGGCGGACGTGGAAGTCCGAACGCTGAACGGCGGTTGGATGCTGCCCCCGTGTTCACCAGCCCACATTTCCATCTGTTCAAACGCATCGATCGCGTCGCTGTAGGGTGTTTGGTCTGTGAGCGTGATTGCCGCCGGCCACGCGTGCATCACCAGGTTGTCAATATGATCCGCAGAGTCGAGCCGGTGTAACGTGTCGATTTGGTGTCGATCGGCTCAACCAGTCCGTCCGGACGGACGTACACCTCTACGGTCAGTTCGTTGGTATGAATGTTCATGGGACTCCCGCGAAGGGGAAGGAAGAGACTTACAGTCCGTGGCTAGATAACGGTTGGTACGGTGTGAAACGATTGTCTCTGATAATCAAAGATCTGAATGAATGAACTGGTTTGTATGTTCAGTTCGCACACGTACTTATCGAATTGAGTACCTCAATTTCATAATTTAGGCTAGATGATGAAAATGGCTTCCTCACTACTGTTACTCGGAGCTATTTCCAAATAACCGCCTCCACAAGGAGGTTGTCTCCGAGTCGGTCTTACACTCAGACGTCATCCCAGTTTGCTCTATCTCTCGATCACACTCCGCAAGTTCGGTTTCGAGGTCCTCGACCGTTGCCTCGAGGTGATCGATACGCTCGTTCTTCTGCTCAAGCGTGTCCTCAAGTTCGTCGACACGGTCAGTCAACAGTCGATTCTTCTCAGCCAGATACGCATGATTCCGATTCTGCTCTGATTCGTCACGGCTGGCGGCGGTCGACGACTCGCTCCTTGTAGGTGCGGGTTCGGTCGATGTATCTCGAGTGTCTGGGTCGTAGAACTCAGAGGTGTTCACAATCGCTCGCTCGATGGTCTTTTCACCATACATAGAGCCATCGGCGTAGTGGACTTCATCCCACTTGTCGCGGAGCAGCCCCGATTGGGGAAGAGCCGATCCATCTGCTGCTGGTCTCCACCAGTCCAGAACGCCAGTAGACAGCACAGCGCCATGTCCGCTTCTGACTGACTCTCGTAGCCAGCAGTCGAGCCACGCCACAACCGCTCGAACTTCTCGCCGTTCGATGCGTTTCGCGCTCGCTTGAGCAGGTCCTCGTCCTCGAGGTCGACGTCAGTGTCGACTGCACTGACTGTCGTTGCCTGCTTCTCACCGGTATTCTGGCCCCCACCAGATTTGGGTCCGGAGTCGGAGTCAGCGACAGAGTCTTGGACATACTCACGATGGATCGCTACCAGAGCATCCTGCCGACGTGCAACACGAAGTGGGGTGTCCTCGAGGTGGTCGCCGGTAACGGTGAAAACCGAGCAGTGTCGTATAGTTCGATACTGCCACGGCGGTTCCGCCCATTTGAGAGTTCTCCTTCGATGAGCACATGAAAACCAGTGCCCGACGGAGAGATCTCCGTATAGGAGTCAAGTCGCTCGATGATATCCAACGCTACATCGTCGACGTCGCCGCTTTCTGGGTCTCGACAATCATCCAGATCCACGCCGACGATGGGATCGTCGTCAGTAAAGACGAAGCCCACGCCATCGGCGTTCCCCGTGTCGGTGTACTCGAGTGCTGTCTCGAACGAAGCCCATGTCTCTGAGTCCGTCGATGACGCGAACTCACCACTGCCCGGTATCACCGGTATCTTCGTCGGTTTCCCATCTCGAGATTCTTCTTTCCAGCACACCCACTGGTCACGCTCACATAAATTCTCGGGAAGCACCGAAGCAACAATCTTAGACATCATCGATTCCTCTCGTAATGAGCATCCATCTAGACATCGTGCACTCATTATCACGATATTGATAAATACGCCATAACGGCACTGTCTAGTTACTCGATCCCGACGTATAGAAGTGTTTCAGATCCTGCTACAGCATTACCGGTGAGATCTGAGACTGTCACTGCTTATGAGAAATTTGCTGAAGCAGCCGAATTGTCGCTCCTCGTGGAACAAGGTCCCCTATATCAGATCCAATATGGTGATTTTACAGCCGATACCGTCACTTCATCACCTTCCCATATCGCGGTTTCTCTTATCTAGACAGTGCTGCCATAACTCGGTAGGCTGTTCGCTACCCTGTCCAACGGGTGCAACCCGTTCTATACTAGTTGGTTTTGAGCTTAGATTTGCCCTGAACACTGCTTCCGTACTGCAGTTTTCCCCTGAACATCTTCCAGATGACTGACTTGAACGCTTGATTTCCCCTGAACAAATCCGATTATAATCCCGATATTGGCGGATATAAGGGCTAACAAGGGATAGTCGAGATAGTGACGATGGCGCGGAGGTATCCAAAAGTCTCTCCTTTTGTACTACAGTCATAGTTAGGATATGAACATCATTTAAGGAGCCCTAATCCGTCTCTGGTCAGGTTGATACCAGTGTAGACGGCTCTGTTGAAATCCTTTCTTTAGATGGCTAACCTCGTGAAAATACTACTTACTATAAGTACGGACCTACCGCTGCCACATATACCAGATTCCAAAATATTGATGAAGTCGTGCTGACTACAGTGCGTACCGTTCCATCATCTGTTAGTTCTCAGTGCGACGTACATCGTCTATATGTGATGATGATGGAAAATAGCGCCGACGGGTATCGAGTCTGTACTCCCGGGAGTTATCACGCTAAGTGGCGCGACATCCGGATCTATGATTGGAGTCCATGATTGTTACAACACCCGTTGCAACAATATCAAAAGACTGTTATATGGGAGTAGATCATTCCGTACTTGCTGTGAACAATCGACTGTCGAATATCTTTCAATCCTCTGAAGACGTCCCACGTACAGTCCGGACAGCACGGGTCGCGAACGGTATCGCGTTCGTCATCCTCGGTGCGGTCTTCGCGACGTGGGCAGTCCGAATTCCAGCAATCGAGACGCTCCTCCACCTCAGTAAGACAGACATCGGTATCGCGCTCCTTGGACTCGCTGTTGGAAGTGTTCTGGGGCTCATCACCAGTGGTGTTCTCGTCGCCCGCTACAGTGCCAAGGTGGTTATCCGCCTCGCGATCATCACCTACTGCCTCTTCCTCCCAGTCATCTCCCTCTCAGGGGCCTGTACTCTCTATTCGTCATTCTGGTCGGTTTCGGATTCGGAAAGGGTCTCCTCGACGTCGCCGCAAACACGCAAGCCCTTCACATCGAACAGATATATCCCCGGCAGATTATGGGCGGCTTCCATGCGCTCTACAGCGCCGGTGCACTCCTCGGTTCGCTCGTCGGTGCCCTCTTTACCAGCCTCGGATTATCAGCAGATATTCACTTCCTCATCCTCGCTGCGGCCTTCCTCGGTATCGGTCTCACCGCGAGCGTGTGGCTCCTCCCTCCGGAAGAAACCGACACCGATGACACGAATACCGAACTCGCACTCCCCTCCAGAGAGATACTCGGCTTCTGCCTCATCGGGTTCTGCGCCCTGCTGATCGAGGGGATCGCGAACGACTGGAGTGCCGTCTTCTTGAAGGGGGCGGCTGGTGCACGCCCGGCGGTCGCAGCACTCGGATTCGCCGCATTCGCGCTGACGATGACGCTCGGTCGGTTCGCCGCTGACCGCGCCGTCGATATGATCGGTCCTCGGCGATTCATTCGGCTGACGGTAGCTATCGCCGCCCTCGGAGTCATCGTTACGCTCGTCCCGATCCCACCCGTCGCGCTTCTCGGCTTCGGGATCCTCGGCTTCGGGATCGGCGGCGTTGCCCCAGTCAATCTCAGTCTCGTCGGCCAAGCCGACCTCGAACGGTCGTCGGAATCAGCCATCGCTGCCGTCTCGACCTCGAGTTACGCTGGCTTCGCGGCCGGCCCAGTCGCAATCGGGCTACTAGCGGATGCCACCTCACTCCGAATCGCCTTCCTCCCGGCGATCGGCGTTGCCGCCGTCATCGCGACACTTACGTTCATGCTCCCCATAAGAGGGAGAACATCCCCAGCAGTAGGCTCAGACTAGGCGGGACGGATATCCATCAGCTCGGAGAGTTCTTCGATGATGATGGGTCAGCCCTGATATCCTCGATGGCCGCACCAGGCCCTCCGACGGTGTATTGGGTGTCATTGGCTTCGAAGACGGCGGTGGCCTTCGCTGCGAGTTCAAGGAACGTCGGCGGTGTCTCGTCGCGTGCACCTGTGTACTCGACGGCGACGAACTCACCAGAGAGTGAGACCCGCCGTCCGTCCGCTCTCGACGTCCCGATTACGTGGCCCCGGACCGTCGTGCCGGCATCGAGCGGGGATTCGATGCCGCGCACGCAGTCGGTTATTTCGACGAACGTGAACGGGGCGTCAGAACTGCGAGCATCGTGGATGATGTCATAGACCTCGCGTAGTCGAGTGAGGAAGTACCAGTGGAACGCGTAGGCTGTCGCGTAGTCGTCGACGATGACACCGTATTCGTTCGTCTGGCGGCCGCGAGTCGCGTAACACGCTTGCTGCCGGTCCGCCAATAGGAGAAATGGGCCTGGGAGCGTCCGTCGTCGAACCTCGTGACAGATCCCCTGAAGCTTCTCGGAAGCTGGCGGTGTCTCATCAGGAGGAACGAACAGGGACAAATGGATTCGGACGCCGCGCTCGTAGGCCGCTCGAAGTATGGAACGGAGACACTCGACCTGAGTGTACGTCGCGGCAAGCTGAAGGTGATTTTCGGCGTTCGAGATGACCGTTCGGGCATGGTTGAAGACAGTGCGAAATCGCCGAACTACACTTACCTCGCCCGCTAGCTCGTCGGCGTAGAGGGCGTAAATCAAATTCTGGCCCCAGAGATAGCCAGGAACAGTGTGGCCGTAGAATTTCCCGGCATTAGGTATCTTCTCGCTGGTTTTGTGCGTGACGACACCATCACGACTCCACTTCGTGTCGTTCGCCTGCTGGAGAAGCTCAAGACGTTATTTGTTGAGCTGGTCTTTGTCCCAGTCGTACTCGGTGAGGAACTTGTTCAAGACACGCTCGCTTTTGGCCGGGAGAACGAGGTTCGAGATGCCCTGGACGGTCTTGTTGCTGGCCGCAACAAGGACTGTGACGCACGTTTTCGCGTGACAGTCATATGAACAGGATAATTAAGGATACTCCTAGTAAGAAACACCATTATTTTCTATAGTTAGTATAATACTATCACATGAGATCCTCTCACCACCAACGCGAATGAAAGAGAACCATGCTACTGGGACAGTCCCGAAAGGTCATAGAACTGATGTAGCTGAGAAGACACGTGATGCTGGTATGTCTCGACGTCGGGTGATACGTACAGGCAGTCTCTTGGGCATGAGTAGTTTGATTGGAGTGGCAGGAATAGGAAAGGGGACGGCAGCGCCAGAAGTAGACAGTGCATCTGGAGGAGGCTGTAACCGGCCGGACGACGTCGTTCATCTC
This sequence comes from Natrinema sp. SYSU A 869, assembly GCF_019879105.1. Classification (NCBI taxonomy): domain Archaea; kingdom Methanobacteriati; phylum Methanobacteriota; class Halobacteria; order Halobacteriales; family Natrialbaceae; genus Natrinema; species Natrinema sp. SYSU A 869. Next base: position 478,474 of record NZ_CP082248.1, on the reverse strand, counting down.
GATTACGGCGAGTACGACAACTGGGAGGATATGTATTGGATGTCGAACGGTGAGCGCGACAACCTCGAAATCGTTTCTAGTCCAACATACAACGGAGATACCGCTCTCCAGCTACGAACTCGTGAAGACCAGCATTGGGGGCTGAGTACGCACTACGATTTCGGTGATGGATTAATCGAACTCAACGGCCGTGTCAGTCTCGCTTTGAACACGAACTGGGCGATGGAAGACCGAACACAAAGTCGGATCTGGAACTGCGCAATGGCCCTCGGTGAGGGGAGCGCCGGTGGTGGGGTCCCTGATGGTACTAATGGGTGGAGTAATCGACTCTATGTCAGTACTCGAGAAGCTGATCCGGATGGTCCGTTCCATCTGCTCTCATATACCTACCACATGGATCAAAACCAAGATCACGACTTTCTAATCGATAGTAATCCCTACACCGTACGACAACCAGAGATCGTTCCAGGCCGGTGGTATGAATTCGAGTATTACATCTGTGTGAACACGGTCGACGATGGCGTGGCAAATCCCGATGGCGTCATCCAGTACTGGCTCGATGGCGATCTCATCTATGATCGACGAGATTTGAGATTCACAACGGATCACGAAACCAATCTTATCGAATCGAACGGCCCTGCTGGGTACTACGGCGGCAGATACGTAGCACCGCAAAATCTCTACTCCTACTATGCCAATCACTCAATGGCTCTCAATGGGACGTTCGGAGACGGATGCTAACCATCCGTCTCGTTTCGAGAGTCGTCTAAGAACTCACTGCTAACGGCTCAATATTTGTATTAGGAGCGTGTCATAGAATTCTCCTCATACCTTGAGCATCTCCCGTCCTGAGTTATCTCCTCGCTCATAATTGGTGATTGCGACGACGAGTCTAAGACACAGCGAGAGGAACACTTGTGTTCGTGCGTGGACGCGGCCTCGGTCGCGGACGTGCCCGAGGCGATCGACCATCGATGAGTGTCGGAGGGCGACGTTCCAAGCGACAAAGCCACCAAAGTCGTGCCCAACGATGTGGGCCGACTTCTGACCCTCACTGAGGATCAGTTCGCAGACGTCAGCTGCGAGATTCGAGAGCCGATAGGCATCAATACCATCGGGGGCGTCGCTCAGATTACAGCCCCGCTGGTCCGGGACGGCCACACGGAAGCCGGCGTCGACGAGCGGCCCGATCTGATTGCGCCAGCCGTACCAGAAATCGGGATGGCCATGCAGGAGGACGACCAATGGATCGTCAGGGTCGCCGGCGGCCACGACGTGTAACTGCAAGTCGTTAATTTCGCGGTAGGAGGATTCGAGCCCGTGCGAACCAAGTAACGATGCATCTGTGTCCGTGAGCGTTTCTGTGACTGCCATCAGTAGCGGTTTGTGGCTCAAATCGTATTCAATCGTTGTCGGATGTCCTAGTGTATTTAAAAGCAAGGCGGCCGCTGCACTAGCCATGAAATACCTCCATCTGTCGCTGCAGTACGAGCGGGAGGTCCAGCATCCGATGCAGCGGCTCCTGACGGATTCTGAGACTCTCGAGCGCAGTTGGCTCGTCACGTGGAACTTGCTGGGCGAGGGCGACATCATCTATACGCTATTTTATCTTATCGGCGATCGAGAACGATACGAACAGCACATTGCTGGTGCCGAGGGGGCGATCGACTTCGATATTACATCCGTTGACGACAGCTCGTTCTACGCATACGGTCGGGAGCGTGAGAAGGAAATCTTCAAGCGCTTCCGGACAGCCTTTCAACAGCCGTCAGTGGTTGTTGTGCCCCCACTCGCCTATCGGCCCAACGGGAGGGTAGACTTCGACGTCGTCGGCGAGCCTGAAGATCTAGCAGGAATTCTCGACAGGTTGCCTGACGAAATCACTGCAGAGGTGTCTGAGGTCGGCGAGTACGATGCTCGCCCAGGCGTCCCTGCTGTCGATCTCACGGCCCGGCAGCGTGAGGCGGTGGAGGTCGGGTACTATGAATATCCCCGGACCGGGAGTGTCGCAGACGTAGCCGAGATTCTCGACTGTGCAACGAGCACTGCCTCGAACCATCTGCAGAAGGCAGAAGCACGGCTTATCAGACAAATCATCAGAAACAGACGGCCCCGTTGAAACTCTACGTCTGTGAGCAGTTTTGGTGACCCTCTGAATGACGCACAACAAGCCAATCCAATATGACGCGGAAGAAAGGCACGCATCAAAATCATCTTCCGAAATTGTGCCACAATCCGTGACAGGAAGTCCAGCGTCGAAGTCGTTACTAGTGCCAGTTTCCACGTGCCTGGCGAGGTCGCCGCCGTCGCGATCGAATGGGCGTTCGGAACTGTTTAGTGGATGCCACGTTTTAGCGCCGTAGCCCACGCAAACAGTCACCGACACAGACGGAACAAAGATCGCCTACGAACGAGAGGGGTCGGGTCCGCCACTGATACTCCTCCACGGTGGATCGGGGACTCGCCGGACTTGGGATACCCTCCGCCCGCACCTCACCGACGACTTCACACTTATCGTTCCTGACCGGCGGGGCCGGGGAGAGAGCGGCGACGCCGACGCATTTCTCGAGACAATCCTCCCGCCAGAGCGATACGGTGATCCCGACGACCCACTTGGCAGCGTACTGTTCTGGCCGCCGGACCCCCAGCGATTACTCAGTCACCACCGAGTTGGATCGTGGCTGCGACTAGCAGCTGCGCTCACAGCAGCAGGATCTACCGGGAACAACCGGGCGGTGCAGATGGGCCCACCGCTCGAGCAGCAAGCGCTCTCTCATACAACTCATAGGATTTCGCTTCCCGGAGCGGTCCTCCGCCGGACACACTACAGGGGGAGAATCGATTTCAGTTACAAGATGTCTCTTGGAGATGCTCCTCTCCCCAGGCGTCCATCGCGTTGATTACGGGTTCGAGTGAGGAACCCTGTTCAGTCAGGGAGTACTCGACCCGGAACGGCTTTTCGCTCACGATCGCTCGGTTCACGAGTCCGTTGTCTTCCAAATCCTCGAGGCTGTTCGAGAGGACGGTACTGGATATCGACTCGATTTCGTCTTTGAGCGCATTGAACCCGAGCGGGCCATGTTCGAGTAGTCGGTGCACAATAACCGGATGCCATTTCTTCCCGATGAGATGGGCTGTACACGTCACCGTACACCAGTCGTCGTCAGCACACCAGGATGCAACGCACTCCTCTTCTTCGGTTGCTCTGCTCATTCGTTGCTAGCGGTACTGGATGTGGAGCTATTAGTATACCGCTACTAAGTCAGCGTTCCTGAGTCGGTAGGTGATCCACAGCCACTTAGCTAACAGTACTACATCAGTATCAGCTTCGCTTACACTTATCCGAGGTCTTGGATACCTCTCAGTATGGAAGACGCCTCTGTCGATCGTATTCAGTCACTGCAGCAGTCAATCCCGGAGTGGGTTCACATCGGTCTTCGTCTCGTTCTTGTCGCACTCGTCGCGAAACCAGCGCTGAGCAAGTTCGTCACCCACGAGAATTCGGTTTCATTCTTCGATGCGGTCGGGATACCCGCCCCTCAACTGATGGTCATCATTGCAGGCATCATCGAAGTCGGAGCGGTTTTCCTGCTGCTGGCTGGCGTCGGTAAGCGTCTCGCGGCTGTGTCACTCATTCCGGTGATGCTCGTCGCGATACTGTACGTCGGACCGGACTGGAAGAACCTCAGCGTGCTGTTCGGAGCGCTCGCATTCCTCGTCCTGAAGACTGATGTGGGCGCCGTCTGGCAGCCTGCTGATCGACTACTCGGTTAGGTCCTCCTCACGTAGTCTGGATAGTTGACTCCGTCAGTCCGACCTTGTCTTAGCCTTATTTAGTTGCTCACGGTCTCTTCGGGTGTGGCACAACACAAACTGAGAGCGGGATTCGGCTACGGTGTCGTCGCGACGATTGCGATGTCCATTCTCATGTTCCTCGCAGTAGTTTCGGGGAAATCCCCGATGTCACAGCCGATTCCGAAAGCGGTGGTCGCACAACTCTTCGGCAGCGATCTTCCGAAGCCGATGCTGATGGCACTCGCGATCGGACTCCATCTCGGCTATGGGGGCGTATTCGGCGCTGTCCTCGCACGGATTGCTCGCCCCGTGACAATCCGGAATGGACTCGCTCTCGGTATCGGCCTTTGGGCGTTGATGCAAGTCACGTTCCTGCCGTTCCTCGGTTGGGGACTATTCGGGACGGCGATCACGCCGGAGATAGCCGTTGCCACGTTCGTTCTACACCTCGTCTACGGTGGCGTGCTCGGCTGGGTGCTGAATCGTGAACTATCGTCGACGAGCGGAGAATCACCCACAACCGCTGACTGATGAGAAATCGGTTAGCCTACGTTAACCTGGTCAGCAAACCCTTGTCTTAACTTTACGGTGATTCCGCCCTGAGAAGAGCATAGGCATGACCTCAGTTGAAATCGAATACTGCGTACCCTGTGGATTACTTGACCCCGCAATTGAAACGCAGACCCGACTCCTGAACGAATTTGGACAAGAGCTGGACAGCGTCACCCTGATCCCCGGCCATGGAGGTGTATTCATTGTGACCGCCGACGGCGAGACCATCTGGGATAAGGGGGTTCACGGTGCTGACCTCGACTTAGAGCTCATCGTGGACGCAATCAACGATAGACTTCCATCAGAGGCCTAATCATCTTTAAATTCCATGCTCGAACTGGCACTGTCTAGATACGAAAAACCGCAAGACTCGAAGACGGTGGCGTTGCGATGTCGACTGTAAAACCACATGGAGAATCTGATATAACGGGACTCTATTCTACAAACGGCAGAAATTCGGCTACCTCAGCACATATCTCACGAGGTGAAACAATCACTGGGATCAGCACTGAAGCCATAACAGCCGCTGAAACGCCGTTCTATGCCAGAATTGCGTAACTAGACAGTGCCCTTTGGCAAAGCGGCTGGCGACAACGAGTTCAAAGTCAGAGGCATCGAACCTCGCCAGCGGTCAACCCTACCATTCATTAAGGACGTTCAGCAGAAGTGTCTGGACTGCCTCGATGCAACGCAGTCCCTAGACGCGGTGCTCGGTCGCCTCGAGAGAGCGGCCGAAGCACTTCATGCTGGAGACATTGCTGTAGAGTGGCTCGTCGAACGGAATCGCGTGTCCAAGCCACTTGAAGGCTACAGCCAGAACACGCAGAACGTGGCGGTGCTTGAACGGGCTCGCGACCAGGACCTCGCTGTCCACCCTGGATAGGATATCGAGTATGTGGTCGTCGACGACGAGAAATCCTCGCGGGACCTCGTCGCTCTCGCCCACGAAGATTTCGAGACCTACGACGCCTTATACTACAAGACACAGCTCTGACGAGCTGTCAAGAGTGTACTGTCACCGCTTGGATGGGACCGAACAGAGATTCGGCGAGAACTCGCAGCGCTGGAAGACACCACGTTGAGTTCATTCGGGCCCACCAGTGAACTGTCGTAGCGGACTGACCCACCACCCCACGTTTCCGACGTGAGCCAAGAAAGCCGGAGACGGCGGCGTGGCCACGATCTCGAATTCCGTACCCACACCCCACGTTTCCGTCGTACTCACAGATCAATAGGGAAGGGGAGTTGAAGAAGATGTCCACGACAAGAGAACCAAGACGAGAATGGCATAACCGCCCATAGATAGCCGTCTAAAGGATTGGCTGGAGAGGTTCGTTTCACTTGAGGGGGCGAAGTACTTCGCCCCCTCCTTGGACGAAGTATACTTAATGAGAGTTTCTCACCTATACTACTTTAATATATGTGTAGCAGAGATCAGTTCACCCCTAGATAGTTTATAATCCAATATTATTGGTAGGTGTGCGCTGCTAGCCTTAGTCTCCCCCTACGCCGTCGTGGAGAAACGACGGAAACGCGGGGGGGGTGTGGCCCCCTCGATCTCAGTCTCACCCCCTTCACTGACCTCCAGTTACGACGGAAACGTGGGGTGGGTGTCTTTCCTTCTCTCATTCGTTAACTGGTCCTCTGTAGTCCCAATCGAGTTTTTCACCCTTTCGACGAACGATATATTTGTATGGGCCATGCAACTGTCCGCGTTGACACTTACAGTTCTCTTTCCCGCAACTCACTTTCTTGATCACAACCGTTCCATCACTTGATTCTTCTATAGTTTCGATCGATTTACTGCCCCCTGTTATGATCTCTTCAGCGTCAACGTCTTGCCGATATGCGAGCAGTTCGTCGACCCAATTCCCGAGTGCGCGAAGAGTTGCGTCGTTTTGCTTTGGGACACTATCTGCGATATATTTCGGAAGCGAATCCGGTGGTTCTGGTTGAGATGTCATCGACCTTACTAAACAATCGGTCCAGATAGACCATGGATGTTTGGTAAGACTTGAGGGCTGTGTTTAGTTAAGCGTGAAAAGTGAGGCGGGACGATTTTGTGCTGGTCTATGGCAAAAACCGACCGCCTCAACGGTTGTAGCGACTGGATCGATTTGAGTTTTGTGGAGCGAGAACGGACACCGCGTCAGCTGATGGAGCTCGATATTCGACTCCACCTTGTCGAATTATCGCTTTCAAATATCGTTCGAGAACTCGAGAAGTTTAGTGTCGAGCGATCACGTAAGGCTATTCATGATTGGGTACAGAAGATTTCGATACGAAAAACATGGAAATCGGAACACTGTCGAACGTATCTTTAGAGAGATAAAACGACGTACCTCTTCGTTCTCAAACTGCTTTAGTCACGTTAGACCATCAACCGCAGAATCGTGGCTCCAAGCCTTCGCTGTCTGGCAGAATGCTACAAACTAAACACGACCTAGGAATACTCCCCCAATTCTTAATAGGCTACGGGAATCGCCGCCGACCGTACGAGTTTGACGAGGGGCTCGTCGCGTTGTTCATTGCTGGCGCGGTCGGTGTGTTCATACACTTCGCTGTTGGCGATCGGTGAGTAGACCGAGCGGGTGCCTACTTTATTACATCTCGGCAACGTCTAAGAGTCCCCATGAGGAGTTGCGAACGACACGAAACGTTCACGAACTCGGTTCGCTTGCTTGTGGGGTCAAATTAACTTACCGAACCCCGTTCGGATCTGTTGAGCACTCATTAGTCATTCTCTCAGACGTAAAGTAGCCGTTCAGTCGGTTGCTAACTTAGCGGCTGTCTCATCACTAACTACCTGCTGAATACACCCTGGGGTCAGCGCATAGATTTGGGAACTGGTCCGTTAGCTAATGCAGTACTCTAATCTATTAAACTGTGAGTATAATTTATAAGGGTTGCACAGAACAATCCAATGATGGCGATACCTGGTTGGCTCTGGCCTGATGATCGTTACAGAGATGAGACTCAGCGTCCTCGTAAATCTCTCGAGACCTCAGAGATTAAGCACGCAACCAGCGTATTTGAAATCCTATCGAATACGACCCGGCTGGAAATTCTCGTCTCACTCCATGGGCAATCCGAACCAATCTCTTATACAGGACTTCAAGAATCGATATCAGTCGACGATAAGGGTCAATTCAACTATCACCTCCGCAAGCTAGACCACCTCATTTGTACCCAGGATGGAGAATACACGCTGACGAATCGTGGTGAAACATTCATACAGAGGGTTCTATCTGAAGATTTGATCTTCGACCACGAGGAAGTGCCTGTTGAGGAGAAATGAATTTCTCCGAACCATTAGGTGGTCTCGTACCTGAGCTGTAACTGTGTTGGTTTCGACTAAAGACCAGTTGAATACGTTATGGGAGGGAAAGAATGAGCGCTGAAGATGCTGATCCAGCACACCGCTCAGAGGAATCAGAAGGACCTACTGTGGAATTTTCACTTGGTGGTGTGCGAGATGGTTTTATCGGGTGTGTGCCAATTGCCCTCGGCGTGGCTGGATATGGCATTGTCTTTGGAGTGCTTGCTCACCAAGCCGGATTAAGTGTTGCCGAAGCAGCGTTCATGAGCGCAACCGTTCTCGCAGGAGCAGCTCAGTTAATCGCAATTGAGCTATGGGAAACTCCAATTCCAATACTTGCCGTTATTGGTACGACGTTCATCGTCAATCTACGTTACGTGCTAATGGGTGCAGCGTTACGTCCCTGGTTCAGCCAGCTCTCTCCGGCGAAAGCGTATGGAAGTGTCTTCTTCACGGCAGACGAGAATTGGGCGCTTACCATGGGAAAGCTCAAATCTGGGAGTCATCAGGGTGCATATCTCCTTGGCAGCGGGCTCGCCATCTGGTCGTTCTGGATCATCGCGACAGTTATCGGAGCGATAGCCGGAGGTGTGATAGGGGAACCGTCACAGTACGGACTTGATTTCATTCTTACAGCGGTCTTTATTGCAATTGCCGTTGGGCTCTGGGAGGGAAAGTCGAGTTTGCTGCCCTGGATAGCCTCCTTCGGTATTGCTGTTCTCAGTGCGCAGTTTTTACCAGGACGTTGGTACATTCTTTTTGGAGGAGTGGCCGGTAGTCTCGTTGAGGTGATTCGCTTTGATGGGTAGACTCCAACTTGACCCGTTAGTTATTGCTGTTATCATCGGGATGAGTGTAGCTACCTATGCGACAAAGGCAGGTGGACTATGGCTTCTGGGCCGTATTAATGTCTCAGACCGGACTGAAGCTGGACTTGAGGTGTTACCCGGTACGATTATCATCTCCATTCTTGGCCCTGAATTGACTAGTGCTGGTCCTGCGGAATGGGGTGCTGCTGCCGTCGTGCTTCTAGTGATGTGGCGAACTGAGAACGTGCTTGTTGCACTCGTCTGTGGTGTTGCGGCCGTTCTACTGTCCAGAAGTATGTTATAGGGGTCTCTATAAAATCTCATCGTCGAGACCAGCAGTGAACTCGCGAGCGAAACGGCAGCCAGGGTTGGAGGAGCAAAGCCGGCGGAGACAACTGCTAAATACACACCGGCAGTGTCATTTAATTATACACCAATAAATTAAAGCAATTCCAGGAAATATTAGGAAAAGAATGCTCACAATAACGGAAATCGAAGCGATACCGGTTAGGCTGGACATACGCCCCCTCTCGGAACCCCTCGGCATCGCACCCTACGTGACGACGTACACCGAGTTCTACGACATGGAGCGAGTACTCATCCGACTTGACACCGATGGCGACATCACCGGGTGGGGTGAGATGCGCTCGACCCTCTCGACCAACTCTACAAAGGCAGTCATCGAGACTGATATTGCGGACAAACTCGCCGGTGAGCCCGTCTCAGCTGTCGAGTCGCTCCCCGAGCGGTTCGACTCGTTCCAGTACTTCGACATCGATCCCTTTCTCGGTGGTGTCGAGATGGCGATGTGGGATGCGTGGGGCCAGTACCTCGAACAGCCCTCTATAGGCTCCTCGGTGGGAAGGTCCGCGAGGAGGTCGATGTCTCGTTTTGTCTCGGCGTACTTGAACCCGAGGAGTCCCGCGATCACGCCCGTAAGGCTCTCGAACACGGGTTCGACGTGCTCAAGACCAAGGCAGGCCGCGACTGGCGACAGGACGTCGAGCGCATCGTGGCTATGCACGACGAGGTCAACGGCCAACTAGAGTTCCGACTTGACCCCAACGAGGGATGGACCACCGAGGAGGCCGTCAGGGTCGCTGCCTCGCTCGAAGACGAGGGTATCTACCTCCAGTACCTCGAACAGCCGATTCGTATCGACAACTTCGGGTCATTCAAGCGCTTGCGTGAGCGGCTCCGGACACCTATCGCCGCCAACGAGGACATGTACTTCCGACACAATCTGCTCGAACTCATTAAGCAAGACGCCATCGACGCGGGCGTCATCGATATGGTTCCCGCGGGCGGACTGCAGGCCGCCAAGCGACTTGCGGGCATCGCCGACGACGCCGGAATTTCTCTGTCTCACCACTGCGCGTTCGACCTCGGCATAAAGTCCGCAGCGCTGGCCCATCTCGTCGCCACTACGCCAGCTATTAACCTGCCGCCGGACAGTGTCTACTACGCTTGGGACGAGCATATTATTGAAGAGCCGTTCGACTTGTCGGATGGGACGCTACCAGTGCCTGAGAAGCCGGGCCTCGGTGTAACCGTCGACGAGTCCAACGTCGAAGAGTACCGAATCGACCGATAGCTCCGGACTATCTCACACATCTTCATTGCAAAAGATTAAGACATTCTATGAACGATTAAATACCATGGATAACGATAGTCCATACTCGGACTGTTTCTACAATTTCGAGCGCGAGATAGACGAAGAGGAGTGCACCAAGTTTGTCACGTCGTTGCTCGATGCCGATTCCGACCGTATTCGGAGGCTGTATAGTGAGATTCGAACCGACGAGACGTTCCACGACGCCATCGAGGCTGGATTGACTGAGACTAATGTCAGACCCGACGAACTCGGACCTAACTGGCGGGACGTGCTCTACGTTCTCGTCCGCCTCCGGACGCCTGAGACAGTGGTTGAAACCGGTGTCTTCGACGGCCTGAGTTCAGCGTACTTGCTTCGAGCACTCAACGTGAACGGGGAGGGGACGCTGGTCTCCATCGACATTAAGGACCCCGAAATTCTGCCGAGTGACGTCGAGGACCCTACCCCAGGCTGGACGGTGCCCGATGACTTACAATCGTACTGGGACCTCAGAATTGGCGACGCCCGCGAAATTCTACCCGAAGTCGCAGCCGAGACCACGATAGATCTGTTCCTCCATGACTCGAACCACGACGCCGACCACATGGCGTTTGAATTCGATGCTGCCGCCGAAGGGATGGAACCCAACGCGATACTGCTCGCAGACAACGTGGAGTACAACGACGCGTTCGCGAACTTCGCCAAGGATAACCTCCGGAACGTCTCGAAACTCACTAACGCGAAGAAGTCCCTCCAGCGCGACGGCGGCATCGTTCAGAACGATAAGTTGGGTGCTGGGCTAATCAGGTGAGTCACCTCAGTCCTCGGTAGTCGAAACGTCTCGGCGCTCGACCAGAGAGGCGTCCCATTCGTGGCTGAGGAAGCCGTATCGGTGGCGGTGCCAATACTCACCGTCCACGAACCGACTCTCCCGGAGCACCCCCTCGTGCTCGAATCCAATTTTTCGAGGACGCGACGCGAGGGATCGTTGAACTCCCGCACATCGGCCCGGACCTTATGGAGTCGTAACTGCTCGAATGCGTACTGAACCAGTAGCCGGATACCCTCGGTCGCGTGGCCCTTCCCCGCTGGTCAGGGTCGATCCAGTAGCTGATGGCGGCCGTGCCGTGCGTGTAACTCACGTCATGGAGCGAGATGTACCCGACACGGGCGTCCGAGGTAGCAATAACGAACTGGTAGTCGCGTTCCTCGGTGTGATCGTCACGCAACTGCTCAGTGTTGGTCGGGCCGTTGCCGAGCATTGCCCGTCGAATCTGGCGGTCGTTAATATTGTCCCGCAAGAAGTCGAGATCGCTCTCCTCAACGGTCTTTAGTCGGACGTCCTCGCCCTCAATAAACGTAGAGCCGGGGATATCATCTATCATTACTCTTCGAGTGCCTCGGTAACTTGGTCGACGAACTTGTCGATCCCAATCTCGAACACTGTGTAGCCGTCTGGACTCCGGTGTCGGCCGATGGTTATCACCTTCTCGCCGTCGATTTGTACCTCCCAGTCGTCTCGATACGAGGCGTTCCGGCCGACGAAGCGGATGGAAACTCCGAGTTTGGTCTCTAGCTTCTTAACGACGGCGCGCTTGAGCGTCCCATCAGCGAACCGTGGCGGCCGGTAAGCCCGGAGGTCATGAGACTCAAACTCCTTGACCGCATCCGCCCACCAGTCGGGAAGCGAGGACATCTCGATGTCACCGTAGGGGTCGTCGTCCTCTCCGGGATTCCGGTGCGCGATAGCTTCGACGGCGATGGACGTGTCTCGGGACATTATCACGATTAGAGAGTCACATAGAGATCGCCGCCCTCCTCAACGACCTCGTAGGTAGGTACTCGGTACTCGTCGGGTCGTGCGAGGTTATGGCCCGACTTGATATCAAACTCCCAGCCGTGCCACGGACAGCAGACGAACTCACCGTCGCGCTCGTAGCTGAGTTCGCCATCTTCGTCTTCAACGAGTTCTCCGGTTAGTCGCCCCTCGCAGGCAGGGCCGCCTTGATGAGTGCAGTAATTAAGGAGACCGTGGTACTCCCCGTTGAGGTTGAATACCGCTATCTCGAGCTCCTTGACGTCCACAATAACGTGTTCGCCTTCGTCGAGTTCGTCTGCGGTCGTAACAAAGTGTTTTTGTTTCCCGCTCATAGGTCGAATACATTTGAAGCGGTCCGGCCGTAGATGTTCTGTATCTCGTCGTCGTCGAACTCGGTGCGGAGCGAACTCAGCAGTGTGTCGGTGTAGTCAAAGTCGTAGTGGGGATAGTCGGTCGAGAACATGAGGTTCTCAGCACCGTCGAACATCCGAATGGTGTGACAGAGATACTCAGGATCATCGATGCCTTCGGTCGGTTGGCTGGTAAAGAAGAAGTGGTCGCGTATGTAGTCGCTTGGGCGCTTCTCTAGCAGCGGCGCGTCGTTCTGCTTCTTGCCGTACTCGTTGTCGTAACGCCGCATGAAGTACGGAATCCAGCCGATTCCCGACTCCTGAATGACGAAGTCAAGGTCAGGGAACCGGACCGGGACACCGTTCGTGAGCATAGTTGATAAGTGCCACATCTGCTCGGCGGAGTGGTAGGGGACGTGGACCTCGATGTAGCGTTTCGTGCCGCGCCACTGGATGGGGTAGTTACCGACGATGCCGGTCGCGGCATTATGGATCATCACCGGGAGTCCGGCATCCTCGGCGGCTTCGTAGATGGGGAAATACTGCTCGCGACCTAGCGGCGGATGGACGCCACCGCCGGGAATCATGATGGCCTTTATTTGGGATTCATTACCCAGTCGGTCGATTTCCTCGGCTGATTTCTCGGGCTTCTGGGGTGTGACGACCATCGAGCCGTGGTACCCCTCGTCGAGGATAGTATCGAGCAACCAGTTATTATAGGCGGTCATGAACCCTGCCGCGAGTTCGTCGTGGTGGACCAACCCGAGGCGGAGATTCAGGCCAGGCGTGAGGATGGCGTCGTCGAGGTTGAGGAGTTCCATCGCGCGTTCAACGTCCTCGGGGCCCCGAACGTCGTCGGTCTCGGCTCGACCGGTATCGGTCGGAGTGAGATGGCCTGCTGAAGGGTACAACTGGCTTAGGTAGCCGCCCTCTACTTGTCCCCGTTTCCCCTGATTGTTGACGTTGAGGAGCTTGTTGAACGGCTCTTCAAGATATGGTAGGATGTCGTCCTGCTGTTCCGTCAGATGGAGGTCGGTATCTATGACCGGGTTGAGGTCATCTACTGAGGAGACCGTTCGTTTTTTCTCTCCCATACTTCTACCTATATTATGTGCATAAATAAATTTAATCCTCTTAACGACAGTTTGAATTTGAGGACAAATAGCCGAACCGGCTTCAAGAGGATGACTTAGTTGAGTTCCGCCAACTCATTCGAGATGAGTTCGAACAGACGAAGGACACTCCAATAGTACCGGAGGAAAGCAGTTGAGAGAAAATCGTCGTAGGCTACCTCGACGAGTCTGAATTCACAGGTTGGATGGGAGATGCCAGAGAGTATCGACCTCGTATTTGCTGTAACCGACGATGACGTTCGAAAAGAGGAGTTCGACATCCCGGTCATCAGTGCATCTGACTATGATCGTTCTGAGCTCGATGAACCGACATTCGAGCAGTGATATAATCGAGTTAGAGAGCTCAAGTCTGTCTACGTGCCCAGGCCGTCACGTACGACGTCAACGAACTCGTCGAGGATCTTTGTACGTATCTCGACACGAGCGGTGAGCAGCGGACGTCTCGACTTCCCGAGTGGGAGGACTTTCAGGAACTGGCTGAGGACTACGGGGTAACAGTATGAGGGCGCGGTTCAACAGTTCGTATATTTGGCCGGAACTCGAACATATCGGCCAGCAGCTAGACGAACCGCTTACCGTCTTCCTGATCGGCGGCGGTTCGATGGCGTTCCGTGGGCTCAAGGACACGACCAAAGATATCGATCTCATCGTCGCGTCCGGCGCAGATCTGGGCAAGCTCCAGGCAGTACTGCTCGAGTTGGGATACGATATCGTTCGAGAACCAGACGAAGCATACGAAGAACTCGGTGCCCAGCGAATCCTCAAGAACGATGACGGGTGTCGGATCGACATCTTCAATCAGCAGGTGATCGAAAACTGGTTCTCTCCGAAGGGATTCGCAAGCGGAGCGAGCGGTATCTCGACCCGGGGAATCTTGTGGTCGAACTCGTGAGCCCAGAAGATATCTTCCTGTTCAAAGCGGTCGCCGGACGGGTGGACGATATCGAGGATATGTTTTCGCTGATGCAGACTGGCCTCGATTTCGACATTGTTGAAGCAGAACTCGCTGCACAGATAGAACTACTGGAGCAAGAGCTGTTCGTGACCTACGTGAACGAGGCGTTGACTGATCTCACCGAACAACATAATGTGAGGACACCGTTACATGACTCCGTCGCGGAGATCACAGAGCGCGTCTACGAGGAACTCGAAGTGCTTCACGCCCTCGACGAACCGAAATCGATACCCACCCTGCGGCAAGAACTCGATTACTCCACGGCTGAACTACAGGATATCCTGAGTCGTCTCAAGGAGAAAGGCGCTGTCGAAGGAACCGATGATCGCATTGGGCGTCTTTCGACAACGATCTGACGGCGGGGAATACCGGAGTCTGTGCGTTGAGCCCATGTGATGCACCTTATTGGATACGTTCTCTATCGTGGATAGGGATACTCTCCAACCGATACGAAATACCGGAATGAGTCCTCGTCTCAGTTCCATCGATGCATCGTCTGAATCAGATATGAGCTAGAATACAGGATCGGGTTTCCTAGCCTGATTGGTCATCAACTATCCAGACCGCGTGTCGGAGACGCGGTATTCCTCGAGGTCGCACATCCAGTAGGTGGCAGGCCGGGCAGGACCAAAGGTCCCGCTGGAAGCCGGCGTGAAACGCCGGTGACGCCGTGAGCGCGTCGACGACGAGTCCACGTCCGTCGCAGGCGTGGTGGTTGTACTCGTCGGGTCCGGCCGCGTCTGGACGGCACAGTCGACACAGATCGGGTGGGTGACTCGGTTGTCTTGCCCCTAGGTATGCGCCTCGTCAGCCTCGGTGCCGGGCGGGGCGTCGCAGAAGGCACAGCCAGCGAGCGTCTGCTGCATCACTTGCCCTTCTCGTCGACGTCACGGGCAGCCAGCCAACCCTGACGGAAGACGGCCAACTGGGTGATTGAGTTGAAGGCAGTATCACTCGGTCCGAGCGGTCCTTGCGATCGTCGAGTGTGAACAGTCATCGCTCTGTTTGCCTGCCAGTGTTTAGGTTGCTACTCGAGATAGCGGAGGAATACTGCCTCTCCAACAGTTAGTCAATATACTGGGCTTTCCATTCTTGTCGGTCCGTGATGGCTTGCTCGCCATCTTCTGTAAGCGCGTAATAGTTGGTTCTTCTATCGAGTTGGCCTTTTTCAACGAGTTCTTTGGTAACAATAGTATCGAGATTCGGATACAGCCGTCCGTGATTGATTTCGTTAGTATAATACTGCTCAATTTCGTCTTTGACATCCTGCCCGGATGGGCGGTCAGCGCCAGCGATCACGTACAAGAGGTCTCGTTGAAACCCCGTGAGGTCGTCCATATCACGACCATCCAATTAATACGGTGTTTGTTATTCACTCACAACGAGTCGTAAGCATACGCAACTGGTAGTTCCTTTATGGCGCCATACGGATTAACCAACAGAACAACGGTCTTTTCCCGAGTGTTGGTTAAGACAGTACGATCTGGCTCAGAAAGAGGAAGTTCAATCTAGTCAAGCAAACCAGAGTGCCTGCTTGAGCGAATTGAAGTGATAACCCCTACCCCCGCTCCTTCACTGAGTCTGCAATGTGTATACTGTCCTATCTATCTCACACTGGACTCGAATCAGAAGATTAGCTTCACGACTGGCAGCACACCACTCGAATGATTCTACTCGCTCCGTTACTCTGATTCCGAGAGTAACTCGCCGACGTATTGGTCTTCCCACTCCCGTCGAGCCTCGAGTTCGCGGCGGCCACGAGCGGTGATCGTGTAGTAATTCGTTCGGCGGTCGAGTTCGCCTTTCTCGACGAGACCCTTGTCAACGATCTCATCCAGGTTCGGATAGAGCCGCCCGTGATGGATCTCTTTCTCGTAATAGTCCTCGAGTTCCTCTTTGATTGCGAGTCCGTGTGGCTCGTCCTGTCCAGCGATCGTGTACAGCAGGTCACGCTGGAAACCAGTCAGATCGTGCATAGTACTATTTCTGTATATTTGCGGATAAGCATTCCGAGATCAAGTGATAAAATAAATATTATAAATCATCTCAACCGGACTCAGATCAGTCGCATCGAATCACCAGAACCGTCACCGATGATATCTGCTAACCCATAGACGGAGATTGCGTCGGCATAGCCCTGCGCAGTGACGGCATTTTTGATCCCCAACTTGGCTGGCTTATCATCAGTGAGTACGATCACACCCCCTGTTGAGCGGTCTCTGACGTATTGGGTAGCTAGCCCTGCGAGAATCATATCTGTCTTTTCGACTTCATGCTCAGGTCGATCAGTTTTAGTCGCGATGGTTCGCATAGCGATATCGCTGGCTGCGACAGCGTCACCATCTGTTGGGGCGGTGCATCGATGATTTCGGCACATCCTTCCTTGATGGCTGACCGTACGCGCTCTGTATCTGAACCGCCGAGTTCACCGATAACACGTTGAGAAAGTTTCATCACAATGCCAGCGTTACGGACAGCACTCCGGAGTCGTGCGTATTGGTGATTGGCAGGGTGACCGATTGCGAAGAAGATGTTCGTATCGACAAGGACATCGTTCTCAGCGGACAGTGGATTTGTGTGACCCATCGAACGTACTCACTCGTTCGGCTCTGACTTCGCTGGGGCACCGTCTGCTCCGTCGAGATCGGGAAGGTCCATCTGGTCGGAGACATCTGGAAACAGGTGCTCGAAGAACGGGTCGTGTTCTCTCCCAACAGCGAGTGCAGGCTGGAGCGCAGAGATAATCATTATCGCCTCTGTCTCCCGAACATCGATATCGGTGGCGACCATCCGCTGTGTTGTCTTCCCCGCAAAGTGGAGTCCTGCACCCCGTAACACAGCAATGAGCTTCCCAGTTCCGTACCGATCGAGAAAGTAGTCGACGTCATCATCAACCTCCTGAAGTGCAAGCGTATGCAGGACTGTCGGTGTAATCACGATTGGAGCGTACTGCTCAACGATGATGAGGGGCTCAGCAGTCAGCTGCTGTGGTCGTGGTCGAGTCGTCTCGATCAACGAGTCCGAGGTCAACCAGTTGTTCGCTCAGAGAGACAACAACGATCTTAGCGGAATTAGGCGTTGAACGTTCTCACGGAGCGGTTTGGAACTGGGTGCATCGGCTGGCTAACAGCGGCTATGCCCCGCTTGAGGCGCAGCCGAAGCGGGTCGCGGTTGACGAGAGCACTCGACAATCAACCGTCGGTTGAAGTACTCAAGCAGGAGAGCTCAATCTAGCAGTTCCCCTCGGCGAATCGCCTATCTAGGGTTTTGTTTTCCCGACCGTCGTAAGCACCCCTTCGCTTTGGTTTTTGAAGGCGTCAATAGCCCGGACCTCGACCGTATAACTGGTCTCCGGCTTGAGCCCGTCTATTGGGAGGACCAACGGGTCCGGAACGGGATCTTTGTAGAATTCCGAGAAGGCAAGATACTCTGCGCCCACGTTGTCGGAGTCTTGTTCTTTCGCGCTAAGGCCATCCAATCGGTTAAAGTCGACTCAAACAAAATACGTTTATGTTAGCATTTGACAATGCTGAATAGATACATAAATAACTATTGTAGGCACTGTCTATATGCGGAAAACCGCAGGACTCGAAGATGGTGATGTTTCGATGTCAACTGTTAAAATACCATAGAGAATCGGACACAACGAGACTCTGTTATACAAACGGCAGAAATTCGGCTACCTCAGTACATATTTCACGAGGTGAAACAATCACTGGGATCAGCACTGAAGCCATAACAGTCGCTAAAACGCCGTTCTATGCCAGAATTGCGTAACTAGACAGTGCCGAATGACGGAAGAAGATTCACTTGCTAAAGGTCGAACGGCCGAATCAACCCTATGGCAGTGTCTTGGTAGTAAATTACAGTCCTTGATTCTCACTTTCAGCCCAACAAACCATGACGGATCAAATTGTTAGTACACGGATTTAATCCGATACGAGTTAGGCTGTCCTCGAAGACCAGCTTCGCAGATACCGTCGCGATAAGAGTATAGCTGCGAATCTATTGATGTACTGTTTGCGCTCAAACGCTGGTACTGCACGCAACTGTAATATTGAGCCAGCCAGAGCCAGTGAGAGTGAACAGGGCACTATCAGACTATAGCTGCATACATCCTACTGATACACAATGATACTACTATCTAAGGGGTATTGTTTGCATTCAGTGTCGCCAAATTCATTTACTCAGGTGAAGTAGAGCGGTTACGTGCATGAGAGACATGGAAATCGAAGAAATGGCGCCTGGGGAACTCATATCCTACGGGAGAGAATTTTATTACAGGCCAGATCCACTGCCTCCCTCACGCGATCTCGAGTTAGATGCAGACTTTTATGATCTGCTCGCCGATGCCACGTTTTGGCTCGGCAAACTTAGCGGTATCAGTCTCGAACTCGACTTTCCGCCCGTCCTTTACACTTCGCTCCTTCGGAAAGAAGCGATGGAATCGGCCGAAATCGAAGGCGCTGATGTCGACTACAACGCTCTCTACAGTCTCGAAACGCACAGCTTCGATGAGGCCGAGGACGGATATTCCATCGAACCGACGAGTGAAGCAGGTACAAAGGACACACAGGAGGTCCTCAATTACGAGCAGGCTGTCGAAGACGGTATTAGAACACTCAACAACGGCGGAGAGATTTCAGTTTCTCTCCTTCACGAACTTCACGAGACGCTCCTCACGGACGTTCCGGACGATCGCGTCGATACCGATACAATTGGTGCCTACAAGACGGTTCCAAACCACCTCGGTGACTTTCTGCCACCAGTACCGGGAGAAATCGACGGCCTGATGGATGCACTAGTAACGTACTATCGGA
Source organism: Natrinema sp. SYSU A 869 (assembly GCF_019879105.1). Classification (NCBI taxonomy): domain Archaea; kingdom Methanobacteriati; phylum Methanobacteriota; class Halobacteria; order Halobacteriales; family Natrialbaceae; genus Natrinema; species Natrinema sp. SYSU A 869. The sequence continues at coordinate 459,328 of NZ_CP082248.1, read as the reverse complement.
CTGGTGGTAGCTATCACCCACTCGTAAACATCGCACTGTTCCACTACCAGTTTGAAACGATCCATCCGTACGGTGACGGAAATGGACGGCTAGGTCGTCTTCTAATCACGCTTCAGTTGTATGATGTCGGGCACCTTGAACGCCCAAACCTCTATCTCAGTGAATACTTCAATCGAAACAAATCCACATATGTAGACCGAATGGAAGCGGTTCGATCCTACGGCGACTGGGAAGGATGGCTCTCGTTTTTCGTCAGAGGAGTCGCTCAACAAGCCGAAGAGTCCGTTGGCCGTACGCTGGCACTCGATGAACTGCGACGCCGCTACGAGAACGAGTACGGTGGCGTCCAGTACGCGAAAAATCGCTTAGCGTGCAATCTCTTTGAACAACCCTACGTAACGACCAAAACAGTCGCGGAGAGGCTCGATATTGAGCGATCAACCGCGTACCGTGCGATTGACGCGCTAGAAGACGAAGGTATCCTAGAAGAGGTTACGGGCAAAGAGCGCAACAAGGAATACCGTGCGAAGGAAATCTTCGAGATACTTGAGCGGCCGCCCCAGACGTACTGAGTCTTCATCTATAATCGACGAATCGAGAAGCGTCATCGCTCAAAGTTCTCTCGAGAGCAGGCGACAGCATCCCGGGCACGGTCGGCAGTTTCTGAGTCTTACGCACCAACAGTAATCAGTTCCTCGTTGCTCGCCAGTCGCTCGAGCAGTTCATCGAAACACTCATCATCGCGCTGGAGGTGATCAAGTTTCTCTTTCGTCTCTTCTCGACGTCGATGTCCGGATTGGGCGCTTGATGACATCTCCTTATAGCGCTGGACCTCGTGACGGTGGGCTGCCCTTTGCAGATCATGCCAAGACAATGTTGATGTATTTCGGTAGGGAAATGCTTGATCGATACTGCGGTCTTGTGAGTGCTGTCGTTCAGAATTCATACGCTCTCTTCGGGCAGTTCGAACGCCTCACTCCTGTTGGGGGTGAAAAACACTACATTACAGTCGAAATGTTACTTGGAGTTATCTCCGAATAACCGTCCCCACAGAGAGGATGCCCCTGAGTTGGTATCACATTCAGACGTCGTACCGGCTTGCTCTTCTCGAGTCTGTTCAGCCTCTCGGTCACGTTCTGCAGGTTCGGTGTTGAGCCGTTTGATCTCTGCCTCGAGGTGATCGATATGGTCGTTCTTCTGTTTAAGCGTAGCTTCAAGCTCATCAACACGGTCGGTTAATAGTCGATTCTTCTCAGCCAGATACGCATGATTCGGCTCCGATTCGTCACGACTGTCGACGGTTGATGGCTCGCCCTTTCTGGTAGTGGGTTCGGAGGACTCGTCTCGAATGTCTTGATGGTAGAGCTCAGAGGTGTTCGCAATCGCTCGCTCGATGGTCTTCTCACCGTACGTTGATCCATCGACATAGTGGACCTCGTCCCACTTGTCTCGAAGTAGCCCCGATTGTCGGAAGAGCCGATCTATCTGCTGCTGGTCACCACCAGTCCAGAACGCCAGCAGACAACATAGCGCCATATCTGCCTCTGACTGACTCTCGTAGCCAGCAGTCGAGCCACGCCACAACCGCTTGAACTTCTCACCGTTCGATGCGTTCTGCGCTCGCTCGAGTAGTTCCTCATCTTCGAGCGTCACGCCCTGGCTGTCCTCCTCATCAACAGTGAACTCGCGCTCAGAAGCTTGCTGTGTTCTCGCACTGTTCTCTCCTCGAGACGACTCTGTCTCGGCGATGTACCCGTTGTACACTGTCTCGAGTGCATTAGGCTGCTCTGTCACCTGAGACGGTGTTGTGTTGACATGGTCGCCAGTCACAGTGAAGAACCGCGCTGTCTCATACATCTCGACCGACCCGCGCCGGCTCCGATCACTAGGGATCGATCCACGGATAATAACGTGATAGCCTGTCCCTGATGGTGATATCTCGGTGAACGAATCCAATTCGTCGATGATCTATCGAGCGTCTTCACTCGGTGCTCCCGTCTCTGGATCGCGACAGTCGTCGAGATCGATTCCAACGAGCGCATCCGACTCCGTAAATACGAATCCGATTCCAGCAACGTCACCACACTCCCAATACTCGAGCGCATCGTCGAACGATCGCCACGTCTCAGGATCGTCGCCGATGCGTAGTCCCCGACCCCTGGGACGATCGGCACCTTCGTTACCTTTTCATCTCGTTGCTGCGTCCGCCAACAAATCCATTGCTCATGTTCCTGTAACGTCCTCGGAATGCCGTCCACGTCGATCGAACCTATCATCTGATCTGTCATTTTCATTCGGACCTCTCTGCGGTCATATTGCTGAACCGCTACTCCTCTTTGTGGTCTGATAAAAACGCACTCGCTGCCACTCCTCGAGCATCCCCGTTTCTGCCGGTGGAACCTACTCTATACTAGTTGGTTTTCGACTCTCGATTACACTGGATAGTACTGCCCTCTTTCGATTTTACACTGGACACGCGAGCCCCAACAAGACTCAGCCAGATGATTCCCCTGGACAGAAATAGTAGAAACTGGCATAGAGATGTTCAATTCGGCCCATATCCTGCGATACGAATTCGGAAATACCCTGAAAATCGACCGAACAGGGAAGCCATCGATTCCACTCATTCCTCTGACTTGTCCGCTGCTTCCCGAAGCCGAGATCCTTCCTCAGTGAGTCCAATACCAGTATAGAAATTTACACGGTCTCCATCAACTCGTCTGCGATTAGTGCCGACATCAAGATGGTCACTAAGCTTCCGTGCAAACCAGACATTGTTAGTGCCATCAAGGCCGTGTCGACTCACCCACGCGGAATAGGTCTGGTACAACTCCTCCTTCGGGATCGACGTCTCAGTGTCTTCAATAATGTAGCGATCAGCGAAGATACTAACACCATCGTCGTCTGGATCCAACCGAAGGTCATCTTCGGTCTTCCTCTGCTTGCTATCAGCGAGTACCTGTGTCTCGGTATCTGCGGACGGTGGTGAGGCGCCATTCATCTCCGTCAGCGTTTCGAGCGCGTCCGCCATCGCCGCTGTCTTCCCGTCGCGATAGAGTTGAGCAGACCCATCTTCCGACAGAATCAGTATCGCGTAACTGTCTCGATCGTATGCTGGGTTTGGCAAATCAGAAGCGGGGACGAATGGGCGTTTGATCGTCGTCCAATCTGCTTCGAGGGCATCAGACGTTTCGTAGACATGCGTCTCGCCTTGCTCGTATACCGTATACTGGCCTGTTTCTCGATCATAGCTGTAGTAGGCAGGCACCGAATCTTTCGAGAATTCGACTGCGGACGATGTCCGCGTGAACTCTGTCTCGCCATCCGTGAGGACCCACTCATCGGCGGTACGTATCCAGACAGTACGTTGTGACTCAGTAGCAGGTCGAACAGCCGTCACACCGCCACGAGAAGCCGCTCCGCCACCAAACGTGACGAGTTCATCCGTATTGTAGAACTGTTCAGTTCCGTCTGCCAACTCCCGTATCGGGGGCTCGAGAATGTTCTCGACCCGTGCCGCTACTCAAGTCTGGCCGTCTCCACTGGGTCGAACAACGAACATCGGAATCCGATTAGTCTCCTGTGCTCGTTTGAGATTCTGAAGGACCTTCGCTGGCCGCTCCGGTATCGTCGTTTCGGCCTCAAGAGCAAACTCAACGTCGAACTCGGGATATGTCTGTCCCATCGGGCTGGTCGCTCCCATCTTGTTCGAAAATGTCGACACTGAAGTCGAGTTTCGTCAGTGATTCCTCGGTATCAAAGAGTAGCGCATCGTGTTCGGATCCTCCTGCTGATCGGACATCTCCGGTCTCAGGTTCAGCAACGGCTTTGCCCTTGTCAGTCAATCGGACCACGACCGCTTCATTGCGAACGCTGAGATCGACATCGATCAGTGGCGACTCCTGACGGACATCGGGGAACTCCTCGAGATCAGTGCCGGTTGCAAGGTCCTCTGTGTGGTCACCGTTCTCGATGCGATCGAGTACCTCCTCGTCGACATCGGTTACGGGTACCCAGCCGTTCTGGCTGCGAACGTCTTCACGTAACTGGACGGCACGAATCGCTTCGGCCATCACCCGATCAACAGCGAGTGCGTCGGGACTTGCCGCTTCGTTGTACTCTCGATAAATGAGATTGCGGAGGATCTCGCTGTCAGTCAGCGGATCCGTCCCATACCGCTCGAGACTCCGTTCGATGATTTCATCGACATCGTCTGTTCCCCGGAGCGGTGGATACGGTGGAAACGTCCGAACTAACACGGGTTCGGAGTAGCAACCGCCCAACAGCGGGATCCGTGTCCATACTTTGAACTGGTTGGTCGTGATCAAGTCTTCCGCTGTATAGTCGCGGAATCGCTTCATCAACAGCCTGACGTCATCAGTATCGTTGACGGAGAACGTAAGGAGATTGTCGCAGTTGTTCTGCATCGCTTTCAGCGTGTCCTTGTCGATTGGAGCAGCGGTCTTGTTGAAATCCCATTCTTCAGATGTGATTTTGTCTGAAATAGCTGTTACGTAGAGATGCGAACTAACCGTCTGGCAGAGGCCCTTGTATCTGCAGGGAGAAGATTACTTCTCTTGAGACTGACGTATCTACGAAGTCCTTCCATCCATTGGTAGGAACGTGAGGATAATGAACGATCAGAAAACAAGTCCGACAGATTATGGTTTCGAGGGGTATTTGGATTGGGTGATTAGCAGTGGCGTCGGCGGTATCGCTGGTTCGATTGTATTGGTGCTTTTATCGGATTGTTTTATCCGAACATCGTATCCGTGACTATCCCCTCGTTATACGGGCTTGAACCGATGGGTGGTTTCGGGTGGGGACTTCATCTAGCACATGGTCTTTTCCTCGGCATTATTTTCGGCTTTCTCGTTACACGTGAGCCTGCTCTCAGTACTCTCGTTCTGGAGGTCGAATCGGGTACCAGTTACGGGCCAAGTATGCGGCTTACTCTCGCCGGAATAGTCTATGGACTAACTGTCTGGATTGCTCTTCCACTTTTGGCATTACCGATCTGGACTTCCATAACTGGAAATGCCGATCCCGATTTTCCGGCAGTTACTGTTGAGAGGGCTGTGTTGAATCACTAGACAGCGGCGGAATGGTTCGCTAAATCGAAGGTCTTGAAGCGGGAGACTTCAGTTGTTCATGACCCAAATCTCCCGCTTCATTGGGGCAGTTGTGCCGATTGCTCAAACGTTACTGGCGATGGAGACGAATCCGCCGCCCCGAAAGGTGGCGGCGGATTCGCCGACTATGCCCTCGTTTCCCTGCATTGTCTGCGGATTTACCTCGATACGTCCTATCGAATGACGATCGATCTGCTGAAGGAAATGCCGCAAATAACAGGGGAGATCGGCCTTGATACGGCCGATCTCCCCGCACCATCTACGCTGTGTAAGGCGTTTGATCGGATCGAGATGAGCGTTTGTCGAGTGTTGCTGTGCCAGTCGGCACAGCTACACGACCTCTCTGAGCACGCTGCGATCGACGCTACGTTCTATGAACGAGATCGTGCAAGCCGTCACTACTGCCACCGAACGAATTATCGTGTTCAGACGCTCAAAGTTACAAAACTCGTCGATACAGCAACGCAAGCTGTGCTTGATCTTCACTGCTCGACGACGTTAGAAGGCAGCGACGCAGATCTCTGTGAGCAGATCGCCCGCCGGAACGCGGGCGATCTGCGGTCTCTAGCCGCTGATAAGGGCTATGACAAGCAACAACTCCGCGAACGACTCCGTGAACTCGACATTCGCCCGCTGATCAAACACCGGATCTTCGCTCCGTACGATCACGCACACAACGCCCGCATTGATGAAGATCGGTACGCTCAGCGGTCAATGGCCGAAACCGTCAACTCAGCCGTCAAGCGCTCGCTCGGCTACGCCGTGCGAGCGCGTAACTGGTATCGAGAGTTCCGTGAAATTTCTCTGATGTGTGTCGTCTACAACATCAAACGTGCCGTCAAACAGTGAAATCCACCGCCTTACAGCGATTCAACAGAGCCGTTGAGAGTTTCATCGGGCATCTTCTCTTCGGAGCAACTCTTGGTTTCATTTTCTCCAACCTCATGAGAATACCTGAGAGGACATAACAACTATAAATTCAGTTGAACTATCACATATGATTGATAGACGTGTGCGATTGTTTAGTGTATCCCCTATACTGAACACAAGTTTCACGGAGTACTCTGAATAAAGAAACCGTGCTATCATCTATTGCTATACTTATCAGTATCCGTGCGGTTAGAGTCGCCTGCTGTCATTGTCGGCAGCCCGGCGCTTGGTGTCACTACCACCAGGCCCACTTCTGGGGCGCGGCCGGGTTCAACGGGGATAGCCGATTGATCCTATAATAGCAGTAGATAGTAGCACGTTTCTTTATCAGAACTGTTCGCGAAATTCGCGGTAAGTATAGACGGCTTCGCGGGTGATTGTTCCCTGGCCGAATCGCTAGCATCGGAGTCACCCCGTGTATCCGCTCGTCAACCTGTGGAGGAGACATGTTCGCCGGTATCAATGCTTGCGCCAACCACTCCCCCGAAGGGCGAGGCGTTTTCCTCGCGTTCGTCCGGGCTACCGGAACACGACGAGTACTGGTATGTCTACAGTACGGAGAACGCGATCTGTGACGCTTCCCAGAGACTGGCTGGCCAGGTTCGATTCACCCTCAGACGCCATGACGATCAGACCGATATCGTTCTCGACAGTGTAGTCGACAATGACTTCCTGTGCATCCCCTCGCAATACGGCTGACTCCAGCGGAAGATCGGTATCCTCAATCTGACGGGCGAGTCGCTCAATTGCCTCGTGGCCGTCATCCTCAAGTCGTTCGGTGAAGTCTTCTGACACGCCACCAGCGTCGAACGCGCCCGCCGCTGCTTGGACATCGACCACGGTGAGCAGGTGGAGTGTGGCCTTGAATTGCTGAACGATATCCTCACCGTATGGTGCCGCCTGTTCGGCGTTCTCACTGCCGTCCGTCGTAATGAGGACGTTTTCATATGCGTTACCAGTAGTATGATCACTAACCTCACCAGGAACTACCAACACCGGAATGCTGGTGTGACGCAACACGCGATCGGTGACGGTCCCGAGGAGGCGTTCTCGCAGTCCACTCTGGCCGTGACGCCCCATCACAATGAGATCACTGGCAGTTTCCGTCGCGTGCTCTGTGATGGCCTCGTGAGGCTGGCCGTCTACGAGACGCGTATCGATCTCGATATTGCTTCCGGTGACGAGGTCCGCATGTTTGTCGAGAATTTCGCGGCCTTTCTCTTCCGAGGTCTGGTCACTCTCTGAGCCAGGAAGACGCGATTGGTCTTCAAGGACGTGGAGCATGTCAAGACGCGCATTGTATTGTTCTGCAAACTCACGCCCGACCGCTGCAGCGCGTTTGGCACTATCGCTCCCATCAACCGGGACGAGAATTGTCTCGAACATAGTCAACCACTTGTCCTCTTATTGCTCATCAGCAATCGAAAAAGCTTCGCTGGCCGTGTCTACCTATTCTTCTTATGAAATGACTGAGTCAGTCATCTCGGACCAGTTGAAGTAGCTCGTTTACAAGATATGTATCTGTAGTCACGCCGTTGGAATAGTCGTTGAACCCGCACTAGCGGCCATTTTTGAGCCGCTCTTCGCAAACACGATGTTGGCCACGATCGGAAGCGGCGCAATCCTCACCTTCCTCATTATCAACCTCGTCCATCTGACCCACGATGAACAGACGCCGACATATCTCGGCGTCGAACGATCACGGATGGTCTGTCGGTACGGGGCAACACCGTTATATTGGTTCCATTGGCTGATCTCGCCGGTCATCACGCTCGGCGATGGTATTGCGAAACTGACGCTCAAACTCTTCGGCATCGAGATGACCGGTGCCTGGCTTGAAACCGAAGAGGACGTCATCAAGTCTCGTGCGGACCTCTGGAACCGACTCGGCTCGATCCTCGAAGAAGGTGACCTCTCCGAGGAACGCCGCGACGAGGTGATGAACGCGTTCCAGATCGGCGAACAGTCCGTCAGCGAGCTGATGGTGCCACCGAACGAGATCGTTGCACGGTCGAGGTCAGCCCGTTCCTCGGGATCGCCTTTGATCGCCTGATACCCGTCGTCCGAGAGACGCTTCGCTTCCTCCTCGTCGGATTCGATGAGGACGTAGTCGATATCGAGTTCCTCGAGTTCGTCGAGGAGCAACTCGGTATCGTGCTGGTACTCCGCGATGACGACGTGATCATTCTTGGTCGTGAGGCGGTCCGCGAGGTTCAGCGGCGTCCGCTCGAAGAGCGGGATGACCAGGACGCGCAGCGTGACAAAACCGATGATGATGCCGGTCAACTGCATCGTCATCATGAGAACGTTCATCACCGGCGTCGCCCAGGGCGAATCCGCACCGTACCCGGTTGTCGTCATCGTCTCGACTACCGTGTTGAGCGACCGGAAGATAGACTGGGGGTCATTCTCGAGCGTTCGCATTCCCCAATTGTAGACGAGTGTGTAGAAGAGGACGACCAAAATGAGACCGACCACGAATAGGACCAACAGTCGTTGACGTTGCGTAAGATCACGCGGGTGCAGTCCTTTTATATCCCGGAGCTCGCGCATTTGGTATCCTCCAGTCACCGTCGATAGTATCTCTGATTGATTAAGTGTCCGGTTTTGCTGGGACGGCCTTTTGTCACCACGTATCGGCCCTCGAGAGCGAGCGTTATCGGTGCCTGTAAATCGTTCTATGACATCCTCGAGAGAGAATCAACGGCAGAGATGATCACAATCGATCGAACAGGACACGCTATTTATTACTATGCCTTCGCTTTTATCACGTATGACTGTCTACGAGAGCGACCTCCCCGGCGTCGGAAAAAAGTTCGAGATTGAACTCGATGACGGGGAGCGTCTCGTCATCGTGACCCACAACACGGGAAAACGAGAGGTGTACCTGAAAGCGGACGCGGATGCGGACAGCGAGAAGGTATTCGAGGCGTCGGATCGCCTGGCCCGGAAAATCGGCACGATTCTGGAAGGGGCATACTTCCAGCCGGTGCAGGCCGAACAGGTGGAGACGATGCTCACCGACGATACCTACCTCGAGTGGTACGGCGTCTCCGAGACCGCCGAAGTAGCCGGCCAGACCCTCGCTGAGGCGGACATCCGCGATCGGACGGGCGTCTCCATCGTCGCCATTCAGCGCGGCGAGGAGTTGATTTCGCCGCCGACGCCGGAGACGGTCCTTGAGGTCGGTGACACGCTGGTCGTCATCGGCGACCACGAGGACTGTGCTCAGTTCGAGGAACTGCTCGGAGCCGGACTCGACGAGTGATCACGACGAATGTTCTTGCTCGAGGTGAGCGCTAGTGGCAACTGAAACGGCGCTCGTCGATGTCGGTATCCTCTTTGCCGCGGTCGCCCTCGCCGGCGTCCTCTCGAGTCGAATCGATCAGTCGGTCATCCCCTTTTATATCATCGTCGGCGTCTTGCTGGGATCGAACGTACTGGGCGAACTCCCCGCGCTCGTCGGCAGCGAGGTCGGAATCGGTGGGGTCGCCGTCACCGTCCCTGAGGTGACCATCGGGAGCGTCGATCTCTTGGCCGCAGTCGGTGGACTCGCACTCGGTGAAACCGACTTCATCGTCGTCGGCGCAGAGATCGGGATCGTCCTCCTCCTGTTCTTTCTCGGCCTCGAGTTCAACCTGAGCCGATTGATCGCGAGCAAAGACCGGATCGGCAAAGCGGGATCCGTCGATCTAGTCATCAACTTCGGTATCGGGTTGGTTTTCGGCTATCTCGTCTTCGGAAGCTTCCTTGCGGCCTTCCTTACGGCAGGAATCGTCTACATCTCCTCGAGTGCGATCATCACGAAGTCGTTGATCGATCTGGGCTGGATCGCCAACGATGAGTCCGAACCGATGCTCGGCACGCTCGTCTACGAGGACCTGTTCATCGCTATCTACTTGGCGATCACGTCCGCACTGGTACTGGGCGGCGGTGATATCGGTGAAGCCGCGGGACAGATCGGAATCGCGGTCGGGTTCATCCTTGCGTTGCTCGGGCTTGTCACCTTCGGGACCGGCTTCTTTCAGCGCTTTCTCGACGCCGACACGAATGAGTTCATCGTCGTCCGGGCACTCGGCGTTACGATCCTCGTCGCCGGCATCGCGCTTGCACTGGGTGTCAGTGAGGCCGTCGCCGCCTTCTTCGTGGGTATGGCCTTCTCTTCGACTGATCACGTCCACGACCTAGAGCAGCTTCTCGAGCCGCTTCGAGACGCTTTCGCGGCGATCTTCTTCTTTTGGATCGGGCTCGTCACCGATCCGGGGCTGTTCACGCTGTCGATTCTCGGGATGATCGTCGCCGCTGCGATTGTGACGACGCCGACGAAGATCGTGAGTGGTTACCTCGGTGGACGGATATACGGCCTCGACGACCGTCGATCGTTACGGGTCGGATTCGGAATGACCACTCGCGGCGAATTCTCGCTGATCATCGCAAGTCTTGCTCTCTCCGGGGCCGGAAGCGGCATGGCAGCGGAGACAGCGCAGACCATCTATGCCTTTACCGTCGGCTACGTCCTCGTTATGAGTATTCTCGGGACATCGCTCATGCAGTACTCAAGCCGCATCGAACCCGTCGCTGTGTCGCTGTTCGAACGGGCCCGCAGCGGAACTCACGGTTGACTAACAACTGAGCGGTCAGCGCCGAACTATTTTAATGGGAATTCATTTCACGAAGGCAAACAGATTAACCGGACAGAACTCCGCCGTTCCGATTTCTCACCAGCTGAACGGTACGTTCGTAGGCCGTGTCTTTCATTCCCCGTCGAACACTTCCGTATTATCCTCAGCCAGCTCGCTCGCTTCGATGTGTGAGTACATTTCACTCATCGTCTGTGGGTCGGCGTGGCGCAACGTCCGTTGCGCGGCGGCGGCCCCACGCTTACGATAGAGTTTTTCGCCGACGCCGCGGCGTGCTCCGTGCAGCGTGAGATAGCCGTCTTCATCGAGCCCAGGTACGTCGGCTTCATCCGATAGTCGCTTCAACAGCGTTCGAGCGCCGGAGGTGCTCATTAACGGCGGTTCGATACCCGTCTCGAGGACGTATTCCCACGGGTTGCCGTCGGGTTTGTCGTCACTGTCTGATCGCCTCATAGGATCGATCGACGAACGGTTCAATCCGTCTGTACGAGAGGCCAGCGTAATACAGAAATGCCGCGAGGACACGCCGCTCCGTCGGCGTGTTCTCACAGGGAAATACGCCCTGATGGAGAGCTTTTTCAACATACAGTTGGCGTTGTTCAAGCCATCATCTTACCTTTTCTCAACCGCTTCCTTCATGTTAAGGTTGGCACTCTCCCTTTTACTCTCCAACATGCTTTTAAGCCTTGTTTTGGCATTGAGATGCCATATCGGACAGCGTGTTTCCGAGGATTTGGTCAATACCGCGCCGTCGGCGGACGCTCCATGCCACCTTGCGGTCGGGGTCGTCTGCGTTTTCGGCTTGCGAGAGACGGGGAGATTGTTATTCCGCTCATTCTGATAGGTAGGACAAGCCGGTTGCGAGCGTCCGCCGACGGATGTGGGGTGATAATGCAGGCAGTGCGGATCACCGCAAAACTGCGAGCGGAACGGGTTTGTCGGTCGAACCGGCGGCTTACCGCACGCAGATTCCGCGTGGGTCGCGGGCGTATCGTTCGGCGACTCAACTCGACACTGATCTCAACCATGTCAGAAGATACCTCAGAATCAGGTGGCGGCGACGATGGATCGGACCGACCCAGAACGATCGACGATCGATCAACTGGTGAGGAGGACGGCGATTCGACTCGAGGGAAACGAACCGACGGCGGCGGGGCGGATGAGTCGAGGTCCGGCTCGGAGTCAGGCCAGGCCGAGACCAGCGACGCCCACGAGGGAGCCGTCGACGAGAACAGCAAGCAAGAACAGCTCGACGAGGTGCGCGAGAATCCCGAGGGCGAGGAGCTGACGACCGACCACGGGGTCAAAGTCAGCGACACGGACAACTCGCTGAAGGCAACCGAGCGCGGCCCCACCCTGATGGAGGACTTCCACTTCCGGGAGAAGATGACCCAGTTCGACCACGAGTCGATCCCGGAGCGGACACTTAGACGCCGCGTTGAATCGCAATCCGAACGGTTCGGCGGATTCATGTTGCACGAGAATTCTCTCTGGCCGGCTTTACAGAGACCACCAGTGGGGTGTTCTGGATGATAATAGACAATATCGCAAATTTGAATATTCTCCCGTCACCGCCTTTCGTGCCACTGACCATCGGCATTCGTTCGATTTTGCCGTAGTACGGGTCGGACGTCACATCGTTGCGGCAGTTAAGGGTCGGCGAAATGCAACTTCTAACTCGATAACCGAGAGAAGTCGCTCCGTTGCCTCATCGAATCTGTCGATCAGTCCCTCGAGACTCACGAGGTGCTTGTGGACCGTACTCTTCGCCAAGTCAAGCTGATCCGCGAGTTAGGTCATACCTGCCCCGTTCGTCCGTTTCGGTGATTCGATGATAGCGAACAATGTTTCGCCAGATTTGATGGGCCGTCCATCTGTATCCGGTTTTTTCATACGTCGTCTACACTATTGCGCTACCTATGTGATTTCCAATCCTTCGGGTGAATATCGTAGAGGAACAAACGGCATCTGTTCGCTGTCGAGAAACGCAACTCAATTGCATAGTTGGCAGTATCTTATCTGGTATAGGGCGAGATGTTTACATTGACATGTTGTAAAAATAGGATACAGATATTCATGTGAGTCATTATATAATAAAGGGGGAGGGAGAGTGATTTTTTGCATCTAAACTTTTGTTCTAAACCCCTCCAATAATATATAAGAGAGGGGATTCTCTGTGTTTCACGACAGCGAACGCACTGCGTTAGGAACTGACAAACCAGGCATAAGATACCAACGGAAATGGAATTTATGATCGACGAGAATACAGCGTAAGAGAGTTCGTTCAGTTGGCGATATTGGCCTGTGACCTAATGTTAATTAACGGTGAGTACCAAAAGCTATTATGGCTGCTCTAATCGGTCGCCTGACAGAATCGTACGAAGAACCCGTCTATTCCGTATTTCGTATTCTTGTCGGGCTATTATTCATGCAACACGGTGCCCAGAACTGTTCGGTTTGTTCGGTGGTGTTGATGGAAGCGGGAGCACCGCATCGCTGATTAGCATGTCTGGAATTGCTGGCATCATTGAGTTGGTCGGCGGCCTCCTTATCGCAATTGGAGTGCTAACCCGGCTTGTTGCACTCATCACGACCGGAGAGATGGTCGCCGCCCAATTCATCGCCCACATACCGGAAGGAGTAGTTCCAATTCAGAACGGAGGAGAGCTCGGCTTGCTCTATCTCGCAGTGTTTCTCATCCTCACCGTGTATGGGAGTGGGCGTTACAGCGTTGAACACTTGATTCTCGGCCGCGAACTCATCTAACTGGAGCATTGTCTTCAGTTCACTTCTATCTATCATTTGTCCGTTTCTCTCGCCCGACGGAAAATTCGGGTAGATCGTCCGCCAGCAACCCCAGTCCCTCATGGGACTGGCAGAAGTAGCCGTACACCCTCTCGCCGTCGAATGTGTATTCGGACATTGACCCTCCTTTTGTAAGATACCGCTGTCCCAGCCATCCACATCGTCGGGAATTCGCTGTGGTTTCTCCGCACCTATATGGTACGCGGTCGTCGTGTGACTCCCGCTCTGCAGTGGTTACGTGAATGTGCCGCCAGGTTCGATCCAGACAAGTGGTGTCCGTCGTCGGAGACCATCTCGATGTTGGTGTTCTCAGACGGACTTTGGAGTCCTTCGCCGTCATGGCTACGCGATCCGAGGTCCGTGACCGGACTCCCATCAGGATCGAGCGCCCACCAGACGTCGTTGAGGCCCTGACATTCGACATCACCCAACACCTCGTCGCGAGCGAAGTAGTACAGCGGCCAGCCGTTCGCCACCTGCATTGACCCGTCCTCGTTCCGTTTCAACGCCAGGAGCGGTCGACAGACCATCGAGTACCGATGTAAGCCACGTCACAGAGTCAGTGCTTGCGAAGTTACTCAACACTGTTGTGACAAGAAAGACCGGCCGCGAAAAAGACTCGCTCATTCGACGTCGAGTGGTGTATCGACCTCGTCTTCCCTTGACGAACTCCGCGAGAAGGCACTGTCTAGATAAGAGAACCGCAATACAGGGGGTGATGAAGTGACGGTATCGACTGTAACACTACCATATTGGATCTGATATAGGCGGACTCTGTTCTACGAGCAGCGATAATTCGGCTGCTTCAGCAAACTTTCCATAACCAGTGACAATTTCAGATCTCACCGGTAACGATGTAACAGGCTCTGAAATGCCCCTATGCGTCGGAATAGAGTAACTAGACAGTGCCGGCTTCAACAGAGCCAAAATTGCGGATACAGTAATACAATCCGGAGATTTATCAGTGCCTCCTCCCCAAGTCCGATTCAATGAACGTCCGAAATCGTATCTACGATCCGCAGAGGCGGCTGGTATCGAATAGATCGCCAGGATCGGCGAGTGAGACAGCGCTATGCGGTGGTGAACTCACGTGAGCGCCGACGAAGAACTCGCAAAAGATCTCGGACTTCTCTCGGCGATCGCTATCGGCATCGGGACGATGATTGGGGCCGGTATCTTCGTCCTACCGGGCACCGCTGTCGCACGAGCGGGCCCGCTCACGGCACTCACGTTCGTCATCGGCGGAGTCACAGCACTGTTCACAGCGCTGTCAGCTTCAGAGTTGGGGACAGCGATGCCCAAATCCGGCGGCGCCTATTTCTACATTAACCGTGCACTCGGTCCGCTATTCGGATCCATAAGCGGGTGGGCCAACTGGCTCGGATTGGCCTTTGCATCCGCGTTCTATATGTACGGGTTCGGCGAGTACGTCAACCAACTTGTAGGCGCGCCAGCGCTCGCACTCGGCCCGGTGACGATATCAGCGGCCCAGACGATCGGGCTCGTCGGTGCAGCGCTCTTTATCGCAATCAACTATATGGGTGCCAAGGAGACTGGCGGCCTTCAGATCGGCATCGTGCTCACACTACTGGCCATTCTCGGCGTCTTCACCGTCGTTGGGCTCCTGAACGCCGACCTCGAGTCGTTGCGACCGTTCGCGCCGCCGGGGACGACCGGCGAGGTGCTCCCGGTGACCGCCATTGTCTTCGTCTCCTATCTTGGCTTCGTTCAGATCACTTCCGTCGCCGAGGAGATCAAAAACCCCGGCCGGAACCTCCCGCTTGCAGTCATCGGATCGGTCGTCATCGTCACGGTCGTTTACGCGCTGTTTCTCGTCGTGCTACTGGCGGCGGTTCCGAACGAACTTGTGGCGAACAACGACACCGCCGTCGTCGAGGCTGCCGAGTTGCTGTTCGGCCAGTACAGCGTCTTTGGCGTAGGCCTGGGTACGCTCGGCTGGGGACTGTTGTTGCTCGGCGGCCTGCTCGCGACAGCCTCGAGCGCGAATGCGTCGATCCTCTCATCGTCACGGATCAATTTCGCGATGGGACGGGAAAAGATTATCTCTCCATCAGTCAACGAAATACACCATCGATTCGGGACGCCGTACAAGTCGATCCTAATCACTGGTGCACTCATCATTGCCTTCCTCCTGTTCGGCAACCTCGAGATACTGTCGACGGCCGGCTCGGTGCTTCACCTGATCGTCTACGGCCTGTTGAACATCGCGTTGATCGTCATGCGGGAGGCCGAACCGGCCGACTACGATCCCGACTTCGAGGTCCCGCTGTACCCATTTGTCCCGATCATTGGGACGATTTCGTCATTCGCACTGATCGCGTACATCGAACCGTTTGTCATTCTGCTCTCGGCCGGACTCGTTATTTTCGCGGGAATGTGGTATCTGCTGTACGCACGTCAGCGCGTCGAGAACGCCGGCGTGTTCGTCAACTGGATCCTTGATCGCTCCGAAGAAATGCCCGACGCGGCGGTGGCCGCGGCCGACTCGATCCGACCTGCAGCTGCCGGTGTTGCGGACGGCGGCGATTTCCGCGTGATGGTTCCATTGGCAAACCCCCGAACCGAAAAAGAGCTCATCACACTCGGCGGTGCTATTGCAAAGCAACGTGGCGGCACGATTCACGCAGTTCATATCGTACAGATTCCTGACCAAACGCCGCTCGAACGCGCTGAACAGAACGATCGGATCCACGCCGAATCAGAGAAATTGCTCGGACAGGCTCGCTCTGACGCCGAAACGTTCGGTGTTCCCATTAAGACACATACAGTGCTCTCACACCGATCATTCGAAGAGGTTTTCGACGCCGCTCGCACCTTCGACGCAGACCAGGTCGTCATGGGTTGGGGATCTGCCTCTCACGGTCGTGTCGAGTCGCGTCTCGATGAATTGACCCATGATCTCCCCTGTGACTTCTTGGTACTGAAAGAGCGCGGATTCGATCCCTCGCACATCTTGTTGCCAACTGCCGGCGGTCCCGACTCGGTGCTCGGGGCAGAGGTCGTCCAGTTGCTTCGCAACGAGTTCGATTCCCGAGTGACACTCCTGCATGCCCTATCCGAAGATGAATCATACGAGGAGGGCGAGCAATTCCTCGAAGAATGGGCAGCCGAGAACGGTCTCACCGACGCCGAACTAATCATCGACGATCGGAACGTCGAGACCGCTATCGCTGATACAGCCACGGATGCGACACTATTGGTGATCGGCGCAACCGAGCAGGGGCTATTGTCGCGGCTGGTTCGAGGATCGCTGGTCTTAGATGTCCTTGATGATATCGAGTGTTCGGTGTTACTCGCCGAGACGGCTCGCAAGCGGACTCTGCGCGAACGTCTACTGGGTATTAAGGAAGAGGAGTGACATCCTCCCCGGCGTAAACGCCGGGGCTTCCCGTACCGCAGGTGGGATATTTGCAGATCGACGGCGAGTGGTCTTGGTGGTATGATGCAATAGACCTTGAGTTAAAGTTAATCCTCGGCGTCGTGTTGTTTGGTCGGCACGGCACTGATCCGGCAGCCGCATTTCTCCAGAAACTTCGCGAGAAACATGATATCTCGGATGCTGAGTTTCTTGTCGATCAATTTGGCTACTGGACTGCCCCTCTCCCGAGTAGGACTGAGCGGTCGGGTCAACTATACCAACCGAAACCTCATCGAACGTGGTTTCACACCCTCAAAATACGCGTTGACCGCTTCCATAATTCATCGGTGGGCAGTCGGGCGAGCGTCCGAGAGTGGCTTGAACAGTTCGTGCATTACTACAACCACCAAAGACCGCATCACGCTCTCGACGGAAAAGTATCAGTTGAGGAGATTCAGACTAGACAGTGCCGGATGGACAACAGTATCAATCCAGAAATAAATGATTTCTATGAAAACCTCCATCTGACCCCAAACAACGGCACTTATATCGCTGTCTTCGGTAAATTACAAGGAAATCTCATGTTGAAGACGCCCTGTTTCTCGCCGATTCAGCGCTGTGACTCAACGCTGCACTTCACGACCAAGGGCTCCTATTTCGATACGGATAACAGGGAAATCGGAACGCTACGGAACGTGACTACCAAATGGTAAAACGGCATACCTCTCTGATTTCAAACTGGTTCTGCCACGCGAAGCCGTCGACAGCAGAATAATGCTACCGAACCTTCTCCGTCCGGCACAATGCTACAAATCATACCCCCTTTCATCGAGTCAGCGAGATTGACTCGTCGAGATTCAAGAGAATAGTACATTAGGATTGACATCGTCCTATCTGTCTCTTCCGTTTAATTTTTGGATATTTATTATACTAAACTCAAGTAGCGTCTAATAGGAGTTGAGACGAGAGCATGCGCGTTTCCTATCAACATACGGATATTCAGAGCAGAAACGAGTCCATGCTCCTCCGATTTACGACCGATAATGGGGCACGCATCTGCGTGCTCGTCGATGCCGGCGACGATGTTGATATAGATTCGCTGCTCGCAGACGACGAGTATCTGAACGGAATCCTTCTCACGTATGCGCATATCGACCACTATCGAACGCTCGCGAGAAATGTTCGACACAACGCGCCGATCGACACGTCGCCGGCGACAGCGACCGTCTTCGAGCACGCACTACTGGAAGCCCAGAAGGACAACAATATCGGGGACGTCTCCACTGCTCTGGATGCGCTCGATCCGATCGACGACTGAATATCGATTCTCCCCAACCTCGAGGTCCGACCCGTCGCTGCCGGTCATACGCCCGGTGCAGCCGGCTTCGTATCCGCTTCCGCGACTAGAACGCAACTGACGAACTCTTAGACGGCGAGCAGCATCTCCTAGCGACCGGCGATTTCACGACTCAACCCTGTGGGGCTTTTCGGGACTGGCTCCGACTTTTCCGTTCGATATTGATGCCGTGCTCCTGAACGCCTCGACTGACGACTCGTATCCGACTGCGCTCAACGAATCGTTATAGACCGTTCTCAAGCGAGTACGCCGGCTTGCGGATCGTCGTCGCGACGAGTTCCCTGACCGGCGTTCACTATGCGACACTGGTCGGACATATCACGGAGAAGTTCGATCGAGAAGTACCAGTCACGCTCGTCGGTCAGGCCGCCAAACTCTATACCGCACTCGAGTTAGACGTCTCGGAGTCGAGACGACGGACGTGTTCGATAGGGCTGACGGGATACTCGAACAGGAGGGATGACGATCGCCGGCCCGGCGCGTCGTCTACATTCGGTGAGACTCGCCTCGAGAGCACGACGACTATCACCGATGGCAGACATCCACCGTGGACGACGAGGAATGCGGCCGTCGAGACGGAATCCTGTTGTCCAACCATCCTGAACGGAGGATGCTTGGTAATAATAATTCTATCCGATAATTCATAATAAAAACGTAATATACCGGCGATGAGGGAATATTACACGTCTCGGCGGAAAGAGATCGATCTCGAGACGGATGGGTTACAGACATATGTTTGTAAAATAATCGCTCTAGAACTGTCATATGTATGTCCAGTTCCGTTTCCGTCCAACATTGCTGTACGGATCCGGACCACTTTACTCATTTTGGGGAGCAGGAACTCGAGGTCAATAGTGCGAGTAGCGAAGTTCGATCACGTTCGCTGCCTTCTCGACCGCTGCGACGAGTTCCTCGAACCGGTCGTGCTCGTCCAAGTGGTTCTTCGGCCCAGAAACCGATACGGCGCTAATGACTTCGTCCGATCGTCGATCCATGATCGGCGCGCCGATCGTGAGAACGCCCTGCCTCCGATCCTGGTCCTCGACGGAGTAGCCGCGTTCACGGATGTCCTCGAGTTCGGCGAAAAGTTCGTCGACGTCCGTGATGGTATGCTCGTTCGCCCGCGGCAACCCGTGGGTGTCGACGATCGATTCGACGCGACTCGTCGGGTAGTGGGCCAACATCGCCTTGCCGAGGGCCGTCCAGTGCATGTGCGCGTACTCTCCGATCGGTGCGTTGTCGTGGATAGCGTCTGGCCCCTCCGATTTGTAGAGGAGGACTCGCAGTCCGTTCTCTTCGATCCCGAGATTCGCAACCTCACCGGTTTCAGATCCGAGCTTGTCCACTTCCGGTCTCGCGACTTCGTACAGTCGCGATCGATTTCTGTGATCCCCGCCGTATTCCAGAAACCGGTAACTCAACGTGTACTCGCCGTCGTCTTGCACGACGAAGCCCTGATCCTGTAACGTCTGCAGATAGACGTGAACGGTACTTTTGGGGAACTCGAGTTGCGTCGTCAGTTCTGAGACTCCCGCTTTCCCCGTTTGTCTCAGCTGCTCGAGAACGGTAAAGGCCTTCTCGACCGATCCGAGCGTGTTGTTCGGCGTCGATTCCGGTGAGCTGTCGATCATATTTCCGTCATCGGTTCGCACTCTTTTAACGATACCTCTCGTTGGCGAGCGGCCGAACTGCTGTTTCTAGACATTGATCCGAGCTGGGGTTCGTAAGCCGAGAGCCCGTTTGTTTTTTCGTTCTCTCAGGAGCAGTCGAAACGGGAGTATCGCGATACGTCTACCAATTGTCTGTTATTAGCCGTCGATCAGACGAGGTTCGTGAGGCTCCCGGTATCGCCCGTCTCGGATAGTTTCGTCACGTTGTCGGCGACGATATCGGCCAATCGATCCCAGTGTTTCGGACTGTGGCCCGCGTTGTGCGGAGTGATAATGACGTTCTCGAAGCGCCACAGCGGGTGATCTGCGGGGAGCGGCTCGGGATCGGTCACGTCGAGTGCGGCCCCGTCAATCTGATTCGTCTGGATCGCGGTCACAAGCGCGTCGGTGTCGATGATCTTTCCACGACCGACGTTGATTACCGTCGCGTTCGGGGGCAGCGTCTCGAACTCGTCGCTCGAAAGCAGTTCGCGCGTCGTCTCCGTCAGCGGCGCGGCGATGATCAGGTACTCGGTCCGGGCCAGCGCGTCGTGGACGTCTTCGCGGTCGAAGCCCACGACTTCGTCCGTCGGTCCTCCTTTCTCGGGCGTGTATCTGATCCCGATCGTCTCGACGTCGAACCCGGAGAGCCGTTCGACGACGGCCGTTCCGATCGCGCCGAGTCCGACGACGGTGACCGTACTCCCCATCAGTTCGTCACCCTGGTAGTGACGCCACTCGCGTCGGCGTTGCTGTCTCAGTCCGGTTCGGAGCTGTCGCGAGAAGGTTAGCACGTAGCCGAGGACTTGCTCTGCGATGTTCGGTGCGTGGATTCCGGAGGCGTTGGTGACAGCAACGTCCATCTCCCGCAGGGTGTCGAGCGGCAGGTGATTGTAGCCCGCGGCGACGCCCGCGAACAGCCGGAGGTTTGCTGCGTGCTCCAGCAGACTCTCATCGATGTCGACGCCAGTGACGACCGTGGCGTGCTCGATGAGGTCGCGCTCTTCTGCCGGAGTCCGGGCGAGCCTCACGTCGTGGTCCGGTAGTTGTGCGTCGAGTAAGTTGGCGTACTCGCGCGCTGGCAGTCCGTGCGTATCGGAGCGTAGGACGAGAACGTCCGGTGTATCGTTGCTCATGAGTAGACTCCGCCGACGGGAGAACGGTGACTCTCCCGCGACAGTGTGCTAACGAACTTGCGGTGGGATTATTAATCCTATCCAACCGGCAGCGCTGTCGACGGTGTCTCCATGATTATTATTCATCATCTCACCCGAATGTTTATTAGAGTCGATACTGCATGTGGCTGTATGGCAGGCCAGATGCAAAGACGCCAGTTTATCGCAGCTGCCGGTGTCGCCGGGGTTGCAGGGTCAGCAGGCTGCCTCAGCGATATTGTCGACCGGTCGAACGGCGCGAGTAGCTCCAACGAGTACTGGGAGTACTTCCACTCGCAATCGGAGGTCGCGGCGGAATTGATGGAGACCACCGTCGAGACGTTCCAGCGCGAGCAGGACACACAACTCGAGATGAACTGGTCGAACTGGAACGACATCAACGGTGGCAAGTGGAAGAACAACATCCAAAACGGGAATCGGCCGCTTCTCTACGACTCGACGAACTCGCTCACCGGTCAGTTCATCGAACCCGGCTGGGTCAAACCCGTCAGCGAGTACAGGGATAGACTCGACGACGAGGCGCTCGAGAACGTCGAGTGGGCACTGGAGATGGCCCGGAGCTGCTATCGCGGCTTCGACGAGGAACTGTACGAGATACCCGTCGGCCTCGAGGTCGGTGCGCCCTTTATCGCGCGGGCGGATCACTTCGAAGCGGCCGGCCTTTCGATTGAAGACGACTTTCCGCCCGAGGATTACGAGCATCTCGTCCAGTTGGCGACCCAGCTTCAGGAGGACGGCCCGGGCGAGTACGGGTTTCAGATCTACGGCGAGCACGGCGACGTCACCGACGAGGCGCTCGTGACGTGGACCGCCTCGAAGGGCGGATACGACGGGATGTATCTCAACGAGGACTGGTCGGACGTCAACTACGACAACGAGATCTGGAAGGAAGCGACCAGACAGTACGTCGACCTTTACCGTGAGCACGGACTCTCCTCCGCCAAGGCGGCGACGGCGTCGAACGAAGGCGCCGCCCAGATGCTCATTCAGGGGGAGGTGAGTATGTATCAGGGGAGCACGAAGGGCTTCGGCCAGTTCATGAGCCGCGCGGAAGACATGATCAGGGACGGAACCATCGTGTTCGGGCCGCCCTGGGAGGGCGACGCGGGCAACCGCGGCGACTTCTTCACGCAGTGTGCCGCGCTCATGCGAAAGCCCGACGGCGTCCCGGAAGATGTCTGGCAGGAACGCGAGGAGATGGCCATCCAGTGGATCAACAAACTGCTCTCGGCGGACTTCCAGCGGGAGGTGCCGAAGTCGCTTGCGACGCTCCCCGTTCGGCGAGACGTGTGGCCGGAGCTCGAGGACGACGAGGTCCTCTCCCGGAGTAATTACATCTCGACGCTCGAGACGACCGTCGAGGGGATGGAACACGGGTGGTCGAGCCACCCCGAGATGAACGCGATTCAGTACAACATCGCCGGACCGAGGTTCCAAGAAGCGGTCCGCGGCAAGATCAGTCCCGAGGAGGCCTGCGACCTGACCGCCGAAGAAATACGCAATCAGGTGGATATCTAACATGTCGACACGGAACTTACTCGACGTCGGTGGCAGAACCGAGCGCTACCGAACGGTGCTCTCAGAGAACTGGTTCGCGTATCTGCTGATCACGCCGGTGTTGCTGTTCCTGGTCGCGCTCATGTGGCTCCCCTTTATGCAGGGAATCTACATGAGCTTCAACGAGTGGCCCTTCGGCGGCGAGCCGACGTGGGTCGGGCTGGCGAATTACGAGTTCCTGTTCCAGTGGGAGCCGTTTTACACGTCTCTGAAGGCGACCGTCATCTTCTCACTGACGACGGTGTTTCAGCTGGCCGTCGCGCTCGCGGCGGCACTCGCCGTCCGGGAACTCCGCCGCGGGAAGAGTCTCGTCAGCGCGGCGTTTCTGCTCTCGTACACGATGCCGCCGCTGGTGATCGGGACCATCTGGGCGTACCTGCTCGAGCCCGACTTCGGCCCCGTCTTCGGCTTCCTTACCGAGTGGAACGTCCTCGAGTCGACGATCTACTGGGGTAGCAGCGGACCCATGTCGCTCGCGGTCGTGATGTTCGTGACGACGTGGACGTTCTGGCCGTTCATGTTCCTCATCATTTCGGCCAGCCTCGAGAGCATCCCGGAGGAACTGTACGAGAGCGCGCGTATGTACGGCGCGGGACCGCTCCAGACGTTCCTGCGGGTGACGCTTCCGCAGCTGAAAAGCGCCATTCTGGTGGCTCTGAGTATCCGAATCATCTGGAACATGACCAAGATTTCGCAGGTGCTTCAGATCACGAACGGCGGACCGGGATACGACACGTCCATCCTCGCTGTGTTATTGTATCAGTTCGCCTACGGGCGGGGCCAGATGGGCGTCGCGTACGCCATCGGAATCATCCTACTCGTGATGACCCTCGGCTTCGTCTTCGTGTTCATCCGTGAGTTCGAGCGCGCAAGCGAGGGGGCGGGAGCATGAGTGCGACCGGCTACGACGCGACCAGTGTGACGCTGAAAGCGACCGCGTACGGCGTCGTCGCGTTTCTCGTGCTCGCGAACCTCGTTCCGCTCCTGTTCATCCTCTCGGTGTCGTTCATGCCGCCGAGCGAGTTCTTTACCGATCCGCACCTCGTTCCGTACGAGCCGACGCTGGAGGCGTGGACGAGCGGGTTCGAGGACCTGCGGGGCAATCTCGTCAACAGCTTCCTGATCGGTGCGGGCACCGCGTTGCTGGCGCTCGCCATCACGATCCCGGGTGCCTACGCGTTCGCCCGGAAGGAGTTCTACGGGAAAACGACCGGCTTCTACGCGATCATCTCGGCGATGATGTTCCCGTACATCCTTCTGGTCATCCCGATCATGGACCTGTGGACCGCGCTCGGGATTTATAACACCATCTTCGGGATGATTCTGGCGTACCAAGTGTTCGTCACCCCGTTTTCCATCTGGATCCTTCGGGACTTCTTCGAAAATCTCCCGACTGACATCGAGGAGGCCGCACAGGTGTACGGCTGTACGCAGTTCACGGCGTTCGTTCGAGTCATCCTCCCGCTGGCGGCCCCCGGCATCGTCGCCGTCGGATTCCTCGCGTTTCTCACGGGATGGAACGACTTCCTCTTCGCCAACCTCCTGACCACCGGCACGGGGCCGGTTCCGGCCGTGCCGGTCCTGTACGGCACCATCGGTGGCGGGTCAGGTGAACGAGTCTACTGGGGGAAACTGATGGCCGAAACGCTCATCATCGGCACCCCACCGACGATTATCTACCTCGTCGCGCGCAACTACCTGGAGAGTGCGTTCAACGTATGAGTCGAGAACCCATGAAACAGACGGAAGACACCAGTTCGGATACCCGAACGGAACGATCGGCAGAATCGCACAGTAACCAGACCTCCGTCGGCGCGAGCGTCTCGGGCAACCGAATTCGACTCGACGGCGTCCGAAAGACGTTTAACGATGGTTCGGTCGTCGCCTGTGACGACGTGAACATCGAGATCGACGAGGGCGAGTTCGTCGTGCTCGTCGGCCCGTCCGGCTGCGGGAAGACGACGACGCTTCGGTGTATCGCAGGGTTGGAGGAGCCGGATCGAGGCGACATCACCGTCGATGGCGAAGACATCACCGGATTGAAATCCAAAGACAGGAACCTCGCGTTCGTCTTCCAGAGCATCGCGTTGTTCCCGCACATGAGCGTCCGGAAGAACATTCGATTCGGATTAGACATGAACACCGCCCTCTCGAGCGAGGAGAAGACGCGCCGCGTCGAGGAGGTCGCGGAAACGCTCGGCCTCTCCGAGACCCTCGATCGGAAACCGTCGGCGCTCTCGGGCGGCCAACAGCAACGTGTCTCGCTCGGTCGCGCGATGGTAATGGAGCCGCGGGGTTCCTGCTCGACGAGCCGTTCTCGGCGCTCGACGCGAATCTCCGCGACCACATGCGCGTCGAGGTCAAGAAGATCCAACGAGAGCTGAACACGGCGATGATCTTCGTGACGCACGATCAAGAGGAGGCGATGACGCTCGGAGACAAGATCGTCGTGATGAACGAGGGGTACGTCCAGCAGATCGGCACACCATACGAGATCTACAACGAGCCGAATAATAAGTTCGTCGCGGGCTTCATCGGATCGCCGTCTCCCAATCTCATCGAGTGCACCGTCGAGCGGACGGACGACGGGTTCGAACTCGTGTCCGACTTCGCCGCGATCCCGGCCACGGAGACGCAGGCCGATCACCTCGAGCAGTACGTCGGTGAGACGGTGGTCTACGGGATTCGACCGGAGTATCTGGATCTCGAACTCGACCGAGGGGCGTTCGTCGCCGACCTCGACGTCGTCGAACCCCTCGGTGACCGGGACGCCGTCCACCTGTCTGCGGACGGCACCGATCTGTCGGCGGTCACGCCGCAAGGCGAGATCTCGAGGGAGACTGAGCGGGTTTACGTCGACTTTCAGACCGAGGAGTCGTGGCTGTTCGAGGAGGACGGAACACGAATCGTCTGATCGCTCCCTTTCTCGGGGATTTCGCCACAGTTTACTCGCACCAGTCACGAACACTACAGATCACAATGACACGACCTGACACAGCGTACGAAGCGGCGGTCGAAGGGGCCGAGATCGCGCACGGCCACTTCCGCACCGACTTGGACGTAGAAATCAAAGACTCGAAGATGGACTTCGTCACCAGAGCGGATACCGAGACGCAACACCGCGTCATCGAAATTATTCGCGACGCGTATCCGAACGCGACTATCGTCGGCGAGGAAGATGACGAGTTGAAGTCCGTTCCCGAGGACGGCAACGCATGGGTGATCGATCCGATCGATGGAACGACGAATTTCGTCCGCGGGACACGGCTGTGGACGACGACTGTCGCCGCCGTCCGCGACCACGAGACCGTCGCAGCAGTGACCGTTGCCCCGGCGCTCGGCGATACGTTCGTAGCGGATGCCGACGGCGTAACCCTGAACGACGAACCGATCGCCGTTAGTCCCCGAACGGATCTCGAGCGGTTTACCGTCGCACCGATCCTTCGGTACGGTCCCGAACGCGACCAACAGTTCGGCGACCTCCTCCGGGAGCTGATACGCCAGTTCGGCGACCTGCGTCGGTTCGGCTGCGCGCAAGTGACACTCGGCATGGTCGCTTCCAGCGCGCTCGATGCGGCCGTGTCCCTGCAACCGGACCCGAACCCGTGGGACACCATCGCCGGCATCGCGCTGGTCGAACAAGCCGGCGGGTCGGTAACCGACATCGAGGGGAATCCCTGGAAACCGGGTTGTGAAGGGGTCGTCGCGTCGAACGGGAACGCCCACGACGAGGTCGTCGAACGCGTGAGGAGAGCGGTGACGTAATCGAACCCTCGTTCGCTCAGAATTTGTGGCGAGTTGCGCTTGCTTCCTGCCGCTCGTCGTTTCGGCGGGTACATGCCGGATATCTCGAGTACCGCCACACCGATAACAGAGTGTGGCTGGTTTCCGTTCGTTGAAGCGGTATCGCCGCGACGAAACGTGGATTACTCGAGAGCAGTCACACACCGCTCTCTCCGTCCATCGGCTACGCACCGGTCCCATGTTATTCATCATATATACGTATAGATAGCCCTGTCTAGATAAGGAAAACCGCAAGACGTAGTGATGGTAAACGTCTGCTGAAACCTGTGAAGATACTATATATTCCCTGATATAAGTGGAACTAGATCGATGAGCGGCGAAGATTCGGCTTCTTCAGTATACTTTTCACGATAAGTATGTCTCTCATTGCGCATCAAAGGTGCCCCGACAGCCACTGAAGCGCCGATATACGCTAGTAGCGCTCAACTAGACAGTTCCTATATAGAGAATATTTAAAATATGTTATTGTTCTATCTATACGGCACTGTCTAGTTCTGAACCTCCTCGACTGACGCTTTTCCGTCGAGAGCGTGATGCGGTCTTTGATAGTTGTAGTGATGCACGAACTATTCAAGATACTTGCGAACACTCGCCCGACTATCTACCCACGAGTTATGGAAGCGGTCAACGCATATCTTGAGAGTATAAACCATGTTTCGATAAGGTTTCGGTCAGTATAGTTGACCCGACCGCTCAGTCCGACTCGGGAGAGGGCAGTCCGATAGCCGAATTGATCAACAAGAAACTCAGCCTCGGAGAGATCGTGTTTCTCACGGAGTTTCTGGAGAAATGCAGCCGCCGGATCAGTGCCGTGCCGACCAAATAACGCGACGTCGAGAATCAACTTTGATTCAGTATATATTGCGATATACACACAAGGCTACTCGCCGTTGATTTTGACAGTGGTTTCGTCAACAGCGACCCGCGACGGTGTCGCCGTCCTCAGAACGCTTTGCGTTCTGCTGTCGAGGCGAATCGAAGATTCGCCGACCATTAGAGCGCAACGTGCTCCAAGAGGCCGCACGAGAGCTTTGTTCTCGTGGACGTCCGCGGGTCGCATCCGCTATCAGCCAGCCGATGTACCCAACCCCAGACCGCTCCATGAGACCGTTCAATCCCTAATTTAGCGAGAATCGTTGTTGTCTCTCGAAGCGAACAACTGGCCTGATGGAGACGGACGGCGAACGCCTTCACGGGCGTTGCCGTCCGCTCGTTCTCCCAAAATTCTTCTAAATTCGCCGCATAGCTCTCGCTGAGCAGGTCTGCGAGCGTTTTAGCCAATTCACTCAACAACCTGTTCATTTCTCAAACTGGCTCAACTAGACAGTGCCTGGGAAACCTATATATATCATGCGAGAACAATTGGTGAGAAATGGACGCTATCGCATTCTTTCCGGATGAGTCGGAACTGCGCGTCATCCAGAGAGAGACCCCATCTCCCGATGACGGAGAGGTACTGATCCGAACGATCGCCGTCGGAATCGACGGGTCAGACAGGCGAATCGCAGCCGGTGAGATCGGCGGCGACGTTCCAGCTGGCGACGACTATCTCGTGATCGGTCACGAAGCGGTCGGCGTCGTCGAAGACGCCAACGGAACCGAACTGGATGAAGGGGATGTCGTCGTTCCTCTGGTGCGCCGTCCAGTCGATCGTGGGTCTCGGTTCGCCGAAAACGGCGAACTCGACATGGCGCCGCCGGGGATGTTTCACGAGCGCGGAATCACGGGAATGCACGGCTACATGGCAGAATATTTCACGAGTGATCCGGCGTATCTCGTCTCCGTCCCCGAATCCCGTGCCGAGTACGGGTTCTTCGTCGAACCGGCGAGTATTCTCGAGAAATCGCTCGACCAAGCGATTGCGGCGCGGTCGGCGTTCGACTGGCGACCCGAGACCGCCTTCGTGCTCGGGAACGGTAACCTCGGCCTGCTTGCGCTCGCTCGTCTTGAGACGGGTACCGAATTCGCACAGACGTACTGTCTCGGGCGACGTGATCGTCCGGACTCGACGATCGACTTCATCGAAGCCATCGGTGGCACGTACGTCGATTCACGAGAGGTACCCGTCGCTGACTTCGCCGATGAACACATTCCGGCCGATTACGTTTTCGAGACCACTGGCTACCCCGAACACGCTGTCGATGCGGTTCACGCGCTGGCACCGAACGGTGTCGCGACCGTTCAGGGAATCCCGGACGAATCGGCCTCGTTTGATGTTGACTGCGGTGAGTTCCATTCGGAACTCGTCGTCAGCAACAAGGCACTGCTCGGTGTTGTCAATGCACGCAGGCCACATTTCGAGGCCGCTGCAGAGTGGCTCGGCACGGTATCGGAATCAGTCCTGGATGAACTCGTAACCGGTATCTATGGACTTGACGAGATTGAGGCGGCATTCGCCGACTCGCCTGAGACGCTGAAATCGGTCGTCTCGTTTGATCGGTAGACAACACAGATACTTGTCCTCCGTCTATTTCTCATATAAATTACGCCAAGATGATCAGAGACACAGTTACTTATTTATGTTCCAATGATTAGAGATACACCAAGATGAACGCGGACTCAGCAGACGGTGGTAACTCAGACATATCCGGACTCAAAACCATCCTCCTCGCCGTCAGCGGAAGCGATGAAAACCGTGTCGACGACCTCGTTGACGTCATCAAAGAGATCGCCTTGCCAGTGGACGCCGCGGTTACCGTCGTCTATATGTTCGACTCGGATTCACACAAAGAAACCATCCAGAACATCTCCAAGAATCCGGATGAATATATTGGTCCTGACGAGTTAGCGTCGCAGATGACCGTCGTCGAAGCGATTGCTGATCGACTCGAGGAGGCATCGATCGACTACGAGGTCCGCGCCGCTACCGGCACGAAGGGAGACAGTATCGTAAACATTGCAGCGGAAAGCAATACCGATCGTGTCGTTATCGGTGGTCAGAGTCGATCTCCGACCGGAAAGGCGCTCTTCGGAAGCAGGGTACAGAAGGTGCTGTTGAACGCCCCCTGTCCGGTCACGTTCATTCGCGAGCAGGAGCGTCGATAATCCGGCCCCGAACTGGAAGCGACTCTACTCGCCGTTCTTCGGTCTGTTTAGCCGATTAATCTCGTTTCCCCTCGAGAGAAACGGGTAGGAGGTATCAAAGAGTTTATTTGGTAGATCCACATGATCCGCTATTATGGGATCGATGACCATGGTATTCGGTAGTACCGTGTCTACGAGACTTTGTCTCAGGGTAACTGTCCTCGGCCGCAATCGTCTTATCAAATGAATCCGATTCAGCGACTCTTGCCGACCGAGGACGAGGATATCGGTCTCTTCGTTATTATATTGTCCGCCCTCGCCGCGCTGAACGGGCTGCTCTTCGGGTTCGATACCGGCGTGGTCTCTGGGGCATTACTCTACATGTCCGAAACGTTCCCGCAACTCGAGGCGAACGCGTTCCTCCAGGGAACGGTCGTCAGCGGCGCGATGGTCGGTGCGATCGTTGGAGCAGCCTTCGGCGGTCGCCTTGCGGACCGCCTCGGACGGCGACGACTCATCCTGCTCGGAGCCGTCCTCTTCTTCGTCGGCTCGTTCATCATGGCGGTCGCGCCCACGGTCGAGATTCTGATCGTCGGCCGACTCCTCGATGGAGTCGGGATCGGCTTCGCTTCCGTGGTTGGTCCGCTGTACATTTCGGAGATCGCACCGGCGAAGATCCGGGGGTCGCTCGTGACGCTCAACAACGTGGCTATCACGGGCGGTATCCTCGTCTCGTACATCACGAATCAGATCGTCGCGAGTCTGGCCATCGGTGCCGGGCTCTCGTGGCGAATCATGCTCGGACTCGGCATGGCCCCCGCTGTGGTCCTGTTCGCCGGTATCTTCTTCATGCCCGAGAGTCCCCGATGGCTCGTCGAACAGGGACAAGAGCAGCAGGCGCGCTCCATTCTGAGTCGCGTCAGGAACGGGGCGAACATTGACGCGGAGATGGAGGACATACTGCGCATGTCGAAACGCGACGAAGGCGGCTTTCGCGACCTCCTGCAACCGTGGCTCCGACCGGTCCTGATCGTCGGCCTCGGTCTCGCGGTCTTGCAGCAGATAACAGGAATCAACGCGGTGGTCTACTACGCGCCGACGATACTGGAGTCGTCCGGCTACAGCGATATCGCCTCCCTCTTCGGGACGATCGGGATCGGGTCGATCAACGTCTTGCTGACGATCGCCGCGGTTTTCCTGGTCGACCGGGTCGGCCGTCGACCGCTGTTGCTCGTCGGCCTCGTCGGGATGTTCGCCTCATTGACCGTCCTCGCCGCGGCGTACGTTCTCCCCGGGATGGGAGGAGTCATCGGCCCCGTCACGATCGCGAGCCTCATGCTGTTTGTCGCCTTCCACGCGGTTAGCCTCGGATCGGTGGTCTGGCTGGTTATCTCCGAAATCTTCCCGCTCAACGTCCGCGGGGCCGCGATGGGCGTCACGACGCTGGTCCTCTGGTTCGCTAACTTCCTCGTCGCACAGTTTTTCCCATCGTTGTTCGAGATCGGCCCTACTGTCGCGTTCGGGGCGTTCGCGGGTATCACGGCGGCCGGACTCGTCTTCGTTTACGCGTTGGTTCCGGAGACGAAAGGTCGGACACTCGAGGCGATCGAGGCCGACCTTCGCGAGACCGGCGTCGCCGACGAAGATCTGGCGCTCAGTGAGCAGGCTGATCAGTCTGACCACGTCGAGTACGTAGACGACTGATCCGTTCCGAACGTTTCGGGACGCGATCGAAATCGAGAGTGACATTCGTCCGTCGATTCCTTCGAGCGCGGGAGCGGTGATCGAGACGATGGGTACCGAAACTGCCGCTCGTCCGGCGCGGCTATGATCGAACCCCTGCTCCTGACGGTAGTAGATTGCTCGCTGGGTAAACAGCGAGGCCCAACACTCTCGAACGCGGTTCAGCAGATCTTCTTCAGTGATGTTGGGGAAGGTCTCCTGTTGGCCCGCAAACGAGGCGTCGGGCAGGTCCTCGGCCGTCGCCGACGACCGAACCGTGACGAACGCCTCGCCGTCGCCGACCTCACGTAGCCCTCGAGGATCTCCTCGCGCAACTCGTCGGGGAACGGGGTCTCGAGAATGAGTTCCTGTGCGCGGTCGGCCGCATCGGCCAGCGCGGCCGAGTCGTCGACGTCGATGTCGACGGCCGTGAACAGTTCCTCGTCAATCTCTGCTTCTTCGAGAAACGATCAATAGGTCCCGGCGGTTACGACGAATCCCGGTGGGACGGGCAGCCCGCGCCCGTCAACTCACCCAAGGAGGCACCTTTCCCGCCGACCGTCTCGAGGTCATCACCGCTGATCTCGTCTAACCAGAGTACAGCCATCTAGACGGACCAAACGACTACTCTATCACGGTTTTCGGCTTTCGTACTGACGCTCCGAACACGGGTCGATCGAGTGACGCGAAGGGCTGGAACCCGTTTGCGACGCTCAAACACGATTTCCGTCCGACTGCGGATATACCGATGGATTATACAACAGTATGTCTGTAAAGGAACGTGCCACGGGTCGGAGTTCGGTTTGATAGCTATAGATGAACCGCACGGATCAATGGGGGCACACGAACGGATCGATTTACTGTCCCACGTCCGTCACCGTGCTCGAACCACGGTACTCCCGGTCGAGTGATGGATTTTGCGTCTCCGTTCAGGGGTTCCGAGACGAGAGCCGATCGTGGACACGCTTCCGACAGTCACTGTTTACGTGTTACAAACGCGACAGCGGCGATAGTCAACGTGGCTGATTGTCCCGGGCCGGATACCGTGAGCGAAACGTTCCGAGGCAGCTGGGTCTGACAGTCGGTCTCGAGAAGAGAGGGCGACCAGCATGGATTCCCGTTATCCGTTTATCCGCTGCATTCGTATCAGAGGAACGTCGAGAACGGGGATGGAGAAGTTGTCAACGGTTCTCCGTTGGTGTAGCCTCCGAGATAGTGCGTAACAGGAATGTCCGGCTACGTTCGCTCGTCATGAACTGACCGTCGACGGGCCGCCCGACAGTGACCGGACTCGTCGTACCGATAGCGTTTCGCCGTAGATTCGACGCTTGCGTTCAGTTGTGGGAGCGTACCAGTGAGACGTGTCTCTTCTTCCTCGCATACCGAGCTATAGAGTCACTGAAACAATCCACACGCTGGTCGTACAGCCGTCATGCGGTTAGGTGTGAAGCGGCTACTAGAGTCGTTGCAGCCTCTCGCCACGCAGTCGTTTGACTGTTGCAAACACGAAGTGAACAGATGTCCGCATCTCGAGACGGAGGCCACGAAACAGCACACCGAGGGAAGCTTTTAGTCCCCACTCTTCGAACCGGAGGGTATGAAGTTCGGTATCATCGGCTGCGGAACCATTGCACAGATCATGCACATCCCAAACCTCATCGAAGTTCCGGAGGCAGAACTCACGGCGATGTGCGATCCCGCGGAGAACGTGACGACAACGCTCGGAGATCGGTACAACGTCCCGCCGGACCAGCGGTACACCGAGCCAAGTCGGCTGATCGAGGAGCGCGCAACTGACCTCGACGCGATCATCGTCACCACGCCGATGCAGACCCACGCTGATATCGTCGAGACGGCACTGGACGCCGGATTGGACACCCTCGTCGAGAAACCACTCGCCGTCACGCCGGCCGACGCTGACTGGTTAGCCGAGACCGCCGAGCAGAGCGATGCGACGGCGATGGTCGCGTACAATCGCCGGTTCGAACTCGCGTACGAGCGATTGGCCGACGAACTCACCGAAATAGAACAGATCGACAGTATCACAGCCTATGCCGTCGATGCCGACTTCTCGAAGTCGCTCCCGGATATCTACGATCTGGTCGAGCCGGAACTTGACGCCGAGTTCATCGAACGGAGTTCCGACCGCCGACTCGAGCAGTGTAAGCAGGCCATTGACACTGACGATGACGAACTTGCCGCGGCATACGACTTTCAGCTCGAGCACGTCTGTCACGACATCAATGCGCTTCGCGGGTTGTTCGGCGACATCGTCTCGATCGACCACGTCGACTTCGTCCGCGACGGGTACTTCGGCACTGCACACCTCACGTTCGAGGGCGGCGAACGATGCGTGCTTCAGACGGGCGATTCCGAACGACACTGGCACGAGCAGTTCCTGCGGGTCGACGCGCCGGATCGGATGCTTCAGCTCGAGTTCGACCATCCGTTCATCAAGTACAACTCGGCGACCCTCTCCATTCGGCAAGGAACGGCGGAAACGGTTGATTCTCAGTACAGTCCAACCCGCGAGGAAAGCTTCAAACGAGAGCTAGAGCGGTTCATGGCGTGTGTCCGTGGCGAAGCGGAGGTTCCCACACCGATTGCCGAGGCGCGCGACGATATCGAGGTGATCGCGTCGCTGTTCACACAGTCCCGCGACTAACGTCTCGTCGCGAAATCACGGCAAAAACAGTCGGTTTCAGTCTTCGCTCATGGTGGTCGCCGTATGCTGTGACACCGCTTTTTCGTAGCGCTGCCGGATCCGGTCGTTGGCTGCCGACAGGTGACTCGTGTCCTTCCCGACGATAAGGAAGTCGAAGTCCTGCTCGACGCGTGTTTCGATGTCGGTCGGATCGACGACGAGCGTCCCGACCGGAACGTCGGCAGCATCTCCGGCACTAACGACTCGGTCGATCGCGGCATCGAGACGGTCGTTCTCCCACTCTCCGAAGATCCCGAGGTTCGCGGAGAGATCTGCTGGGCCGACGAAAACGGCGTCGATACCGTCGACCGCGGCTATCTCTCGAGCGTTATCGAGGCCCGTCTGCGTCTCGATCTGGACGACGGTCGTGACCGAGTCGTTGGCGGTTTCGACGTATTGCTGGAAGTCGTCGCCGTACGTGGATGCGCGACCCGACGCGACGCCGCGAATACCATTGGGTGGATAGGTGACCGCTTTGACGATGTTGCGAGCCTCTTCGGCCGTTTCGATGCTTGGAACCATTATTCCGGCAACGCCGATGTCCAAGACCCGCTTGATTCGAACGGGGTCATCCGATGGGACTCGAACGAGCGTTTCCGTTCCCCCGTCGGCGGCATCGACAGCGCGGGACATGTTCTCGACCGTTTCCAGCGTCAACGGCGTGTGTTCGGTATCGATGAGAACGAAGTCGAATCCACACATCGCTGTCACTTCTGCGACGGTGGGGTGGCCGACCGAGAGCCACGCACCGGCGAGATCCGTTTCGGTTTGGAATTTTTGTTTGAGTTGTGTCATAAGTTACTAATGACGTATCGATCTCCGGAGCGGTCGACAGGCTCTCTTCCCTGTCGACGCGGTCCATGAGCGTGCGCTTCTACAGCGTGATCCAGCTTTAGTGAATCAGACATAAATACTTAACTCTGTGATGAACAGCGGTCGCTGCGTACGACCGACATCCAAGAGACATGGTTTGAAAACGCGAGCATGCGGGCCTGCGTGCGGCCAGTGGGAGTCGCGAGCTGCCAGGCAGTTTCTACAGCGGATCCGAGAGGGATACCGCAGTCACGTCACCGTCGGTTGGCGTCGGTCAAACAGTGCGGTTCGACGGATGCCTCTCGCCGACGACACGTTTGTGGACACGATTTGATCGGAAACGGACACCCGTCGGCTCCGACCATAGCGAGCAGCCGAGGTACATCGGCGATGTACCGTACAACGTCCCGCTTCAGCGACTACCACGAGAGCCCACATCGTGTCTGTTTCGTCCCGCAGCCCCGCCGATCGAACGGCGTGCCCGCTCCCCTGTCGCTCGAGCCGAGATAGCGAATACTGAGATATCGGGATGGATATATACAGGATGTATCACTTACCACATGATTTATGATGGGTGACGATACACATTGTCTATATGCCAACGAGTGGCAGACCAGAGAATAGGAGCGATAGTTCCGAGAGTCGTATTACGACGCGGGTCACGAATCGAAGTTCGCGCCGTCGGTTTCTGACCGGTGTTGCTGGTGCGGCAACTGCAACCGGATTGGCCGGCTGTCTCGGTGGGAGTGGTAGCGATGCAGATGTCAACATCATCGCCGTCTCGGGAGAGGGGGAACTCGTACAGGACCTGGTCAACGACTACGTCGAGGACGATACGGATCTCTCGATCGACGTCACGATCTTCCCGTACGCGAACCTCTATGAACGAGTCAGTAGCGTCTTGACGACTGGCGGAACGGGGTACGACGCGATCCTAATGGACGACACCTGGTTTCCCCAGTTCGCGACCTACCTCGATCCGCTCGAGCAGTGGCTTCCGGACGGACTCCCGGAGGAGCAACTCATCGACACGACAGTCGATATCACCACGTGGCCGACGCCCGGAGCCCCGACGGTTCCGTCCGCCGAAGGGATGGAGGAGACGAT
The DNA here is from genome assembly GCF_019879105.1 of Natrinema sp. SYSU A 869. Lineage (NCBI taxonomy): Archaea > Methanobacteriati > Methanobacteriota > Halobacteria > Halobacteriales > Natrialbaceae > Natrinema > Natrinema sp. SYSU A 869. The sequence goes on along the minus strand of NZ_CP082248.1, from coordinate 423,530 downwards.
TCGCGGGCAAGTCGTCGTGGGGAACGCGCAGATGTTCGTCTACAACACATCGTACTACGAGGAGGTCGGCGAATCGGAGCCGGGGACGTGGGACGACGTGTTACGTGCCGGACAAAATATCGATGACGAAGTCGGCGACGCGAACGGGTACGTGATCCGCGGTCAGCGCGGCAACCCGGCGAACACGAACTTCATGAGCATCGGGTGGTCGAACCTCGGAGACATGTTCAACGACGATTGGGAGTACCAGTGGGACACCAGCGAGGGGGAGGACGCGGTTAGTTTCTTCGTCGAGGATCTGAAATCGATCTCTCCGGATGGCGTCGGATCGTTCAACAGCGATCAGGTGCTGAACCGAATCGGGGACGGATCCGCCGCGCAGGGTATGGCGTGGCCGGCCGCGGCGTCGACGCTGCTCAACGACGACACCGCGGAAGCGGACAACCTGGAGTTCATTCCGATTCCGGAAGGCGACGAGCAGCAGGCCCCGATGCAGGGCAACTGGCTGCTCGGGATCAACACGAACGTCTCCGAGGGTCGGAAGGAAGACGCCGGTACTGTCATCCAGTCCATCATCTCCAAGGAGGCACAGAACCGCTACGTGGAACTCGGCGGCGTCCCCTTCCGACACGATACGTTCGAGGACAACATGGACGCACAACCGTGGTTCGAAGCGCTGTACGAGAGCCTCCAAAACGCCAAACCACGGCCGCGGACACCCCTCTGGAACGAGATTGACGTGACCCAAGGGGAGTACCTCAACAGCGCGCTGACCGGCGACATGAGCCCATCGGAAGTCGTGAGCGAAACCAAGAGCGAGGCCGAGTCGATCCTCGAGAACGCGGGCTACTAGATGATGCCAACGGAATCAAACAATGGCAACTGAAACAGGGACGGACGTACGTTCGACGGCCGACCTCGAAGAGCAACTGGGCGCGGAGAAATCGACCCGAGAGCGCGTGCTTCTGTGGGTCGACGAACGGCTGAAGTGGCTCATGACCCTTCCGGCCGTGTTCCTCCTGTTCGCACTGACGTTCTACCCGCTCCTGCGTGCGCTCCAGATGTCGACACAGCAGTATATGCCCGGCGGACGGACGGTCTCCGTCGGCATCGAGAACTACGTCAATCTGTTGAACAACGGTGCGTTTCTCGAATCCCTCGTGGTGACCGGCAAGTTCATCGGGTTGGCGGTCGGCATCGAGTTCGTCCTCGGATTTGGGATCGCGCTCGTGTTGAACAAGCGGATCAAGATGCGTGGGCTCTGGCAGACGCTCATCCTAATTCCGATGATCCTCTCACCGACGGTCATCGGGCTGATCTGGCGTCTCATGTACACGCCCGACGGCCTTCTGGATTTCATGGCCGCACCGTTTATCGGGCGCAACGTCGGCTGGATCAGCGACCCCGACGTCGCGTTGTACGCCGTCGTCATGACCGACGTCTGGCAATGGACGCCACTCGTCGTGTTGGTCATCTTCGCGGGTCTCCAATCTGTTCCGAGCGATATTCAGGAGGCAGCGGTTATGGACGGTGCACCGCGATGGCGCCAATTCGTCGACATCGTCTTCCCATACCTGAAGTCGCTGATCGTCCTAGTGTTGATCATTCGCGTCGTCGACGCGCTGCGCGTGTTCGCGAAGGTGTACATCCTGACCCGCGGTGGGCCGTCGAACGCGACGAACGTGATCAGCATGGAAATGTACCGGACGGCGTTCCGGTTTAGCAACTTCGGCCAGGCGTCAGCGATGGCGGTGTCGCTGCTGGTCGTCGTGCTCATCCTGGCGATGAGCTTCGTCAAAATCGCAGATATCGAGTTCTAACCATGGCAACAGACCAACAACCGGACGTTCCGTTCAAGGAACCGTCTCGAGTCGAGGAGTTACTGGAGAGTTTGGCAGAGAAAGGGATCAGCAAGGCAGTCATTTACGGGCTGCTCGGGGTCTTCCTCGTTTGGACGCTGTTCCCGGTCTACTGGCTCGTCTCCGGTGCGCTTAAATCGCGACAGACGCTGCTGTCGTTCCCGCCGGCCTGGATTCCGACCGAGTTTCAGATTGGTAACTTCGTCCAGCTGTTCACCCAGCGACCTGAGTTCGCCCAGTATATCGTCAATAGCGTCGCCGTCACGCTCGTCACGACGATCATTGCGACGACTATCGGTGCGGCGGCGGCGTACGGGTTCGTCACTTTTGACTTCCCGTACAACCTGGATTTCCATCTGCCGTTTTACATCCTCTCGACGCGGTTTATGCCGCCGATCGTGACGATCATCCCGTTGTTCGTCATCTTCCGAAACCTCCAGCTGGTGAACACGCTGTACGGGCTGATCTGCGTGTACGTGATGTTCAACATCCCCTTTGCCGTGTGGATGATGAAGGGGTTCTTCGAGGAGGTGCCGGATAGCCTCGTCGAGTCCGCGATGTTGGACGGCCACACCCACCTCGGGGCGTTCTTCAAGGTCGTCCTCCCACTCGTGAAACCCGGATTGCTCGCCTCGGCGATCTTCACGACGATCATCACGTGGAACGAGCTCCTGTTCGCGATCATCCTGACACAGGACGTCGCGGCGATGACGCTGCCGGTCGGCCTCTCGTCGTTCGTGACAAAGTACTCGGTCCAGTGGATCAACGTCAGTGTCGCCGGAACGATCGCGCTCGTTCCGGTCCTCCTGTTCGCGTTCGTCGCGCGACAGGAACTCGTTCGCGGGTTCAGCATGGGGGCGGTCGGCAAATGACGCACAGCAGACGAACGAACCGGATGCGGACGCGACTCACGGAGGACTACAGCAATGGTTAACGTCGAATACGACTCAGTCGAAAAGCGGTACGGAGATACGATCGCGGTCGAGGATATCGACCTCACCGTCGAGGACGGCGAGTTCGCCATCCTCCTTGGCCCGAGTGGCTGCGGGAAGACGACGACGCTCCGCTGTCTCGCCGGCCTCACCGAACCGACCAACGGGACGATCACGCTCGGCAACTACGACGTCACCGACGTGCATCCGAAAAACCGGAACGCCGCAATGGTGTTCCAGAACTTCGCGCTCTACCCGCACATGACCGTCCGGGAGAACATCGGCTACCCACTCAAAGTCGCGGGCGTCGACGGCGACGACCGCGCCGCGCGCGTTCAGGAGGTTGCGGAGATGCTCGAGATTCCGGAGTTGCTCGATCGAGACATCGACAATCTCAGTGGCGGACAGCAACAACGCGTCGCGCTTGGGCGGGCAATCATCCGCCGGCCGTCCGTGTTCCTGATGGACGAGCCGCTGGCAAATCTCGACGCGAAACTGAAGTTGAGCATGCGCAGTCGGATCAAGGTGCTCCAACGTGAACTCGGCATCACGACGCTGTACGTGACCCACGACCAGGAAGAAGCGATGTCGCTGGGCGACAAGCTCATCGTGATGGATAAGGGACACATCCAGCAGATTGGGTCCCCGGACGAGGTCTACCACGAACCCGAAAACAGGTTCGTCGCCGGATTCATCGGGTCGCCGTCGATGAACTTCATCGACGTCACGATCGACGAGTCAGGCACGGTTCGCTCGACAGAGGCCATCGATGGGTTCGAATACCGATTAGAGACGGGCGTCGCCGACCGCTACCGAGATCATGAGGAGTTTACCTTAGGCGTTCGTCCGCAGTATTTCACTGCCCATACGGAGCCGGTGGACAACGCGATTCATGGGCAGATCAAGGTGACGGAGCCTCAAGGAGACGACCAGATTATCGATGTGCTCGTTGGCGATGAGGACAGCAATCACATCGAGATCACCGTGAAAGCGCCGAGCACTGTCGAAGCGATGCGTAACGAGGATATCTGGCTTACAGTAGACGATCCGCTCGTTCACGGATTCGATATCCGATCCGGATCCCGTCTTGACGACGGTGACGTCGCGCGGACGAAAGCGAGCAAGCGACACGCGGAATCCACGTCGGACTGACGCGATTTCGGTCGTCCCCGTTGATTCACAGCCGTTCACACGGGCGTCGGTTGTAGAACATGTCACCGTCTTCCGCCGCTTCCCATGAATAGCGACGAGTGATCACTGCCGTCGCTGTCCGTTTTCCTGATCGAGCGAACGGCGTACGCTCCCAGAAGATAAAATATATGTGAGTAGATAACACACCTCATAACGAAACATGTCTGTAGATGCGATTTCGTCGCCGTGACGAAAGCCGACGACAGAACGCTGCTGATCGAGGCAGTCCGTGATATCGCCGTTCCGGCGGACGCAAACGTCGTTGTGGGACGGGCCTACACCGACGCGGACTTCGAGGAGACGGTCGCTGGACTCGACTTCGATGGCCAACCGTCGCCGGACGACGTCGCTCGGCGGAGCGAATCGGTACGCGAGATTACGACTGCACTCGAGGCGGTGGACGTTCCCGTCGAGGCACGGGGCGTAGTCGGCGAGATCGGTCCCGAATTCGTGTCGCTAGCTGACACGGCTGACGCCGACCTGCTGTTCATTCAGGGTCAGTCGCGCAGTCCGACCGGCAAGGCGCTGTTCGGCAGTACTGCCCAGACAGTCATTCTGAACGCTACCTGCCCCGTCACGTTCGTTTCGGAGTGAGTCGCGGCCATGTAGCCGGCGGTCGCGGGCATTTGCAGACTATCGTCGACACACGTTCCGGGCTGCTCGAGGGTGGCCGACCGTTGTGCGGTTTCCAGCGTCCGCGCTGACCGGACGCAGTCGGTCGAGAGCCGAGGAGAGAGTGCAAACCGATCACGATTGACATCGGTGATAGATCGCTCAATCGCCCCCAGAGCTCACAGGAACGGCCCCTACACCGATATAGCTATGAAGACGGACCGGTCATAACGATACCGTATGCCAACAGACCTGCATCGATCGAAAAGCCGCCCGCAGCGTCGATCGGAACGCGATAGTGCCCACTGGCGAACGACCGCACCGTTGAGTCTCCGATGTTGCTAGAACTGAGTGCCGCCCTTGCGTTGCTCGCGTCGGTGTTTTCGGGACTCCAGGCCGTTTCAGTCGAGTATGGGCTGGAAAACGGAACGTACGCCGAGCGCACCTCACCGGCGCTGGCCGCGACGGTCATCACGATCATCGTCAGCGTCGTCATCTTCTGGGGGTTGCTCGCCGTTCGCGGGGTGTCGTTCGACGGCGTGACGGCGAGGCGACTGGCACCGTTCGTCGTCGCGGGCCTCGGGAATCCGGCGGCGTTCAGACTGCTCTATTTCCGCGGTATCGACCGGGTCGGTGCTCGAGTCGCTGCCGCCGTCGTCGGAGCGAACCCCGCGGTCGCCGCACTGCTAGCCGTACCGATTCTTGGGGAAACGTTCACCGCAGCCTCCGCGATCGGGCTATTGTGTATCATGGCCGGCGGCATCGTGTTGCAGGTCTCGCGGACGGGAAGCGCCGATTCGGGCGATCTCCTCGTCAGGGAGTTCACGCAGGTAGAGGGGCGAGACCTCCTCCTCCCGGCCGCTGCGATGGGACTGCTCGGCGCGTCATTCGTTCTCGTCGCGATCGGACTGAACGGGATCGACGATCCGCTGTTGGGGACCGCGGTCGGCCAAACGGCGGCCCTCGTCGCGTTCGTCGTCCTCTTCGGCGTCTCTCGTGAACTGCGCGCTAAGATCCGCGTTCGTGACCGGCTGCCCCTCGCCGCGTTTACCCTCGCGGGCGTTTTCGTCGCGGGGAACTGGCTCGCCTGGTTTACCGCACTTCGGAACGGGTCGGTCATCACTGTCGTCCCGCTATCGAACGTCTATCCGCTCGTCATCGTCGCGATCTCGTATCTCGCGGTCAGACGAGTTCCGCGATCACCGCGCCTCCTAGGCGGTATCGCCATCATCATCGCCGGTGCGTCGCTGATGCAACTGGCGTAACCTCGATCCGTCGCTTCCACTATGTCACAGCTCGCCCGTCGACGCCAGTCGCTACTCAAGCCGACACACGATACCCGAGCCGATTCGGACGGTCGTGAACACGCGGCTCACGGACCACGCTCGGTCGAGTCCCGGGGGCTCGCGGTTACGTGTTTCCGACTGACGACCAGTAGTCGTAGTTCTCCTTGGCGTGGACGAGCGGACGGTCGGTCCGATTTTCGATTTCGATGGTGTAGTGTCCCTCATAGCCGGCGTCCGCGAGTGACTCGTGGAGTGCCTCGAAATCGAGAATTCCCTCTCCCAAGTCAGTGAACGAACGGAAGTAGTTGATGACGTTGTCTAGGTGGAAGTCGGCCGCAGAGAGCGCGTCCCGGTTCGCCGCGAAGTCCTTGACCGGGTCGATGTCCTTGAGGTGGACGTAGGCGATATCGTCGGCGAAGCGCTTGATCCCGTCAGTTACGTCGCCCCCGGGGAAATCATCGCCGTAGGGGTAGTAGTGAGCGGTATCGAACAGGAGTTCCAGTCCGTCGACGGCATCGAGGTAGCGCTGGATCTCCGTGGGCCGTTCGATGGCCGTCGCACCGTGGTGGTGCACGACCGGCCGTACCCCGGCATCGACGGCCGCGTCACTGATCCGGGCCAGCCACTCCTCGACGGTCGCCTCGTCGTACCGGGCCCGTTGTGGCGGCAGTATCCCGACGAACTCGGCCCCGAGGTCGGCGACGGCCGGCATGTCGTCGATCACTCGCTGAACCGCGTCCTCGGTTTCGATCCACTCACTCATCGCGAGATAGAGATCGATATCGTACGTCTCGAGCCACTGGTCGACGGTTTCAGGTCCGTTTGCACGAATTTTCTCGAGGCTAATCTCAACCCCGTCGTACCGACAGGCAGCGATATCGCCGAGTGCATCCTCTACGTTTTCGGCATCGTACATGATAGTGGTGTAGCCAGTTCCCATGCGAAGTGAAAACATTGGGCATTGAAAAATAGCTTCCGGAACCAACAGTTCCCGAGACGAACTCGAGAGATGTTCCGTTCGCGGACGGCCGCAGTCATCTCCGCAAGCTCCGCATCTTCCTTGAGCAGCGTCTCCCGACTGATCCAGACGGTGACGACGCTTGCTGACTCATCGTCCTCAGGGATACAGCGTTCATCTCGAGACGCCGTCCGTTATCAGTCGCCGTTTGCGTCTTACGAAAACCATGCAATAGCTGATGCGGGCGCCGGGGTACCGTGGTTCCGGAGCAGGACCAAACCCAGTGGAACGAACCAGCTGAGATCGACGGTTCCGCGTTGATTTCGGTCCTGTTACTCTCGTCGGTACGTAGAACGTCCACGAGATTACCTTCGACGAGGAAGCCGCTGTGTGCCACGTTTCAGACTCCGAGCGATCAGCGATACGTCCGGTAGCAGCGATTGAACGGACCGTTTCCATCGTCGAAGCCGACAGATAACTGGGCTCCCCTCATGCATGAGTAACTGCCGATCAACTGCTCGACCCGAACGGGAGCAGCCGACCGACAGTTGTTCAACAGCGATCAAATAGCGTTCGTAACAGTCAAATCGACCGGTTAGTACTGCGGTCACTCTCTGATTCGAATACGGTGATCGACATATCCGATTACAACTGTATAATTGTAAATCTTAGTCGCCGACCGAGCACGAGCCCCTATGCCATCTTTTGGCAAGGGGCCGCGTCCGCGGCGGCGGACGATCGGACAGCGGTCCGTACGGCGATAACGGGATCCTACCGGTCGATAACTGTCGATACACTGACGAACGACTGCGAATACGGACCAGTGAATGGAACCTGTGGACCGCCGTTTGAATCTTGCAAACGAGGGAGTCTCAGGAGAACTTGGCGTTGATTCCGATCACGTTTGCGGAGCGAGTGACCATATTGGGAAGCTCCTCCCGGTACCGGTCACCCGTCATTCGACTCGACGGCCCGGAAACGCTTACAGCACCGAACACCTCGTTTTTGCCGGCCTTTACCGGCGCTGCAATACACCGGAGTCCTTCGATCTTCTCCTCGTCGTCGAACGCGTACCCGCGCTCACGGATCGTCTCGAGTTCCTCGAAGAGTTCGTCCCGATCGGTGATCGTCTGCGAGGTATACTCCGGGAGTCCGTGCCGATCGATGATCTCTTCGACGCGTTCCCGCGGATAGTGAGCGAGGATCGCCTTTCCGAGCGAGATGCAGTGGAGGTATTCCCGTTTGCCGATCGACGAGGCCGTCTGAACGGCCCGCTCGCTGCCGTTCTTGTAGAGGTATACCGCACGACCGTGTTCCTCCGTTGCGAACTGAACCAGCTCGTCGGACTGTTCAGCCAGATCGGCCAATTCGTCAGTTACGGCATCGTAGATTCCGAGCCGGTCCTTCACTCCCTCGCTGAGTTCGAGGTATCGGAGACCGAGCTGGTAGGTCTCTCCGTTCTTCACGACGTGTTCCTTCTCGAGCAGCGTCGCCAGATGGCAGTGGATTGTCCCCTTCGACCGACCGAGTTCGTGTGCGATTTCCGTGATCCGTGCACGATCGTGTTCGTGCAAGTAATCGATGATCTCGAGCGTAATCCCCACCGCCTGAATCGTTCTCGGCTTCGTCGTCTTTGCCATGTGGACTACCAGCATACGTATCCACTAAATTGTTTGTGTCTCTCAAACAAAAACTCTGTTTGACTCTTGCAAACGCCCCCACGGGCCGCGATACCGGATCGAACGATTCCCGAGAGCCATCGAAATGGAGAATGGGACAAGTGGCCGACTCGTATCACCATGAACGTAACATATTTGTGTGCGTACCGCAAGCACTAATTCGTATGTCCGAGCAACGAGAGCGAGCCGTTTCGCCAGACGTTCGTAACCGCGTTGACAACTACGTCGGCGGGCAGTGGAACACGCCCGCCAGCGAGACCTCTCAGCCCGTACTCGACCCTGCCACGGGGGACGAACTCGCAACAGTCGAGTATTCGACCGTCGAGACTGTCGACGACGCAGTCCAGACGGCAGACGAGGCGTTCGAGGAGTGGCGACGGACTCCCGTCGTCGAACGAGTACAGTATCTCTTCGATCTGAAGACCGAACTCGAGAACCGGCTCGATGAGATCGCGACCGCGCTGTCCCGCGAACACGGGAAGACCATCGCGGAAGCCCGCGGTGAGATCAAGCGCGGCATCGAGAACGTCGAGGTGGCCTGTGGAATGCCGAACATGATGCGCGAGGGCAGCGGCAACGTCGAAGACGTCGCGCGCGACATGGACGAATACGCCGTCCGCCAACCCCTCGGCGTTTTCACCGCCATCACACCCTTTAATTTCCCGGCGATGATCCCGCTGTGGTTCCTTCCATACGCGGTCGCGTCCGGGAACACGTTCGTACTCAAACCCAGCGAGAAGGTCCCGTTGAGTTCCCAGCTCATCTTCGAGGCCGTCGACGCGGCCGGTTTCCCGGACGGGGTCGTAAACCTCGTCAACGGCGGGGCAGACACCGTCAACGCGTTGCTCGAGCACGACGACATCGAAGGCGTCTCGTTCGTCGGGAGTTCCCCCGTCGCCAAGCACGTCTACGAGACCGCCGCCGAGCACGGGAAGCGCGTACAGGCCCAAGGCGGCGCGAAGAACTACGCTGTCGTCACCGAGCACGCCTCAGTCGACGACGCCGTCCCGAACGTCATCGGCTCCGTCTACGGCAACGCCGGCCAGCGCTGTCTCGCCAACGATGTCGTCGTCGGTGTTGGCGATGTCTACGACAATCTCCGCGGGCAGTTGATCGACGCTGCGGAGAACCTCACCGTCGGTGCCGGCGTCGACGAGGACACCGATGTCGGGCCGCTGATCACGGGCGACTCGCGCGAACGTGTACTCGATCTGATCGACAACGCACTCGACGAGGGGGCCGAACTCGTCCTCGACGGACGGGACTTCGAACACCCGGACGCGGAACTGGACGGTCACTTCCTCGGCCCGACGCTCCTCGAGGGCGTCACGACCGACATGGAGATCGCACAGGAGGAAATCTTCGGTCCGGTACTGTGTCTCGCTGACGCTGCGGACCTGGACGAAGCGATCGAGATGGTCAACTCGACGAAGTACGGGAACGCGTCCTCGATTTACACCGAGTCCGGAAGCGAGGCGCGCCAGTACAAGTACGAGGTCAACGCGGGGAACATCGGCGTCAACGTCGGCGTCTGTGCCCCGATGGGCTTCTTCCACTTCGGCGGCCGGAAAGCATCGTTCTTCGGCGACCTCCACGCCCAAGGAGAGGACGCGGTCAACTTCTACACCGAGAAGACGATCCAGATCGAGCGCTGGTACAGCTAAGACTCAAGTATTGCAGTCGCCGAGCCGATGCCTCCCTGATCGCATGACTGCTGTGCGATCGGTGTGCACCTCGGTTCGGCGGCGGCGATTGCTCCGCCGACTGTCGGAGTGATTCAGTATCAGAGTCACAGTCGCCGTTTTCCCGGCGCGACTCGTCGTGCCGTTCGATCGCTTGGTGGATCACGATCGGACGTTTCTCGACGGGCCCGCTGTTCGACCGACCGGAGAGGTCGGGTGGAGGTAGACCGGAAACGGATAAACTGGGGTCTCTCGCTCGGCCGTACGGGTCGTCCGATCGATACGAAGCCACACGGCTGTCTCGAGTCAAGAGAGTACCCGTCTCCCTCACTCGGTCTCGGTCACCGGAAGTTATAACAGGCATCTCCCCAATCGAGTTGATAATGCGACTCGCTGTCAACGCCTGTGACACGAGCGTCTCGGCGCTGTTAGACGGCACCGGTCGCGCTCGAAGCGGGTTGCACCGCTCCGTTTTGGCCGCACGGAGTGAGACCGACACGATAGCCGCTGTGTCGGTCGGAAAACGCGGCCGTGGCGCGGACACGCTCCGCGATATCGGATCGAACCGCTTGAAACCGACCGCAGACTGCCGACTACACGCACACTGACATCCAATACAGATCATGTACGAGGACTTTGCATCCACGCTCGCAGCGACGATGTGGACCGACTTCGACGAGACACCCGACCGGGACGGGCCGACGGCCGAGATAACGGACATCGACTCCTTCGTTATTGACGGCAACTTCCCGTGGACGATCATCACGCTCGAGACCGACCAGGGCGTGACGGGGATCGGCGAGGCCTACCCCTCGCCGGGCGTCCACGAGATCGTCACGGACTACCTCCGACCCGTACTCGTCGGAGAGAACCCGCTCGACGTCGAGCGGCTCTACAACCTCATGCGCGAGAGCCTCTCGGGTCGAGGGTCACAGTGGGGTGTCGGAACGATCGCCATCAGCGGCATCGAGATCGCGCTCTGGGACGCAGCCGGGAAGATTCTCGACCAGCCGATCTACCAATTGCTCGGCGGGAAGACCCGCGATGAGGTTCGCGTCTACGCCGACTGTCACGCCGGGGAAGCGATGGTCTCCTCGGCCGAGGAGGGCCAAGAGGAGACGACCTACGAACCCGAGGCGTACGCACAGGCCGCCCGGCTGGCGGTCGACGACGGCTTCGACGCGGTCAAGTTCGACCTCGACGTTCCGTCCGGCCGGGACATTGATACGCTCTCGAGGCACTTCGACCCGCCGGAGATCGAGCACAAGCGCTCCGTCGTCGAGGCCGTCACCGAGGAGGTCGGCGACGACGCCGAGGTCGCGGTCGACCTCCACTGGAACTTCAGTCCCGAAACCGCCGAACGACTCTGTCGGGCCATCGAGCCCTACGACCTCGCGTGGGTCGAGGACCCGCTCCCGCCCGAGAACACCGACGCGATGCGGGAGCTCGAAGAGTCGACCGACGTGACGTTGCTGACCGGCGAGAACCGCTACGGCCGACACGGGTTCCGCGACCTGATCGAGGAGCAAGCGGTGGACTTCCTCGCCCCCGACGTCCCGAAGACCGGCGGCATCGCCGAGACGAAGAAGATCGCGGACATGGCCGAGGCCTACTATCAGGCGCTCATCCCGCACAACATCGGGAGCCCGGTCGCGACGATCGCGACCGCCCACGTCGGCGCGACGGTCCCGAACTTCGTCGCCATGGAGTACCACGCCCGCGAGGTGCCATGGTGGGATGACCTCGTCGCCCAGGACGAACCGCTCATTCAGAACGGACGAATCACGGTCCCCGACGGGCCCGGACTCGGCATCGAACTCGACTGGGACGTCGTCGACGAACACCGGAAGACGCGGTCCTGACGCGAGACTACCGATCTGATCGGCCGCTCGATTCTCACCCTTCTCCAACGATCCCTCGATTTTCCTGTCGTCGCCCTCCTCGAGACGAAGCGCGCTCCTGGGCCCGCCGTCCGAGCACAAAACCTAATGCACGGTCCTCCGTACTGTCAGGTGACGATGGTTAGGATCGACTACATGGCGCATCAAGAGCAGTACGACCCGTCGACGCTGTTAGAATACGGGGAACACGCCACGGACAGCGGCTACGAAACCGTCTGGACGTCGGATCACTTTCACCCGTGGTTCCACACGGAAGCAGACTCCGGGTTCGCGTGGTCCTGGCTCGGTGCCGCCACCGAACGGCTGGACGGCCCGATCGGAACGTGCGTGACGCCCGCGACGGGACATTACCATCCCGGAATGATCGCACAGGCGTTCGCCACGCTTCAGCACCTCCACGACGATCGGGTGCTGCTCGGGCTCTCCACCGGCGAGGCGATGAACGAGACGCCGCTGGGCTTCGACTGGCCCGAGTATCCCGAACGCCGCGACCGGCTCGAGGAGTCCCTCGAGATCATTCGCGCCCTCTGGGGCGACGACGAGTGGGTCAGTGACGATGTCCGCGATCAGATCGACGAGGGGTTCGTCACCTACGACGGGGAGCGGTTCGAACTCGATGAGGCCAAACTGTACACGATGTCCGAGGAGTCCCCAGAGATTCACATCGCGGCCAACGGGCCGAGCACCGCTCGACTCGCGGCGCGGTACGCCGACGGGTTCATCACCGTCAAGAAAGGCGAAGAGTACACCGATCGGCTCTACCCGGCGATCCGTCGGTACGCCGAGGAGGAGGGGAACGATCCGGACGCGATCGAAACAACGCTGCTCGTGACCGCGTCCTACCACCCCGACTACGAACAGGCCTTCGAGGCAACGCGGCCGTGGTGGGCGACGACCCAGAACGTCTTCGACCGGGCGATGGCGAACCCGAAGGAGATCGAGGCCGAGGGTGAGAAGGCGACCCGCGAGGAGGTCGAAGAGAAGTTCCTGATCGCCGACGATCCGTCGATGATCGCGGCCCAGCTCGAGGAGTACGCCGAGATGGGCTTCGATCGGATCGCGGTCGCGAACACCAGTCCGGAGCCCGAACGGCTGTTCGACGTGATGAACGACGACGTAATCCCGTCGCTGTAACCGTCGATCGGCATCCAGAGACGCTGTTGCTCTCCCCGCCGTTCGGGACAGTCACCCGGCTTGGAGTTCGATTTGGTCCCCGATCTCGGCGATCTCGAGGCGGCGAGGATACTCGATCGCTCGTGGCAGCCACCTCCACATGCGTACTATCGAAGCCGGCCGAGCTACACGACGGTAGCCGTCGTCGTGGTATCCGCCGCCCATCTCGATATCGACCGTTCTCGAATGTCAGTCAGTGAGAAGACCGACATACGAGGGCGAATATTTATGCCACACCGTGGTAATCCATTGAACATGCCCACGCTTACTGGTGGCGAGATTATCGCTCAGTATCTGGAAAAAGAGGGCGTAGAGTACCTGGTCGGTATCCCCGGTCACGGAAGCACGAACCTGCTCGACGCGTTCAACGACTCCGAGGTCGAGGTCATTCAGCCGCGCCACGAACAGGGTGCGACCCATCTCGCGGACGGGTACGCCCGCGCGTCCGGCGACCCGCTCGCGGTCTTCACCTCGATCGGTCCCGGAGCGACGAACACCGTTACGGGCGCCGCGACGGCGTACGTCGACTCGATCCCGATGGTCATCTTGACCGGTGCGCCACAGACCCACGAGTACGGACAGGGGATCCTGCAGGAACTCGACCGGCAGAAACCCGGCGATTTCCCGAGCGTTATGGAACCGGTGACCAAACGGAGTTTCGTCGTCCGCGACGTCGAACGACTCCCGCGGATCCTGCGACGCGCGTTCCAGATCGCCGTCACGGGCCGTCCGGGCCCCGTCCACGTCGACGTCCCGATGGACGTCCAGGGGAACGCCGCGGACGTTGAGATTCCGGACCCCGAGGAGACGCGCACGCATAGCCGACCGGGCGGTGACCCCGAGTCGATCGAGGAGGCCGCAGACCTGCTTGCCGACGCCGATCGACCCGTGATCGTCCCCGGCGGTGGCTGTATGCTCGGCGAGGCCTGGGACGAGGTCCAGGCGCTCGCCGAACATCTGAAAGTGCCCGTCATTCCGACATTTCAGGCGAAAGGAATTATACCCGAAGATCACGACCTCTTTGTGGGGTACGCGGGCTGGATCGGCTCATCCGCCGGGAACGAACTCGCGAGCAACGCGGACGTCGTCCTCGGGATCGGCTGTCGCTTCTCCGACCTGCACACCTCGTCGTTCGAACAGGGCGTCAGCTTCGAGATTCCGCCGAGCAAGCTGATTCACGTCGACATCGATAACACGGAGATCGGCAAGAACTACCCCGTCGAGGTCGGCATCCTCGGCGACGCCAAGGTCGTCACCGACCAACTCCATGACGCCGTCTCCGACCGCGTTGACGAAGTCTCGACCGAGGACAACGAGTACTACGACGAGATCCAGCGCCTGTGGGCTGACTGGCAGGAGCAGGTCGAACAGCGCCACACCGACGACGTCCCCATGAGTATCTCCCGGGCACTCGCGAGCCTCCGCGAGGCGCTCCCCCGCGAGGGAATGATCATCTCGAGCGCGGGCCAGTCCCAGGAGATCACGAATCCCGAGTTCCCCGTCTACGATCCCCAGACGAACATCTCCTGTGGCGGGTTCTCGACGATGGGATTCGGCGTCTCCGCCGCGATCGGTGCGAAGCTCGCCGAGCCCGACCGGCCAGTCGTCGACATCGAGGGCGACGGGAGCTTCCTGATGTGCAATCAGGAGGTCGCCTGCGCGGTCGAACACGACATCGATGTCACCTGGCTCGTGGTCAATAACAACGGCTGGAAGTCGATTCGCAACCTGCAGGTCGACAAGTACGGCTGGGACCGCGTCCTTGATACGGAGTTTGACGAGGAGAATACCATCGACTTCGTGAAGATGGCCGAGGCGTTCAGCATCGACTTCGCCGAACGGGTCGTCAAACCCGAAAACCTCACCGCGACGCTTGAGAAGGCCATCGATTACGACGGCCCCGCGTTCGTCGAGGCCGTCGTCGAACCGGACAACCCCGACTCCGGCGCGATCATCACCGGCGAGTGGGACCTCGCCGATCTCGAAGCGGACGACTGACCGCGAACGCGCCGTCGGATAGAGACGCACGGGTCGATCGAATCGAGTCCCGTATTCGCTGCTCGGAGCCGTCCCGGCTCCGATATTATTACGTCGGATGCCGGTAAATGACGTGGTATGCAATCCCTTGTAGTGGACGCTGAGTGGGACCCCCGGGCAGAGTACGACGTTTCGGACGCCGAGCGCGAATCGAAGAAGGCGATGAACGCCTCCCAAGTGTGGCGAAACCCCGAACTCCGGGTGGCCGAACGGGAACGGCCGACGCCGGACGACGACGAAGTACTCGTCCGTGTACAGTATGCGGGCATCTGCGGGAGCGACGTCTCGATGCTCGAGACGGACGACGACGGCTATGTCCACTATTCGGCGTACCTCCGTCTTCCGAACGTGACCGGACACGAGTTCGCGGGCGAGATCGTCGAGACGGGCGACGACGCGCAACTGTTCGAGGCGGGCGATCTCGTCACTGCAGAGGTCACCGACTACTGCGGGCGCTGTAACATGTGTCGACAGGGGTTCAACGGCCACTGCGAGAACTTCGAACAGATCGGCTTCACCATCCCCGGTGCGTTCGCGGAGTATGTCGCTGTACCCGAAAAACTGTGCTGGGATGTCTCGGCTCTTCGGGAGACGTACGAGACGGACGACGAGGCGCTTCGAGCCGCCGCGACGATCGAACCGAGTACTATCACGTACCACGGGCTATTCGCTCGAGCCGAGGGGATCTTGCCCGGGGACTACCACGTCTACCACGGCGCGGGACCGATCGGGCTGACCGGGATGAGCGTCTCGCAGGCCGCCGGTGCGGGCGAGGTGATCGCGTTCGAGCCCTCGGACGAGCGCCGCGAGATCGCTCGCGAACTCGGGTTCGAACACGTCTACAACCCGATCGAAGACGATCCGGTCGAGACGATCGCGTCGATCACGGACGGTGAGGGTGTCGACGTCCACGTCGAGACCGCCGGTGCAGTCGCACAGACCTACCCCGCTATCGAGGACACGCTCGCGGAAACCGCAAACGTGGTCCACATCAGCAACGCTGGCTCCGATCCCGGGATCGCGCTGCGGAAGTATCAGGGCAACAGTGCCCAGCTCTACGGATCGGAAGGACACACCGGCCAGCAAGTCTACCCGCGAGTGATTAGACTGATGGCCGCCAGACAGCTCGACAACCGACCGATAATCACGTCCACGTTCGACCTCTCGAACGCCGACGACGCGATCCGGCAGGCGTCCGAGCGCGTCGACGGGAAGGTCCTCATCGAGATGTAGACACCGTACGGCCGCTGTCGGCCGGTTGATCGACGACCCCGTTTCCGATGACAGATCGTCGGGCCGATTCGATCGATGTAACCGTCTGTCGGTGCCACACCGGCGATAACGCGAATCGGCATTCGTCACCAAACCCCACCATTTATTATCCAGCCCGGTAGTGAATCGTGTATGGGCGTAGGATATACGACCATCATGTACGACCCAGCGGAGGTACTGTCCGAGGGCCTCGGTGACTTCGCCGCCTGTCGATACGACGGCGTCGAGATCGGTCTCGGCAAAGTCGACTACATCGGCGTCGATTCCCTGCAGGAATCCCTCGAAGAAAACGGTCTCGACATCTACTGTGTCATGGCCGGGTGGCTCAACAACGAGGAAGACGTCGAGGCGGCGGTTGACGGGGCCGCGATCGCGGCCGAACTCGACGCTCGTTTCCTCGGGATCCTGCCGCCACCGCGAGGCCAGGAGACCGACGAGACGTTCGACGCGTGGCTCGACCGCATCTGTACGGCCGCCGACGAGGCTGGCGTCACGCCCGTAATTCACCATCACGGGGCATCTCACATCGAGAGCCCCGAGGAGATCGAGGAGTGGCTCAAGCGAGCGCCCGACAACCTCGAGCTGTTGTACGACACGGCACACTACCAGCCCTACGGCGATGTCATCGACGGCATCCATCGGTTCGCAGACGATATCGCGTACGTCCACCTCAAGGATATCGATCCGACCGTGGACTTCCAGAGTCACGTCGATACCCTCTCCGCGGGGAACGTCCAGTACGATAGCCTCTTCGTGTTCCTCACGTCGTTTGTCGACCTCGGCGCGGGCGTCATCGACTTCGAAGCCGTCAACGAGGCGCTCGACGAGATCGGCTACGACGGCCAGATCACGATCGAGATCGAGAACGAACGCAACGACAGGCTCGTCCACGCGAAGCGGAACGTCGACCACTGGAACGACGCGATCGACGCGTAAGGTCGAGTGGATAGCCGCGCGGAGCGACCTACCGTCACTAACAGTGACCGGAGGACCTTCAGGTAGAACAAGTACGGCTAGAATCGAATCGTTACGTTAGAGACTCTTATCGAGGACCTGTTCTTATTATATCTCTATGAGTACCTTCCCGTCGACCCGTTTTGCTGCCTGTTCGAGGGCCTTGTCAGCATTCGATAGCGAATACGTCGACGTGATAATTGACGTATTGTCGAGTCGTCCGGCGCTCATTAGACGGATGACTCGAGGGTAAATCTGTTGTCCGGTGTGTCCCTCCGTGCCGTAGAGTTGTGCACTGCTGCCCTGATACTTCCTGGTCGCGAGATTGGGCGCACGGCTGGCATTGCTGACGTGGACGACGTTAGCCTCCTCGGCCAGCGTCTCCTGAATAACTGGATAGGTTTCATTAACAGCACCTGCAGTTTCGAGGTGGACATCTGCACCACGACCATCGGTGACTTTGTCGATGACCTCGACGGGATCTCGCTCCGTTGGGTCGTATACGTGGTCGAATCCGAGGTCGGCCGCGATCGACCGTCGTTCAGGCGACGGATCGAACCCGATAACCTTGCCTGCACCCGCCGCTCGTGAGAGATTCATGCCGGTGAGACCGATCGGCCCTGTCCCATGGTAGACGTGGTGATCGCCGGGTAAGACGCCCTCAGAGCGGACGAAATACCGTGGTAGGTGATGGTGCTGGGTTCAATAGTGGCTGCTGCTCGCAGCAGTTCATCTTCGTCCTCGTAGGCGTTCGCGAGTGACTCAACGCTCCAGACGATTTTCTCTGGGACGGTGACGTACTCTGCGAACGCGCCGCTCATAGTGAAGCCGACCTGTTCGAAGTTCTCACAGTGGCCGTGGAAGCCACGCCGACACTGCTGACATCGGCCACAGTAGTCGACAACCTCTGAGGTCACTCGCTCGCCCGGTTCGAAGAGGGTTGCGTCATCACCGGTCTCGACGATCCGGCCCGAGAACTCGTGGCCGGTTACGTTTGGGAATTGTGTGTACGCCGAATAGTGCATGTACCCTTCTTCGTCGGTCTGAACCATAGAGCAGTCACTGCCACAGATACCTGCATAGGCGACCTCGATAAGCACCTCGTCGTCTCCAGGTTCCGGCCGGGGTCTGTCTTCGACGTTCATCTCGGGATGTTGCCAGACCTGTGCACTATTGTGTGCTTTACGTGTTTCCCGCTCGCTATCCGTAAGGTCGTACTCGGAGCGCGGATTCCACTCCGCATCAAGCATTAACGCTTTCATTGTCTATCTATCCCAGACATCGTCAGAGGCGGTTATAAAAGTATGGGAAACGTCCCCGTGGACTCAACTCAACGGGTGATAGCTGTTGTCTCAGCGGTCAGTGATCGTCCGAAGGTGGTCGATGGTTTTTGCGTGGACGTGCGGGTCTCTCGTCTGGTTCTCTACCTCGATAGATACCATATCATATGCGTTGGTAAGCTATTTGTGGGATGCTGACTAACTCATTGCTGAGATGAAGATCGGAGTCATCGGTGTCGGCGCTATCGCACAGATTATGCACGTTCCGTACCTCGCGGAACTGCCGAAGGCGGATATCCACGCAATCGCGGACCCCGGCGAGAACGTGGTCGAGACGTTCGGCGATCGATACAACGTCTCTCATCGGTACACGGAAAGTACGGCGCTGATCGAAGATCAGGCCGACACGCTCGACGGCGTAGTCATTACGACGCCGATGCACACCCACGCGGAGGTTGCCGTCGCCGCCCTCGAGGCGGATCTGCACACGTTCGTCGAGAAACCGGTCGCCGTGACGCCCGACGACGCCCAGCAGGTGATCGATGCGGCCGCGGAGACGGATGCGGTCTGCATGGTCGGCTATATGAAGCGCTTCGATCCCGGCTTCCAGAAGTTCCGGGCCGAAGTGAACGAGCTATCGGAGATCGATCTCGTCACGAGCACCGTCATTCCGCCGGACGTCGGAGCGGTCATCGAGGAGAACTACGACATCGTCTACGCAGACCTCGACGATGCGTTCATCGAAGAGAGCAACTCGAAACGCCGCCAGCAGGTCGAGGCAGCCGTCGGAACCGACGACGAGATGCTCACGAAAGCCTACGAGTATCACCTCGAGAGCATCTGCCACGACATCAACGCGCTCCGGTCCGCGTTCGGATCGGTCGAACGGATCGACCACGTCGACGTGTTCAAGGGCTGGAAGTACGTCACCGCCCAACTCCGGTACGAGGGAGACCGCCGGTGTATCCTCGAGTCCGGCGCGACCGATCGGAAGTGGTACGACGAGCGCATTCACGCCGACGCCCCCGAGGGATCGGCGTCGATCGAGTTCTCGAACGCATTCATCAAGAACACCCCGTCGGACGTCCGCACCAAACTCGGCATGGACGAGACGACGGAGACGCAGTACACCCCGTCGTCGGACGAGCCGTTCAAACGCGAGCTCCGACACTTCCTCGAGTGTATGGAGGGGGAAGCCGAGCCCCGGACACCGCCGGAAGAGTCGAAGCGAGACGTCGAACTCATCGCCGATCTCATCCGAACGTACGACAAGGAGGGCGAGGCGAGTAGCGTCAGCCGATAGTCGTGAACTGCCCTGTCCGGCCGAACCGCGGTACACCCGTCGAGACCGCTGTCACGACGCCTCGAGACAGCGAGCCGGTCACGCTCGCGAAAGAGACTCGGTAGCCGCCTCTTCCCGAATCGGTTTTTCGAAGCCGTCGGAGAGGCCACGCTATCATCGACTGCAATCGCGACGAGCCGGACGGACGAACCTGACCGAGTCGCCCGGCAAACGAAACCAACCGAAAGAATCTATCGTCTTATGGCGATACTGTCGGGGCTCGATCACTCCCACTCCATCCAATCGGGATCCTCACAGCGGAGCCGTCGATCGATGGCGTCGATCCGTTCGATATCCTCGTCGTCCAGCTCGAGTCTGAGCGCTCCGTGATTGCTCCGGATGTGTTCGGACGACTTCGATCGAGGAATCGGAACGACGCCGTCTTTCGACAGGAGCCAGGCCAGACTGACCACGGCCTCGTTCACGTCGTGTTTGTCTGCGACGGCCGAGATTTCAGGGGTATCGAACACTTCGCCCTGCGCAATCGGGGAGTAGGCGATGAAGTACGCGTCGCGATCTCGAACGGCCGCGCGGAGGTCGTCCTGTGGCAGGAACGGGTGCATCTCGGCCTGGACCGCATACGGCGATTGCTCGAGGAGATCGTCGGCGAGCTCCAGATCGGTGGGCGTATAGTTGCTTACGCCGACGCGCTCGACCTGTCCCGCATCGACGAGGTCGTTGAAGACGGGGAGCACGGTCTCGATGTCGTCCTGGCCGCGGGGCCAGTGGTGGTATAGCAGATCGATCGTCTCGATCCCGAGCCGAGAGAGGCTCTCCTCGACGCCGTTTCGAACATACTCTGGCGTCTTCTCCGGCTCCTCGAAATGGGCGATCTTCGTGGCGACGAACAGGTCATCGCGATCGACATCGGCACGAGCGATGGCCTCGCCGACCTCTTCTTCGTTGCCGTACAGACGGGCGGTATCGAGGTGGCGGTACCCCGACTCAATCGCCGTCACGAGGGCGTCGATCCCGTCCTCGTCGGTGAGACTGTACGTTCCGAATCCGAGCCTGTATGCGTCTTGATCGAGCATACCCGAAATGACTGCCGAGGGAGCCTTATACCTTCCCGTATCAAATAACGTCCTGAATCAATCGTCGACCGTTTTTGGACTCCCAGTACTGGGACCCGGCGTCGATACTCGCTCCTGCTAAACTACCGACCGGTCGTCACACCGCCCTGAAGCGGGGAAAGTGGTGTTTGCAAGGCGGAAACGATGCCTGTGACTCGTCTCGAGTTCCTTGAACGAATCCGATCTCCCACTTGCACCCGTCTGAGACGCAATAGCGCTGTGAGCCCAGTCGCCCGATTGGGCCGTTCAAAGCCCATGTTTGATCACTCCAAACAACCGGGTGAAGTAAGTAACACTGACTGTCGATCGACCGTGGAATAGTTGCTGCTGAACGAAACAGACCAATACCTCTCACAGTATTTTACAGATATATGCGTGTAATGTAGTGCAGTGTTTGCCCCGGAGACGAATGATCGTCGTCTCTGACACTGCCTTTCCGTTTGGAAGACGCAAACCAATGGACGATCAGCATCGCGACTCCCTTTCGTGAGCGGGTTCGGTCGCCTTGTCCTGCCGGCGGGACTCGCTCTCGGAAGCGACTGCTCTCAGGTATCGCTCCACGCTCACCCGAGGGAAATTATCGTGATACCGATGATTGCCAGGGCGGTCGCAGCGAGACGGGCTCGGAGGTGAGATTCCTCAAGGAAAATCGCTCCCAGAATTACGGCGACGATCGCTTGCCTGTTGACAATGGGAGAGACGATACTCGCCGGTAGCCGCTGGAAGGCGAGCAAGACGACGTGGTTCCCGGACGCGATGACGAGTGCCGTGACGAGGAAGACGGGCAGATCACGCGCCCAGTCCTCCGGCCAGTGAGATCGGGTCGCCAGCGGTCCCATCAACGCGGCGACGCCGAGAAACATCAGCGGAACGTACGTCGTCGGTGCGATGGCCAGCTCCTAATCAGCACGCGTTTGCCCACGTCGACGACCGCGAACATCGCAGCTGACAGCAGCGCTAGTTGGGCCGGCCGTGACCGAGCGGCCCGTTTGAGTGGGGCAAAGAGCGTCGTTCCCTACCAATTGGCGACGTAGATCGCAACCGTTGCGACGACTACGCCCCCAATCTGGAGTACGGAGAGTTGTTGTCTCAGCAGCCCTACTTCTAGGGGCAGGACGAACACAGGTATTATTTTGCTAATCGACAAGACGTACGAGACTTCGCCGATCCGAATCGCACGGAACAGGAGCACCATCGCGAGTGTCGTCAACGCCGTTACTACGAAAATCGACCTAAGGACCTCGGCTCGATTCGACACGGGAAGAAAGAGCGTGTCGCTGGCGACAACCACTGGGAGATAGAGGACTACCGAGAGTGCGTACGTGATCGATAAGAAAACCGGCGACGAATAGTCGGCGAACCATCGCTTCATTACGAATAAAGACGTTCCGCAAAGCAACGCAGCTAGACCGGCGAACGCGATCCCGATGTTTACAACACTGTCCAACCCAGCCGAATGCAAGAGGACTTCGTTTTCGTTCGTGGAGCAATTAGGGGACCGCGCCACTTCGAACCGAGTGGACGCCTGCGTCGGCGTTCCGGAACTGGAAGTCGACACTGATATAGTGCATCTGAACGTTACTGATGGCTTGGATTTTATCTGCGGGGGCACTGTCTAGTCAACGATTCTGCACCTCCTCAACAGGCGTGCGGTTGTTGAGCGCCTGGTTTGGTCGCTGGAAATTATAGTAGTAGACGAAGGCGGCGAGCCAGCGCTGCGCGCTGGCTCTGCCGCCCATCCACGTCTGGTGAAATCGGTCGATCCGCATCGCAAGCGTCTGGAACCACTTTTCGATCAAGTTCCGGTCGACGTAGTCGAGGTGACCGCGTAGATCGCACCGCGCGAGCGCGGTCAAATAGCCCATCCCGTCCACGAGAAACGTCGTCTCCGAGAAGTCGTGTTTCTCGGCCAGCTGGCCGAGAAACTCGGCGGCTGGGTCCGTTCCTCGCCGTTCTAAGACGACCGCACCGAGCAGTAGCTTCGTCTCGACGTCGATTGCGGCGTACAGCCAGTGCTGCTCGGTGCCGATTTTCACTGCGGTTTCATCGACCGCGACCCGCGACGGCTCTGCCGTCGGCGGGTCTGGGACGGTTTCCGCAGTGCGGTGAACCCACTGCCACACCGCCTGATGTGACCGGATCACGCCGAACTGCTCCAGCGCGACGGCTGTTTCACGAAGCGAAATTCCCGTCGAGTGAAGCCGCACCGCGAGCGCCCTCAGAGCGCTCGCGGTGCTCTCGTCGTCCCAACACGCAAGCGGATTCGGCTCCAGAGAGACGGTGAACAGTTCTTGAGCGGCCATGGCATCCGTCTCTAAGAACTGTCCGCTCTTTGGCTAGACAGTGCCGCCGTGCAAGATATATCATCTCTATTTAGCAACCAGTTTCTGATTGAGATATGGTAGATCGGGGCCAACCGCGTTACATCGTTCACCTGTCCTTACCGCGGAGGGTGGAATCCTATCATCTTCTAAGGACTTCAACCGAGCAGGATAGACGTGATGCCAGTAGACGACACTTGTATCCACTTGAGCACTACATAGTCTCGTTGCTTACTCGAGATGTCCCGTGTTGCACGGTTGTTTGTGAAGTATGCTAAACCACTCCCCTCGAAAAGCCAATAGAAGTCGCGTTCTAACCGGATACTGTTAGAACATCCTTCTAATTATACTCAAGGACAGAGGTATTGATAGACACCTGGTGGACTAATTGATTCGAGTGCTGTCCAGACTGCTGATCGGATTTCGGCACAACTGCCGAAGTAGCGGTTTGCTAAGGCGAGTTTGAGTCGTCGCCAGTATTCTTCGGTTGGGTTCAGATCCGGCGACCCAGTCGGGAAATAGACCAGTTCGATCGGTTCATCGGCGGCAAAGTCCTTCACCGCCCCAGCGGTGAAGTACGTCGCCTGGTCCAACAGTACGACCAGCTTTTCGCCGAACTCCGCTTGGAGATGCTCCAGAAAGCGGATCGTCACCTCACCGGTGAACGATCCGCCACACTCCAGCACCGACGTCTCCCCGTACTCAGTGACTGCTCCCAGCAGGTTCACTCCCTCGCGAGAGGCCGACACGCCCACGGTCGGCCTCTCGCCAACCGGATACCATGCCGCGTAGAGATCTGCTCCAACCGCTTTCCGCGTCTGGTCGATCGTGACGACCGTGGTGTCCTCGTCACGGCGGCCTACTTTTTTCGACCGTCTCTTCGAACTCCTCACGTTCGCCTTCATCGGCAGAGGCCAGCTCCGGCCGGGGTCTCTTCGGCGAGACCCCGGCCTTGTGCATGAGTCGGCGAGTGTGACGGCGGGAGAAGGCGATGTCGAACACCTCAATGAGGTAGTGCTGGGCGAGAGCTGTACTCCACGCTGGATCGTCGTATCCAACTTCTTCAGGGGGATCATGGAGTACAGCAGTGAACTCCTCGGACTGTTTGTCGCTGAGCTCGGAAGGACGTCCAGGACGAGATTTATCGTAGAGCGCGGCGTCGAAGCCGCGCTCTTCAAAGCGATTCAACCAGTTGTAGACAGTCTGACGGTCCCATCCGTATTTGTCTTCAATATCGGCCGGAGAGAGTCCTTCGAGATACTCGCGAGCAGCGGTGAGACGTTTGATCGGCTTCGGATCTGTCTCGTCCGCGAGTTGCTCGCGGACTCGACGTTTCGTGAGGTCGGGAATCTTGTTCCCTTCCTTGGCCATATCGGCGACTATTTCGCTGGCGTATCAAAACTTCCGGCCTACAGTATACTACCACATCAGAGACCGCATCAAGCGCTCGACGGAAAGACACCAGCTGAGGAAGTACAGAACTAGATAGTGCCAGGACTTCGACCTTGCAAAACCGTGAGGATCACTCGTCTTCTCCATCGGTTCCTCAAGCACGGATCGTCTTCGACCAGCAGAGTGTCAGTCTTTGCGCTGTGACTCCTCGTTGGATTCCGACCTAGGCGGGGATTCCGACCTAGGCGATCTTTTCACCTTCGTAGAACTTTCGAATATCGGTACGAGTTTCCGAAATTCAACGCTTATAGTGACGATAGAGAGCATCGCGATCACGACGAACGGAAGTCCCGAAAGAATCGCTAATGATCGCAGTGCTGGAATTCCTCCTCCAACGACGAGTAGCGACGCAAGAATGCCCATCAGTGTTCCCCAGATGATGCGGTTGAGACTAGACGGGGATTCTTTCCCACCGGTCGTTAACATCCCAAGTGCAAGTGTCGAGGAATCTGCGGACGTGAGAAAGAACGTGATAATAAGAATCGGGAACAGGCTTCCCAACAGCAGTCCTAGGGGCAGTGCATTAAATAACGGAAATCCGGAGACGGCGACACCGTGTGCTGAAATCTCTTCAAGCAGGTTGACACGGCCAGAGCTTTGGAGCCAGATAGCTGTAGCACCCATTGTATAAAACCAGGGAGCGTCCCCGCTGTTGCCCCGAAGATGGTTGCGGCAGCCACTTCTCGTACGGTTCGTCCGCGAGAGATACGCGCGACGAACAGGCCGCCGAACGGCGCCCATGAGAACACCCACGCCCAGTAGAACACAGTCCAGGAGCCGACCCATCCATCGTTCTCTCCCATTCCGGTGTACAGACTCATCTCGAAGAAGTCATCGAGATATCCTCCTGTCGCTTGTACTCCCAAATTTATTATAAAGTTAGTCGGTCCTACGAGAAACGTGAGCACTCCCAGAATTGAAAATAGAATGACATTAAACAGTGATAATCGTCGAATCCCCCGTTCAACACCCAAGACTGCCGAGAGCGTAAAAGAGACTGTTAACCCGGAAATGAGTAGGATCGTTTCTGTATTTCCAAATGTTATTCCGGTGGTGTATTGAATGCCGGTTAGGAGTTGGTTCCCGACGAACCCCAGTGTCGTCGTGATACCACCGATAGTGACGAGCACCGCAAGGATATCCAGTAGTTTTCCCCAGACGTTGTCGAGCCCGTCAATGCCGACGAAGGGCACGAGAAGCGTCGAGATCCGCAACGGCGCCTCGTGCCTGTACGAGAAGAACGCGATCGGAACCCCGATTATAGTATAGGGTATTAGATAGTAAATTCCCCAATGAAAGAGCGTGTATTGGACCGCTCCTATCGCCGCTGCAGGCATCTGCGACTCCGCATCGATCATCGGCGGGACGGTGTCGTAGTGAAACAGCGCCTCCGCTGGACCCCAGAACACGATGCCCGCCGCGATGCCTGCTGAGAACATCATCGCGAAGAATCCAAAGAGTGTAAACTCCGGGTCCTCTGCTGGCTTTCCCAGCGTAATGTCTCCCCATCTCCCGAACAGCAGGAAGAGGACAAACAGTAGCATGAGAAACATAGTAACGACGTAGACCCACGTGTAGTTAGATCTAATATGATCTGTAATAGCGAGAATCGCTCTTACCGACAATTGAGGATACGTGAGAAAAGTCACTATGGCTGTGAGAGATAGGACAACCCCCGCGATAAAAACTGTCGTGTCGAGCTCGTCGACGAATCTCGATACGCTCGATTTCCCGTGCTTGATGCTATCTTTTGGCCTCATATTCAACCTATTTGTGACAATTATCGTATATCTAGAGCTAGATGGTACAAGTATTAGATGGTTTGAGTAGAGGGCTCTAGCGAGGTGCGGTTAGAGGAGGGTCTGAATTCCAAGCGTCGCGAACAACGTCAGTGATCTTGGAACCCGTGTTGCTCTCACGGATAGAGATCTTGGAACTCGTATTGCTCTCACGGATAGAGATCTTCCCCCGCTCGTCGACAGTTATTCGATGGTCCGAGTGGACGAATTCCAGGGAAACAGAGGAGGGTTCGTCTCGCTCGCTAGCATAGTCACCGAATATATTGAGGACTTTTGGATCAATACTCTCGTAGAGCGGAGTGATCTCCGTAGGTCGAGTATTTTTGATTGCGGCGAGAGCCTTGGCGAGCATGACTGTGAGAGAGTGATCGGCCTCGAAGTCGTAATGACAGGTAAATTCTCCCGACGATTCTTCGAGTGCGCTACTCTCGCTGGACGGGCGGATGAAAGAGGGGGACGAGGAACTGGTCTCGTCTCGGCTCAGGACTATTTTTCCCATATTATCGACGTTTATCCGGTACCCCTCGTGGGAGAAGGCAAGGCTCACCGTCGGTGATCCATTGCTCTCGTCTGCACACTTTGAGAATGAATTAAGCAGTTTCGGTTCGATACTGCCGTATATCGGATCGATATCAATCGGGGAGCGGTTTTCGGCGCTCGCTATCGCATTGACGACCGATACCAACAGCTCTTCTTCACTATCAAAATCGTGATGGGATATGTTAAACTGCGACAGAAAGTGTTTTTTAACTCTCTCAGATTCATCATTTCATAGATCGGAGAACGTCTGAGGTGAAAATACTTTTGTATACTTCCTAATACCTTACTCTTGTTGATTTATATCCTAGTCGGAATCAAATGTCAAAGGGCACTGCTAGATTGGGGCTGAACTGAACAGAGTCCTTCGAGATTAGTAGGATGCTCTTCGAAGAACTCCAGGTTGAGCTAGCGGGTTCTTGGGACGCACCGTTTTTGGACAGTGACCGAATGCGCACGCCAGCCTGGCTTAGTACGTGAGAGAAGTTTTGGGGCTGGAGGGAGATAATCAGTACTTCACAAAGCCGCTTAGTTAGAACGTCTGCTTGCTGTGAATGTGCCTAGCAAACAGCAGCAAGCAGACAGTGAAATCCACGAGGACCAGCTCCTTAACTTTCTCGTCAACGTTCTCACCGGCGCGTTTACTCTTGACCTCAGTGAGAACGCTGAAATCGACCCAGAGGACATTTTCGAGGTCCTCGTCGGCGCGACCGCCGACGGGACCTCGATCTCCTCACTCTGTAAGGAGAGCAAAGACGCTCCCTCTGCCAATGACGTCCTCTACCACCTCCGCTCCAAGTTTGACCTCGAAACTGTCGAATCTACGGGGAACACGCTTCTCCAGCAGGATATCCTTGAAACACTCCCCCAGCAGGTGGAGGTCGTCGCTGACCTCCACCTGCGACCCTACTATGGTGACAAAGACGAGACTGACGGCCTCTACTACAGTGAGGCCAAAGCAGGAACAACTGCGTTCCATGCTTACGCCACACTCTACGCCCGCGTGAACAACAAGCGCTACACCTTGGCGGTGCGCCGTCTCACCGACGGCGACACCGCCAGCGATGTCCTCACAGAGTTTCTAGGACTGCTCAACAACTTCGATTTCGACGTTAAAGCGGTATATCTCGATAGCGGCTTCTACGACGGCAAGTGTCTCACATTGCTCCAAGCACACAATTTCGCGTACATCGTTCCAGTGATCAAGTGGGGCAGCAAGATCAAGAACGAACTCAACACCGGTTGGAGTCGTGAGATCACTCACGATCTCACGACGTCCTACGGCGAGTACGTGGACCGTCGAGTTTCCAGTGATGATCGACTGTACCTACAAGAACGGTCGATACGGTGAGCACGGGGTGGCGCGTCACGGCTACGCCGTCGACGCGCCGTTTGTCGATGAACCTCGACAGGCTCGATCCCATTACAGCAAACGGTTCGGGATCGAAGCGAGCTACCGTCTCTCCGAGTCAACAATCATCTCGACGACGACGCAAGATCCCACAAGACGGCTGTTATTCGTCGTACTCAGTCTCCTGATTCAGAACGTCTGGCGGTACTTGCACTGGGAGTATGTGGCGACGCCCCGCCGAGGCGGGCGTCGCCTCTGGTGGTGGCCTTTCGAAGAGTTCGTCGACATGGTGACACGGGCAGCGTGGACGGCCCTTGCGGTGCGTCGGGCCGTCCCCGCGAATCGGCCACCGGACGACCGGTTCCACCGGTAACTAGTGACCGATCTTACCCTGGCGATCAGTGGCAACGCTGTCGCGTCGGCGGCGTTCAGCCGCCGACTGCGACGACTTCCCATCTCTCGTTGTGGAGTAGATCTTCAGAGTGCGAATCCGAGCTCTGGTTCGCTAGTAACTCACGCTCCAGCGTCAGTTTGCTGAGGATGCTTTGTGAGGTACTGAGGTTGACATCCACCTCCACCTGAAGGGGGAGAAATTCCGAGTCAAGCGAATCGAAAATCCGCGTCCCTCCAACTCTTCGATTTCCTCAGCGTTTGCAGTCTACTCCCTGTTCCGACGGTTATATTCCACAGAAGGGGTTGTGAATATAAACACTAGCTGTGCCAACAAGCCGTACTCTGCTCCCCCAATAACTTCACACCACCAGTATCGAGAGTTGATCGAGAGCATCATCGATAGCCGTGGTAACTCATCTAACAAGTCAAAGATCCGGTTTCTGAGGAGTTGCACAGCGAAACAGCCGTCGAGATGTCTACCAGTCGGACTAACGAAGTATTTCACCTCCCGACAACCGAGCGCAGATATATCGAACTTGTTCAGGGCATTGTCTAATTCTGCACCTCCTCGATTGGTGTCTTTCCATCGAGAGCGTGATGCGGTCTCTGCTGGTTGTAATAATGCATGAACTGTTCAATTCATTCGCAGACGATTGCCCGACTTCCCACCCATGAATTATGGAAGTGGTCGAGTCGCATTTTGAGTGTATGAAACCACTTCTCGATCAGTTTTGGTCGGTATAGTTGACCCGACCGCTCAGTCCTAATCGAGAAAGGGCAGTCCGTTAGCCAAATTGATCGACGAGAAACATAGTATCCGAGAGATTATGTCTCTCGCAGAGCTTATGCAAAAATGCAGCCGCCGGATCAGTACCATGCCGGCCAAACAACACGACATCAAGGATTAACGTTGTCACGGTGTCTATTGCAGCGTACAATCAAGACCACTTCGTTAACCTTGAATAGCGGTCTCGTCGATAGCGACCCGCGACGGCTTCGCCGTCCTCAGAATAAAGCGTTCTAATGGGCCGCACGAGAGCGTCGCTCTCGTGGACGTCAGCAGGTCGTACAAATTATCATATACTCTATGTATCGACTTCCAACCGCCCCATGCGAGCGTTTAACACCTGATTCAGCGAGAATCGCTGCTATCTCCCTGAGTGAACAACCGGTCTGATGGAGGTGGACGGTGAACGCCCTGACGGTCGCCGTCCGCTCGTTCTTCCACGGTTCTTCTAAATCCGCCGCATAGCTCTCGCGGAGCAGGTCTGCGAACATTTAGTCCAATTCACTCAACAACCTGCTCACTTCTCAAGCTGACTCAACTAAACAGTGTTGAGGATCGGATCTCATAGTGTGCTCTGAGAGAAAAGTATTCAGATGAGGCCAACGAGTTTCGGGAGCCAGAGAGTGAGACTCGGCAGTACTGCTACCAGCAGGAGGATAATTAGGAGCGGAATGTAAAATGGCACCATACTCCGCATAATGCGCTCTAACCCGACATCGGTGACTTTCTCCAAGATAAATAGGATAATCCCGAACGGCGGTGTAAGGAGCCCAATCATGAGCGTAAGAATCATCACGATGCCGAAGTGGATGGGGTCGATGCCGGCGACGTTGATTACGGGCAGGAAGACAGGCGTCAAGATTGTGATTGCCGCGATTGTCTCCATCATGAGCCCAACGATAAGCAACACACCGACAATCATCAGGAGCAGCACAGTAGGGTCACCCGTTACTCCGACCACTGCTTCGGCCAGTGCGTCCGGTAACTGGGCACGACGGATGAGGAAGCCGTACAGCGTCGCAGATGCGACGATGAACGTCAACGCAGCCGTCGTGACGACGCCTTCGTACGTCGTCTCGATGAAGTCTCCGTTTTCAACGCCGCCATAGAAGACATACCCGACAAAGAGGGTGTAGAACAGTGCCACGGCGCCGGCTTCGGTCGCGGTAAAGAAGCCTCCGAGCAGCCCGCCGATTATCAGGACAGGAGTGCCCAGCGCCGGGGCAGCCGCCTTGAAACTCCGCCATATATCGGGGAGCGACCACCACGTTCCGCGCTCGTAGCCGTGTGAGTAAGCGTAGTACGTACAGAGCAACAGGAGCGTCGCTCCCATGATGAGACCAGGTACGATGCCAGCGATGAACAAGACCCCAATCGAAACTTGAGCGAGAACCCCGTACATGATGAGTGGGACGCTCGGAGGGATGATCGGCCCAATGATTGCGGACGAACCAGTCACGGCAGCGCTGTACCCTTTCTCGTATCCCGCATCCTGCATAGCTTCGTACTCGATAGCGCCGAGTCCCGCTGCGTCTGCGGCGGCGGTCCCGGTCATCCCCGAAAACAGAAGACTGGCGAGAATATTGACATGGGCAATACCGCCGCGGATCGGGCCGATCATCTCCTCAGCGAAGTCGAAGATGATATTGGTAAGGCCAAAGCTGTTCATGTAGAGGCCGGTTAGCAGAAAGAGCGGGATTGCAAGCAGCACGAACGAATCTGCCCCGCTAACGAGAGTTTGGGCGACAAGTTCCGGGCTGTACGAAACCATCGGCGTCAGCATGAGGATAAGACTCGTTAGCCCGAGGGCGAACGCAACGGGGATCCCGATAAGGTAGAGTACGAGCAGCACTATGATGAACAGCGCTATCAGGACCAAGTCCATGTTAGACCACCTCATGCATCTGTGGAACGTTTTTCGCACTATCTGGACAACACAAATGTGCACCGGTCGTGGACGTTGACTGACTTGTTGATGGCTGCAAACTCTTGTATTTCATCTTTCACCTTCCGAAGGTACTGGGACTTCATCGCCGACGAGAGTGGAAACGAGATCACGAAGTATGTACGCGAGCATCAATGCGCTGCCGACGAGCACAGCGATGTACAGCCACTCATTGGTTAGCAGAGGGTATGTTGGCAGAGCACCGAACGTTCGACCCGCCGTAAGGTGGTACATCGCAACGGCACCGACCAGTAAGACGACGAGAAACACACCAATAAGGAGTGACTGCACAATGACGAGTGCTCTTGCGGCCCACGGAGGCAGGTGTTTTATCAGTAGATTGACCGTCACGTGCTCTCGGTCGCGGCTCGCAATTGCAGCTCCAACGAACGTAAGGAAAATCAATAATAGCCGTGACAGGCTTGAGGTCCACGGCAGATACATACCGAATAGCGGCCCGAGAACCCACCGTGCAAGCATCTGTAATCCGATAACAGCAATCATGACGGCGAAGATACCGAGCGTAATCGCTGTCAGAAGTCTATTAGCTTGGCTCGCCTCAAATCGGGATGTGTCAAGCATAGTCCTACGCTATTAAATATCCCTGACCTCTTCTAAGGAGGGGTCCCACTGATTTTCGAATAGTTCTTCGAGAATCGGTTCGGCGGCCGAAAGCCAGGCGTCCCGGTCGGGTTCGACGATCTCCATGCCTTCGTCTTCTAATTCGTCGAGCGCTTTTGACTCACTCTGCTCAATGTCTGCACTCAGCTCTTCAATAGAACCGGTCAGAGTCTCTTCGACAAGTTGCTGATCGTCATCGCTCATCGACGACCAAGCGTCTTCGCTGAATGTGAACCAGCCGGTCGATGCCTGGTGAGAGGTCTTTGTGATGTGGCTCTGAACCTCGTAAATCGAGTATGAGTTGATCGTCTCGGCCGGGTTCTCTTGGGCGCCGACGACGCCTTGCTGAAGAGAACTGTATAGCTCGTCGAAGGCTACGGTCGTCGGAGCCGCTCCGATTCCTTTCCATACCTCAAGCCACGGATCCACTTCGGGAATCCGGATATTGGAACCCTCAATGTCACTCGGCGTCTGGAACCCTTGATTACCGGTTGTGTGACGGAACCCGCGGTAGATCGGCGGACCAACAATTCGCTGGTTTGCTTCCGACTTGAGATTTTCTCGTGCCTCATCAAGATAGTCGCTAGTGTACGCTCGCCGCTGCTGTTCCCAGCTGTCGAAGACAAATGGGGACTCCACCCAGTAACGGGACGGAGCCTGTTGGAGGACCCACGTGGCACCGATGAGCGTTCCCTCGATCGCACCAATCGATGTCTGTTCCATTACCTCTCGCTCGCCGCCGAATCCTTCGTCGATCGTGATGTTGACGCGACTGTCAGTCTCCTCACGAACCAAGTCGGCCCACTCGGCCGCCATCTCGTTGATGACGTGTCCGCTCTGATAAACACTACCGAGGAGCAGGGATTGTCCGTCGCTGTCGAGGCTGGTGCAACCTGCAAGACTGCTGACCGCCCCGGTTCCGCCAAGAAGACCCAGATTCTTAATGAAACTACGTCTATTCGTCAGACCATCCCGTTTGCTTGTATCTAGCATTCCACTTGGGTGTGTTGTATCCCAGTATAAATAATTATCTCTATTTGTAGTGACTGCCGATGAGTAGCCTGCTTTGCAAATTTATATATGTGGTGGTGGATCAATTCAGAGTATGGACTCTGCAGTGATGTTACCACCTGTCCAAGATAGACGATGGACACTCGCGAGACAACTCGGCATCGGCAGCGGTGTCGTCCGTTTTTGGGGCATGGACGACTGGTGGGAATATGATACTTTAGTTCGGACACGAAACCGATTCGCGGACCACGGACTGTCGTTAGACGTAGTCGAGGATCGGCCGCCGATGGAACGTACTGTTCTCGGTAAAGACGGCCGCGATGAGGAAATAGCGACAGTCAAGCAACTAATCAGAAATATGGGACGTCTTGATATCGACGTCTACTGTTGGGTATGGACGGAAAATCCGGTTGGCGTTCTCCGAACTGCAGACGCGATACCCGACCGCGGCGGGTCATTACAGTCGGGATACGACCATAAGTGGATGGAACGCGCTGCCGACCATCCCGAAGCGGACATCAGCGAACGCGAACTCTGGAAAAATCTCGAGTACTTCCTTGACGAAGTCGTTCCCGTCGCTGAAGAGGCTGGCGTCAAGATGGCACTCCATCCCGATGACCCGCCTCTGTCATCTGTTCGTGGCGTTCCGCGACTCATCACGTCAATAGAAAACTACGAGCGTGTCCTGGATCTGTACGATAGTCCAAATCACGGTGTAACGTTCTGTCAGGGGAACTTCGCTGCGATGGACACTGACGTTCAATCAGCGATTCGACGCCTCGGCGATCATATTCACTACGTTCATTTCCGGGACGTCGAGGGGTCTGCCCGTTCTTTCGTGGAGACGTGGCATGACGATGGACCGACAGATATGCTGGCTACCATGGAAGCGTACCGCGAGGTCGGCTTCGACGGACCGATTCGCCCTGATCACGTCCCCAAGATGGTCGGTGAAGACGACCGAGCGGAAACACAAGCAGGATATTCGGATATGGGGCGGTTATTCGCTATCGGATATATGAAGGGACTTCTTGAACAGACTATGATGACATCATGATGTTCCAGTGTGAATTATTGCTGATCGTATCCTAAGAGAGTCTATCGGCTTACTGCAGTTGGCTACGCGACGTCGATTACCCCCTTGACGATGTCGGATTCGGTAGCGCGTTCGAATGCGTTCGAAACCTCCGAGAGCGGTGTGTGAAAGTCAACAATGCTCTCAACATCGACGGCGCCGTCTGCTATCAATTCGATAGCCGTCGAGTAGGTGTTCGCAAACCGGTAGCTCCCACGGATGTTGATCTGGTTGCGAACGAGACGATAGGTGTCGAACGGCACAGCTTGGTCGGCTGCGAGGCCAACAAGTACGACGGTTCCTCCTCGGCCGACAGTGTCTGGAACGATTTCTATTGCCGGAGGGGCGCCAGTTGCCTCGATTGCGACGTCAACACCTGTCGGTATCGCTGCCTCAAGGACTTCGATCACGTCTTGAGTACGCGAGTTGATTGCCAGATCTGCGCCTTGATCTACCGCTTGATCGAGTTTTTCGTCGACAATATCAACGACGACAATCTTGGTGGCCCCGGCGGCAGTTGCACATTCCAGCGCTGTACGCCCGATAGGGCCTGCACCCATGATCAAGACGGTGTCGCCGACACCGACCTCGCCGCGACGGATCGCTTGGAGACCGACACTTAATGGTTCACAGAGCGCACCTTCTGTCATCGTCATTCCCTCTGGGAGAGGGTGGATAAACTCCGCAGGCCAAGCGACATACTCGGCGAGAGCGCCATCCGTCCCGGGAGTTGACATGAAATCGACGTCAGGACAGAGATTGTAGTCGCCGTCGCGACAGGCTTGGCATGTGCCGCACGGAATCCCGGGTTCGATCGCGACGCGGTCACCGACGGAGAGTCCCAAGACGTTTGTCCCGATATCGACGATCTCTCCGGCGCTCTCGTGACCGAGTATCAACGAGTCCTCAACGACTCGATCACCCATCTGTCCATGTTTGTACCAGTGGAGATCCGAACCGCAGATTCCGACACGTGAGACAGCGACCAGGACCTGGTTGGCATCGAGGTCCGGACGATCGCGGTTCCGGACTTCGAATTTACCTGGACCGATGAGTTCTGCAACGTCCATGATTAGTATCGCCTCCATCCGCCGCGGTTGGTTGTTTGAGGAACAAATCCGTTGCCAGCGTGAAGTGCTGATTTCATTTCGGGTTGGACCTTTCTCGGCTATCAGTTAATACTTTATGTGGGACTGTTCCCCGAAAAGGGTTTGAAGGGAATTCGAATCTCCGATCAGCTACTGTAGCCTGTCTCGGTTATTGTGCGCTGTTGTCGTAACCGCCGTCGACGCGAATAATTTCGCCGGTCGTGAATGAGGCAGCGTCGCTGGCAAGGTAGAGGGCGATGCCGGCGATCTCGTTGGGCATCGCGACCCGCTCCATCGGCGTCCGACGGTCGATCTCGGCGCGAAGCTCGGTCCCCTCGTCGAATGCATCACCCGCAAGCGGCGTTTTAACGAATCCAGGTGCGATCGCATTAACGCGGATCGATGGACCAAGATCGGCAGCGGCTGCGCGGGTTAGCCCGTCGACTCCGCTTTTCGAGGCGCAGTATGCGGGCCGATTCTCTCGTGCTTGTCCGGACGACATCGAGGAGATGTTGATGATACTTCCTTCGTCCATCACGTTTGCAAACACCTGACAGGCACGGAAGACGCCAGTGAGGTTGACCTCGATATCTCTCTCCCAGTCGTCTTCAGACATAGTTGTAACCGGGGACTTCGCGACTGACCCGGCTGAATTGACGAGGATATCGACGCCGCCGAATTTCTTTGCTGTAGTCTCTGCGAGATTCTCGATTGAGTCACGATCCGTTACGTCACACACGGCTTCGATAGTGGAAGCACCTCGTTCACGGAGCTCCGTCGCTGTTTTCTCGACTGATGTCTGGTCTCTGCTACTCGCGATGACGTCGGCACCGTCTTCAGCTAGACCGAGTGCGATCGCGCGCCCGATGCCACTCGTACCACCGATAACGACCGCTGTCTTTCCGTCAACCGACACCTGTAGATAACTATCTTGGTTCACAATTCTCCTTTCATATCCCCTCTATATGTGTCCTTTGCTCATCTCTCACGGATTCCTGCTTGTCGATGAGGGTGATTGTTCTGTTCGTCCGTCTAATTATATTGCACGCACTATCGGCCCGGCCTCGTCGTTTCATCGCTGCTCTGAGATCCCGTCCCCTCTGACAGCTTATATTTTGGTGTACCCAAGGGAACCCTGATAACAATCGGAGAGAGCGGAGAGTGGCATACTATAATCATCCACGTATCAGATATAAGGAACACATGAATTCAAATCGAGTGGTATGCTGAATTCGACCGGTTCGGGCAATAATTGCATCCTTTCTCAGTGTATACGAGATACTGTTCGGAACGCGAGATCGTACTCAAGAGCAGTCAGTAGCCATATAACGCATGGTACTGAAGAATGTGATATGGCACAGACCGACGCGGACAAAACGGGGCAGCTGAGTTCCGTTCGAAGGGCGTTTAATATACTTGAAAGCATAGATGAGAGCGATGGAATCGGTGCGTCAGAGCTAGCCTCGAAAGAAAACATACCGAAGAGTACAGCGTATATCTACCTCAAAACACTTTCTAAGACCGGTTTTGTCACGAACAACGAGGGAACCTACAGGCTGAGCCTCCGATTTCTGGAGTTCGGTGGACGCGTACGACAGAAACGGGAACTCTTCCAAGTTGCAAAAGAGGAAGTAGAAGCACTCTCTGAGCGAACTGGAGAAGTTGCAAGCCTAGGCGTGGAAGAGGATGGACAGCGAGCACTACTCTACAAGTCAGAGGGAGCGGATGCGATCTACGACAAGATCCCGACTGGAGAGCGGACTAATCTGCACTGGACAGCGCTTGGAAAGGCTATTCTAGCGTTTCTCCCGCCCGAACGTGTCGACAGCATCATCGAGACGCACGGGTTGCCTAAACTCACGGAGAAAACGATCACAAAACGGAGTGAACTGCTAGACGAACTCAAGATAATACGAAATCGGAACTATTCAATCGAAGATGAGGAGCGGCGTACTGGGATGCGATCGATCGGTGTCCCGATACGGGCAGATAGCGGTTCCGTTCTCGGATCGATCTCCTTGACCGGTCCCATGAGTAAATTCGACGATGACCTGATCAAGTCGGAGTTGGTGGGCGAGATCCAGAACGCCGTGAACGTGATTGAAATAAAGTACCAACATTACTGAGTGCATCAGCGCGAGCGATCCTCGACTATCTTGGACTTCTCCGTCTGACTGCAAACTACTGTGATTGGAGTAGTATTCTTTACCGAGAATAACTGTCGGGACAGGTCGTCTAGTATACTTGGACACTTCGCGCAGTTCGTTACTCCCTGCTCAACAGCATATGCTTCGCACTGCAAGCACTGGAATTACAACCGTATTAATGTAAATAATATTCTGGCTAACTCAACAGTAGGTGTTCCGCGTCAATCGCTGTCAGGTCAGCAAAGTAAACAGTATAATTTGTTAGTGACTCATAATATAGTAGAAATTAAAAATGGTTACTCATCCTTGGTACAGAGGGTTAATCGAGAGCAGTATCGATCGCTGTTGTTAACTCGCCAAGTGAGTCAAAGAACCGATTGCTGAGAGCCATTTGGAGCTGTCGCCAGTACTCTTCAACCGAATTTAGTTTCAGCGAATACACTGGCAACGTGATGAATGCGAGGTCGTCACGGGTCGCTAGGTCTGTGACGGCCGACGCTTAAAGTACGGCGCTCCGTCCAGAACCACGATCAAGTCATCTCCAAACTCATTACATAATACAAGAATGAAATGTTTCGCGTAGTCGGCGGTAACGTACTCTTCGAATCGAGAAAAATCGATCACCGGCTACGGTGATCGCGCCCAAGAAATACGTCCAGTCGCGTTATCCGGATAATCCGACAGATGGCCGCGTGCCGTATGGTTTCCGCGCAGCACGCGGCTTGAGTTGGATAGATTCTTGGTTTAATCGATACAGACTACCGTGGAATCCATTTCCTGCCGCTTTTTTAAGCCCCCTCCACAGAACGTTTCTTGCTCGTCAGCATCAGATTCGGCGGCTGTACGGCGGAGTTTTTGATAGGTCAATCCCGCTTCTTTGAACAACCGCCGGCAACTTGGGATTGAGTACTCGACATCGTACGTCTCGTCAAGATACTGCTGGACGAGTGCCGGCGTCCACGCCGGCGCGTCAAACCCAACTTCCGCAGGTGATCGGTGGACAGTTTCTTCGAATTCTTCTTGCTCTTTTCTGAGAGCTTTCGTTTTCTCCCAGATCGGTGAGCATCAGTGACGACCTGTTCAAGCGACTCATCAGTATCGAGTCGCTTGAGCCAGCTATAGATTGTCCGTCGCTGAACGTCGTACCACTCGGCTAGTTCAGTCTACGTGATACCGTTTTTGTATGCTATTGCCGCTAAGAGTCGTTGTGTCGACTTCTTTCCTTCCATATTGTCGGGGAATTTTGTAATTCCTCGACAGAGATTTCGTCGAGATGATCCACTACATTCAGCAACAATCTATGAGCAAAGAGTTCTAACGGTTACTATATCATCTGAAGCAGCTAAAGAAGCATAAGTGTCAAGAATGATGGGAGTGAATCAATCAGAACAGCGGAATCGCGCCTGTGAGAACTGCGACGGCCAGCATGACCAGCGACACGGCCCACGCCCAGAGGAAGGTGAACTTGATATGTTCACCGAGGTCGACATCGGCGAGTCCAATTAACAGGTACGTCGCGCCCGTCAACGGCGAGAGCGGGAAGCCAACCGTCATCTGACCGATGAGCGACGCGCGAACGACCGCCACTTCAGGGATCCCGTACGCCTGGGCTGTCTCCGCCAGCACCGGCAGCACGCCGAAGTAGTACGCGTCGGGGCTAAAGACGAGGCTTGCTGGCATCGCGATGAGGCCGACGAGACCCGCCATATACGATCCCATCCACTCCGGCATGATTGAGACCAAAATGCCCGCCATCTCAGTGATCATCCCGGATTCATTGAGGACACCGAGGAGGACGCCCGCAGCTAGGAGGATTCCCACGTATGTCATCACATCCGTGGAGTGTGCCTCGAGAATGTCCTTCTGTTCCTCATAATCCCTAACGTTCACGACGAGCGCGATCACAAGCCCAGTCATGAAGACGATCGCTGGGCTAGTGATGTCAAGCATCAGGAGCGCAATAATCACAACTGTCACGAGCACGTTGAAATACCATCGCCAACTCAATCCGGTCTTGATCTCTGTTCCCCCATCGGTCCTAATGTCGGGATCATCCCCAGCAAGGGCCTCTGTGACGAGTCGTTCCCGTTCGCTCTCGGAGAGATCGAGATCCGTGTCGATCCGCCGGCTGAAGTAGTACGCGATTAGGAAGATCGCCGCGAAGCCCACGATCTGAGCCGGAATCAGCGGATTGTAGACGTTTCCGACGGTGGCGGCGTCGACGGAGCCGATCGCTCGGACCGTCACACCACCCCACGGGACCAGATTCATCGTCCCTGCACTCAACGCTGTCAGTGCGGCCAGAATCTTCGTATCGGCGTCGAGCGCCATATAGAGTGGAAGGAGCGCCGGGATCGTGATAAGGAAGGTTGTCGCACCCGCGCCGTCGAGATGTGTCGCGACCGCCAAGACCACCGTTCCAAAGGTGAGCAGCGCGGGTCGATCCAACACGACGTGGACCACACGTCTCACAAGCGGATCGAACAGGCCCTTGTCTCGCATGATTGCGAAGTACCAGACGGCGAACGCGAACATGGCGGTGATCTCGACAATACCCCCTAGTCCGGACGACACGAACTCACCCAGTTCTTCCGGCGCGAAGCCGGCGACCAGCGCTCCGATTACCGGGACGATTATTAGCGTCGGTACCACGTACGTTATCTTGCCGATTATCAGTACCAAGATCAGTGTGATTACCAGATATCCGATAATCCCAAGCCCCGTTCCGTCGAGTTGCAACGGCACTACTGGCACTGCCTGTGTGATGTTGGCTAACATCATCTCATAGATGAGATATCACCCTTGATAGTAATTGTGGTATGTGTTATCCCTCTGTGATATCGACGCTCCGGTGTGAGAATCGATCGTCGGCTCTGGGCCGACCGAAGTACATATACCCTGATGAATGGATAGTCCGACAGAAGTATGAAACCGACACGCTCAGCGCTGTTTGTACCTGGCAATCGACCAAAGTGGATCACCAATGCAGCAACGCACGGAGCCGACCTCGTCATCATCGACCTTGAGGACGCCGTCCCGCCGGACGAAACGGCCGCGGCCAGAGACGATGTCGCGGACGCAATCCCGACGGTTCGTGACGACGGGCAACGTATCTTCGTCCGCATCAACGGGCACCCAAACTCATCGGCCGACCGTACCGTCAGGGACCTTGAGGCAATCGTTCCTCGAGAGCCGAACGGACTGGTCGTCCCAAAGGTCGAAAGTGCCGCTGACATCGAACAGCTCGAGACCGTCCTCACGCATATCGAGCGGCGCGACGGACTGACCGTCGGTGCTACGGAACTCCTCGTGACGATCGAGACGGCGCAGGCGATGAAACACGTCTACGATATCTGTCTTGCGTCTGAACGCGTCACGTCCGTCATGTGCGGGGCCACGAAAGGGACGGACACGAACCGGGCGCTCCGATTCGAGTGGACGGGACCGGGTCGACAGGGGCTCGAGACCCTTCACATGCGCCAGAAGGCACTGCTCGACGCGAGGGCCGCGGGCATCGACTATCCGCTCGCCGGCCCGTACGTCGACATCGAGGATCTCGACGGCTTGACCGAGGACATGGAATTCGCTCGCGAAATGGGCTATGAGGGATACGTCGTCATCCACCCGTCCCACGTCGATCCCGCCAACGACTGCTTTACGCCTGACGACGAGACCGTCGAGTATTGGATCGGCCTCTACGGAGCACTGCGGGACGCGATCGATCGTGGCGAGAGCGCGATCCGCTATCGCGGCGAGATGGTCGATACAGCGAACCTCGAGACCGCCAGGGAGCACCTCCGGCGTGCGGCCGTGTTTCGAGACGAACTTGACGACGATGTCGCGGCGCGACTGACCGATCTTGAGTACTCGGCAGACTAAGCTGGTCACCTGCTCACGGGCAGAGCAAACGAAGAAACTCGTCGCAGTCGAACGGCTAACTCCTTCCCTACCGCTCCGGGTGGGCCGTCTCCGGCGATCCGACGACGCCACGCTCAATCAGTTCAGCGACCTCCGCCTCGGTATACCCCATTCGCTCGAGCGTCTCGTACGTGTCTTCGCCGACGCGGGGAACGCCTCGCGTGATCCCCGTCGTATCGTCGGCATACTTTACAGGGTGATCAACTACCGACAGTTCCTCGTCACCCAGCTGTATGCTGGACAATAGCTTTCGATGGTTCACGTGGTCGTCCTCCCAGACCTCTTTCGTATCGTAGATCGGTCCACTCGGGACGCCGTGGTCGGACATTACGTCGAACCACTCGTCGGTCGACCGTGCGACCAGTTCGTCTTCCAGAATCGACTCGAGTTCGTCCCGGTTCGCGCGCCGCCGGTCGGCTGTCCGAAACCGGTCGTCCGTCACGAGTTCGGGGCGGCCGATAGCGGTGCACAATTTCTCCCAGTGGTGATCCTGAACGACGACGATCGCGAGGTGCGAGTCTGCCGTTTCGAAGACACCGTAGGGGACGAACTCGTTCAGTTTGTTCCCCATTCGCGGATACGGCTCGTCCGTCGCGAAGGTGTAACCGGTTCGGACGGTCAACCAAGATAGCATACAGTCCAACATTGAGACGTCGACGTACTGTCCCTCGCCGGTGCGTTCGCGTCGGAAGAGTGCACCGAGAATTCCCTGGACCGCGTACATTGAGCCGGCGATGTCGGCGATCGGAATCCCCGAGCGGTACGGCTTCGAGTCCGGCGGTCCCGTGATGCTCATATTCCCTGACATCGCCTGTGCAATGATATCCAGTGCGGGATACTCGGCGTACGGCCCCTCCTGTCCGAAGCCGCTGATCGAGCAGTAGACAATTTCCGGGTTCCGCTCGGCGACCGATTCATAATCGATCCCGAATCGTTCCATCGCCCCCGGCCGGAAGTTCTCAACGACCACGTCCGCCTCCTCAGCCAACTCGAGAAAGAGTTCCGCCCCTTCGTCGCTTTTGAGGTTCAGGGAGACGGATCGCTTGTTTCGGTTGACGGATGCAAAGTAGGAGCTGAAATCGCCCACGTAGGGCGGGTTGTGGCGGCCCACGTCGCCGCCCGTCGGTCGTTCAATCTTCACGACGTCGGCGCCCATATCGGCGAGCGTCATCGACGCGAATGATCCCGAGACAACCTGCGTTACGTCCAAAACGGTGATAGTATCGAGCATGGCTTTCGTACCCTCAGTAGTCAGGCTGCGTGAACGTGGCACTGGAATCCTAATAAGCGTTTGTCTCACTCGGCTGTGTCTCGAACGGTGGCGCGATCGCCTTGTCGGTTGCGCGCTCTGGATCTACGTGACCGTTCGAGGAACGGCTGTTTCATATTATGAATCATATAGCGAGATGATCAACTGTGAGTAACTGATAAATAGCTGGATACGGAATCTCGGAGCAACATGGGAACGAATGACTCGGGCCACGCCGACGACCCAGCCAGCGCGAATACGATCAAATCGGTCGATACGTCGCTCTCGATCGTCAAGGCGCTCAAGCAGAAACAGACGGCGAAAGTAAGCGAACTGGCCGAACTGACGGGATACTCGAAAGCGAACGTGTACAAGCATCTCAATACGCTCAAAGCGCAGGGCTTTGTGGAGCGGGACGGCGACCAGTTCCGCCTCGGGTTGGGCTATCTCGATCTCGGCGGTCTGGTTCGAGAGCAACTCGAAGGCCAGCACAGTATCAAACCAAAAATAGCCGAGATCGCCGAGAAGACCGAGGAAGTAGCCCAATACATGGTTGAATCGAACGGCAAATCGGTCATCGTCTTCAAGGAAGTCGGTCACCAAGGTGTGTCACTCCGAACGAGGGTCGGCGCGCATCTCCCAATACATCAGGTCGCATCAGGGAAGGCTATGCTCGCATTCATGCCCGACGAGCGTGTCAATGACATCGTTCAGCGCCACGGGCTCTCGGCTGCGACAGAGAACACGATTACCGATTCAGACGCACTATCCGATGAACTAGCCGAAATCCGAGAACAGGGATATGCCGCCAACCGCTCGGAGAGCACAAAAAAATTGTTTGCCGTCTCTGTGCCGGTCATGACTGTCTCGGACGAGGTTATCGGTGCATGTACTGTTTCTGGACCGACCCA
Organism: Natrinema sp. SYSU A 869; assembly: GCF_019879105.1. Taxonomy (NCBI): domain Archaea; kingdom Methanobacteriati; phylum Methanobacteriota; class Halobacteria; order Halobacteriales; family Natrialbaceae; genus Natrinema; species Natrinema sp. SYSU A 869. The sequence goes on along the minus strand of NZ_CP082248.1, from coordinate 379,694 downwards.
TCGTATGAAAGATGAGGAGAAAGCATCACAAGTGATCGAAATTTTGCGAAGTGTTACCAATGAACTCGAGTTGAATCTTGCTCATTCTTGAATTGTTCTACGCTGTAGCTCGCTTCCAGTGTTCACTATTATGAATCACAAGGTCATATACTCAAATAATCACTTTACAGGCATAGGCAAGTAATCTACATGGGATCCCTTAGCTAGAGTTCACTGCCGAAAAATTCAACCAAATGATCGGCCGTCGTTGTTATTGAGCGTTCGTCCACCCAGATCGATGGGAACGCGAGCAGGGTTGTGTTCAGATATGTGGTCCCATGTGAAGGCGAACAATCTGAACCACTGATAAGCAGTTTCTGAATGAACATCGATGAAAATATTTGAAAACAAAGAGAGTAGACATTGTGGATTATATTAATATACAACTTCACAACTATGGTTTGGCGGTTGCTGGATCGACTTGCTGAAATAGTCTGCAAGTTGTAAAATATACCTTCTTGTAATTTATAATAGGTACTCAACAGTATTCTGGTCTCTGTATTTTCTGTCTCGAAATTAGAATCCGGGGCAGTGGAGTGCAGCGTTGAGCCATGGTACTGAACCGACGAGAAATAGAGTAACTTCAACATTGTATTTTTCTTTGAGTTCGCTAAGAAACATCGAGATCGGTGACGTATTTCGCGTTGAAGAGAGTCATACAGGGAGTGTTTTGTCCGTCCCGGGATCGACAGCAGCGTACAGCCAATAGCGCTGATCGTCGAGTTGAATCGTGGTTTCGTCGATTGCAACGTAATCGGGTTGATTCCCATCTGTCGGCTGTAGATCGGTTTTCTGTATCCAATTATGGATCGTCGATCGTGCCTTCTTGGCACTATTTCTCTAATATAGGGACTGTATTTCAAAGTGATGGTTCTGCCAGATGGATCTGGATACTCAATCGAGTCAGTCCGCGCGGTATCGCCTCGCGCTCCACAAAATCTAACCCATCTCGAGCGTTCGTACTCCGGCAGACTCTACGAGAGTTCACTGCTATTGAGTGCTGATTCCGGCACGGTCCCGTTATACGCGGATCGGACGTTGTCCGCCGATTCGACACTCATCTGGGTGAGTGCTTCGGTCGTCTGGGCTCCGATATGTGGCGTCAGTATGACGTTTTCGTACTCGAGTAGCGGATACTCCTCTGACGGTGGCCCATCGGCAAACACGTCGATACCGGCACCGGCGATCGCTCCGGCCTCGAGGGACGAGACGAGCGCGTCCCTGTCGACGATTTCGGCTCTCGCCGTGTTGACAAGTATCCCGGACGGCGATAGCTGCCGTAATTCTGCCTCGGAGATATCGTTCCGCGTTTTCGCCGTCAATGGTGCGTGGACGGAGACAGCATCCGCCTGTTCGAACAGGGCAGCAGTCGATTCGACTTTCGTGACGTGAGTCGAGAGTTCGGTCTCGTCGACATACGGGTCGTAGACGAGACACCCCATGCTGAGGCCGGAAACCAGATTTGCAACTTCGGATCCAATGTCCCCATAGCCGTACAGTCCGATAGTATCGGACTGGAATTCGTTGGTAACGACGTCGTATTTGCCCCCATTTCCTGCCCGAACTGCCCGATCTGCCTGCCGAAGTCGCCGTCTCACTGCCAGCAGTAAGGTGATCGCGTGTTCAGCGACCGCGCGCGAATTGGTTCCCGGCGTGTTCGAGATGAGAACGCCGTTTTCGGTCGCGGCATCGACATCAATATTGTCGTATCCGACGCCATGTTTGGAGATGATCTCGAGATTGGATGCACTGTCAATGAATTCCCTATCAATGCGTTCGATACGCGTAATAATCGCATCGAACCGCTCCGCGTCGGCGAGGAGTTGCATTCGAGTATCGTATTCGTCTCGTTTCACCGTGGTCGCGATATCGGCGATCGATTCCGGTCCCGCTAGATGGATTTCAGCAGGAAGCAGCACGGTCCACTCGTTCTTCACCATACGTTCGTCAAACAGGGATCGTTATATAATCTCTTTGCAAAATAGGGCATAGTTTCAGTTCTGTCGTCTGGGTCATCCACTATAGTAGCCACTGAAAGTAAGCGCACACCGGTCGCACAGCCGTCGTTCGATTGGCACGGAGTTTGCCGTCGGTCGTCACCAACCGACTGATAGCATTGGACAGCTATTCGTCTAAGGCGTTCAGAAACAGCTCACGTCGATCACACCGACACGGCACCGACATCTTCCTCACAGAGCAGGGGTCGCAGATGTCCGCGGTCGTTCGTCGATCGAACGCGCCGAATTGATCATCGAAAGCTGCACCCGCCCCTCGTTCGAGTCTCAACTCCACGATTGCCTGGACAGCGTTCGGGGTCAGCACACCCACATCCCTCACGACGCCGAGCGAGCAGCCGAGTGGCAGGACTGATCTCGGCGTTCGGTCGCAGCGGATGTGTCAGCGATCCGTGTTAGTACTGCTCTCCGCGCCAGCGACTGTGCTATCGCTTCTGCTTCTCGAGCACGCGCAAAAAAGAATGCTGTGAGGCGGCGATGCCTCGTCAACGCTCACCCGCCGAAGTAGAGGGTGAGCCAGTAGATGTAGCCGCCGGTGAGCGCGATCGAGATGATCGCTTCTATGAACTTGATATACGTCGGCCCGTGGGTGTCGCGGAAGTCCTGAATCAGTTGCACGCGACTCCAGAGGGGCATCATCCACGGCGGAATGATTTCCCCGAGGCCGCCGACGTTCTCGGTGTCGACCATGTCTTCCGGTGGATCGTCGGACGAACTCGCGCTCATTGTCCCACCTCTTTGAAGAACGGCACGTTCATGTCGCGGATCATCACTTTCTCTATGACGAAGACGCCGACAAAGACGCCGATACCGGCGAATTTGACGTACCGGCTGGGGGAGATCATCACGATCGTCCCGATCGCGGTCAACGCGACTCGAAGACTGATGCGACGGCTCACTCGCATTCTGAACGGGTAGTTCAGGCCATAAATAATCGTAAGGGCACCCAGGAGCACTAACGAACCGGCTATCACGGTCGTCAGTCCGAACGACGTGGAGATGATCCCCGGGTTGTAGACGAACGCGATCGGCAGGATGAACAGTGGTGCAGCGATCTTCATCGCAGCGCCACAGACCCGCCAGAAGTTCGCCTCGGCGATCCCGGCCGTGACGACCGCGGCTGTCGCGACCGGCGGAGTGATACCGGCCAGAATCGCGGCGTAGAACACGGTATAATGGGCTGTTATCTCGGGAATGTTGAAGTCCGAGATGAGCGTCGGTGCGATGAGGATTGCGACGATGACGTACGCCGCGACCGTCGGCATACCGACGCCCATCAGGATGCTCACCAGCATCGCAAGGAGCACGGCGAACAGCAGGACTCCACCCGAGAGGTCAATCAATAGCAGGGCGATCTTGTTCGGGACGCCGGTCACGCTAAAGATGTCGACGACCCCATTGACCGCTGCCAGGATGATCGCGATGGGCGCGAGTATCAGCGCCCCACGACGGAAGCCGTGGACCGTGTTCCAGAACTGCGCGACGAATTCCGAGACGGGTCCGGTCTCCGATTCATCCATGACGCGCTGGATCACGGGGAAGAAGACACCGGTGAGGACCATTGCGACGATCGTCCACAGCGCGGACGTCATCACCGTGTACTGGGCCACTCCCAGGAAATAGATCAGCACGAAGAACGGAATTCCGAACCGGATCGCTTCGATAGTCTTCTGTTTGCTGGACAGTTCCTCATCGAAGAACTCGCCGAAGTCCATCTCTTGGCTACTCGTGTCACTGATCGCCACGTAATGGACGGCGATGGCGATCGAAGCGACGAGGATCGCCGCCGGAACGATGCCAGCGACGACGATGTTGAGATAGGAGATGCCTAGGTATGACGCCATGACGAACGCCGACGCGCCCATGACGGGCGGTAGTACCTGTCCGGAGGTCGATGCGACCGCTTCGATGGCGGCCGCTCGGTGCGGTGCCATTCCGCTGTCTTTCATAGTCGGGATCGTAAACGAGCCCGTCATGGCAGCGTTCGCGGTATAGGACCCGTTGATCGACCCGATGACGGTCGACGAAAGCACCGCCGTCTGGGCCACACCGGATCTGATGTAGTTCGCCGATTCAATCGCGATGCGGAGGATCAAATCGAACGCGCCGTAGGCGAACAGCAGGCCGGCGTACAGGAGGAACGGCGCGATCCACGCGGCAGTCAGCTGTGTGAGACTCCCGTAGAAGCCGTACAGGTCGGTCACCAGCGACTGCAGGAGCGTCAGCTCCGTCATTCCACCGTGGTTCAAGATCCCCGGAGCCATGTTGCCGTACACACCGTAGAGGATCACGCCGCCGACAAGGCCGAGGAACAGATTCCCGAACTCGCGCCACGTGAGATACAATATCGAGACGATGATGAGGCGTGCGAGCATGTACTCGTGTTCGAACGCGTATCCCTGTTGATGGACGTAGACGCGCTCGAAGTTCAGCGCGAAATAGATCGATGCCGTTATGAGCACGATCGACGCGGGCAGCAAGACGGCGGCGTCGATCCGATCACCTTCATCGTACGCCTGCCGCGCCTGATCAAGGGCGTAAACGGTGAGAATGGCTCCAATGAAGATCACGCCGTACTTTACCCGGGCCCACCCCTGGGTACGCGCCCAGTAGAGGACGATTGCCCAGAACACGAGCGAACTGAGGGTTACGCTGACATCGAGCACGCGGAGGATTCTTGATGCCAATGTACGCTTGGATTTTGTTTCTGAATTCATTGTCTGGTATTGTTTCGTGTGTTACCTAGGAACGTCCCCTCTGCAACTCTACCAATCGATTACTCGGGGGTGGAGAGACTGTCATCCCAGGCATCGTTATCCTGATAGTACTCCACTGCACCCGGATGGAACGGGAAGTCGTCGCCTTCGAGGGCTTGGCCGAGCATGTCTTCCGTCGATTCGAAGTCGTTGAACTGATCTTCGGCCTCGTTGACAGTATCGTTGTGCTCGTCGACGACGCGGCACAGTTCGTAGACTGCATCGTCGCCGGCGTCCGAGTGGAAGACGTAGTTGACCTCCAGGTCCCAGGTGAACACTTCATCAGTACCGATGTCCTGCTCGAGGCCCCAGTCTCCGTATGGGGTCCGTGACGTACCGGCTCCGCCGTACGACTCGGCGGATTCGATCAGCGCGTCGGTCGGTTCGACGTAACTGACGTCGACGCGAGCGTCATACTCGGTCACGAAGCCGGTGTAGCTGACGCCCGGCGTCCCGTAGGCGATCGCAGCGTCGATACGCCCCTCCTCCATGGCACCCGGTGCGTCGCTGACGCCCATGTCCATGATGTTCATTTCCTCGTAGATGTCGGCCGTCGGGTCCTGACTCCAGACGTCGAGCGTCGTCGCACGCGTCGAGTACCCCGGTTCGGCGGGATAGACGTTTGCACCCGCGAGGTCGTCGAACGTCTCGATGCCCGTTCCCTCAAGGGCGACGATGTAGATACTGTACGGGAACGCGCTGAATCCCTGATAGGGGATCGTATCGACCCCCCGTTCCGCGAAATCACCACGGTCCTCTACTGCCTTCGACATCGAGTTGTTATCAGTTATTCCCGCGTTGAACTGATCCGAATCGAGTCGGTAAAGCGTCCCGATGTATCCCGGGCTTTCGACTGTCGAGTAGTCGAGTTCGTCACTTTCCTGACTTACGGCACGTTCGACGGCCAACCCGACGTCTTGTGTCCCACCTGCAGATGTTCCAACGCGAAGTTGCATTCCGTCATCGTCGCCACCCATGCAGCCAGCGAGTCCGATTGCACTTGCAGCTGCTGCCCCTCGCAGGAATCGTCGTCGATTAACACGATCTTCTGGCATATCCATTTTGTGGTATTATGTGGCATGGTTAACAATCTATCTCTTGGTTCCAAGAGATGGTATGAGAATAATCTAATAGGTATATTTATAAAATCATTATATATCGAAGATGGTTTACCCATTCGAGCGCCTCACGAGATGAGAGGCGAGTACCGTTCCGAGACTGTTGCCGCGAACGGAACGCGATGTATCGAAGTGAATGACTAGTCACTAATGGCACCGTTCCCGGTATGCTTACCTGAAGGAATCCCGAACTTGAGTATTCTCACGGTTCTCCGCAGTAGTCAGCACTACTTGCGCATCGTTACCGTTACTGGTCGATCGGCATCGAGCAGTACCGACTGTGTGGTGCTCCCAAACAACACTTTTCCGGTCGGACTCCGTTTTCGGCTGCTCATGACGATCGTATCTGTATCGATCTCCGTCGCAACCGCCAAAATCTCTTCTGCCGGGTCCCCGTGTTCTCGGCGTTTTGCGACCCGGATTCCATTCGCCTCGAGTTCATCCTCGATTAACGTAACGCTCGACGGAAACTCACTTTTATCGTAAATATCTTCGGAATTGATCGATTCTCCTTCGCCGGAAACTTCGAACCCTTCGAAAACGTTCAGCAGAGTGACGGCAAGTTCGTCAGTCGACCCCGGAAGGTCGATGATGACATCCGCAACTGCTTGAGCTCGTCGCTCGTCTTCGCCAATCGGAGCAAGTATCCGATACATACTCACTGCTACCGTTCCACCAGTAATAAGTTTTTGCTACATGTTAGCATACTACTCGTATAAATCTCATATCACGTATTCGACGTGGCCATAGCGTCCACCAGCGATTAGTCGGGGACGTTCTCTCCGATCGTTAGTCGAAGCCGTCCGTCCCCTCGAGCCGATGGTCCTTGGCGACCGCTTCGTCCAGTTCAATCCCGAGACCGGGTTCCTCCGGCACCTCGATGTAGCCGTCCTCGATGAGCGGCTCGTCGCGGGTGTACAAGTCGTCCCACCAGTCGACCTCGAGCGCGTGATACTCGAGGAGGTCGAAGTTCGGGATGGCAGCACCGAGATGCACACAGGCCATCGTCCCGATTGGGCTGCAGACGTTGTGCGGAGAGATCGGCATGTAGTTCTCCTCGGCGCGGTCCGCGATCCGCATCGTCTCACCAAGGCCGCCGACGGTCGTTGGGTCCGGCGTCACGATGTCGACGCCGTGGTCGTAGATCAGATTGGAGAGTTCGTGGACCCGGAACCGGTTCTCGCCAGTCGCGACCGGTGTCTTCGTCGCCTTCGTGACCTCGGTCTGTGCATCCATGTTCTCCGGCGGGATCAGATCCTCGAGCCACATAAGGTCGTACTCCTCGAGTTTGTGGGCGAGGCGCTTGGCGCTCTCGACCGAGTAGTCCCAGTGACAGTCGAACGCGAGGTCAATGTTGTAACCGATCTCCTCGCGAACGGCCTCGACAATCTCGCGTTTGTGTTCGATAGCGCCGTTGCTGAGTCGACCGTTGAACGGGTCCGGATCGTTGTCCATCTCGAGGTCGAGATCGAACTTGAGCGCGGTAAAGCCCATGTCGAGGACGCGCCGCGCTTCGTTCGCGTACGCCTTGGGGGAGTAGGCGTCGGCGTCCGCGTACTCGGTGTAGCCATCCTCGACGGCATAGGCCTCGCCTGCGTGACAGTCGCAGTAGATCCGGACCTCGTCGCGGAACTTTCCGCCGAGCAGCTGGTAGACGGGCACGTCGAGGATCTTTCCGGCAACGTCCCAGAGTGCGATCTCAATGCCGGATGCGGCGGTGATGACTTTGCCGGTCGTCCCGCCGTGGCCGGACATCTCCTGAATGATCCGCCTGTAGAGTCGTTCCACGTCAAGCGGGTTTTCGCCGATGAGGAACCGCTTCGTGTATTCGACGAGTTCGGTAACGCCGCCGCCCCGATAGGATTCGCCAATCCCGGTCACGCCGGCGTCGGTTTCGATCTTGATCAGGTTCCATTCGAAGTTGCCGTCGACGACACAGGTCTGGATGTCGGTAATTTCGACGTCGCGATCCGCGTTCCGGTTCAAAATCTGGTTCGAGAAGTCTTTCATTGGTGTCTGCTGATGTTGATTGTCTGGTCGGCTGCTGGTAGTCGGTCGTCCGGTGCTACTCAGTCTGCTTGAATCGCTCGAGCGCATCGTCGTCCAGCGCGACGCCGTGGCCCGGATCGTCCGACAGCGGAATCGTTCCGGTATCGTCAGGACGGAGCGGCGTTTCGACGATATCGTCGAACACCTTCACGTCCATATCGCGGTAGAAGTACTCGACCCAGCACCCGTTCTCGATCGCACCGAGGAGGGACGCGTGAAGGTTCCAGTTGTAGTGTGGCGCGATCTGGATGTCGTTGGCCGCCGCGTAGTGAGCAATCTTGAGCCACTCGGTGATCCCGCCACAGACGGTCGCATCGGGTTGTAAGATGCTCGCAGCTTCGTCGGCGACGAGTCGTTCGAAGGCGTAGCGCGGCCCCTCGAGTTCGCCCGTCGCGACCGGATATGGAATGGCGTCGTTGACTGCCGTCATCGCACCGACGCTATCGACCATGACGGGTTCCTCGATGAAGTACGGGTCGTACGGTTCGAACGCGCGACACGCCCGGATCGCGTCCGTCGCGCCCGACCAGGCACCGTTGGCATCGAGTAGCAACGTTCGATCGGGGCCGATCTCGTTGCGAACGGCCGCAACACGGTCGGCTTCCTCGGAGATCGAACGGCGGCCAACTTCATCTTGACGACGTCGTGGCCTTCGTCGAGGTAGCGCCGCATCTCATCGCGGAGCGCGTCATGGCCCTTCTCGTCGCGGTAGTATCCGCCGCTCGCGTAGGCGGGGACCGAATCAGCGTGACCGCCGAGGAGCTTGTACAGTGGTTGGTCGGCGGCTTTCGCCTTGATGTCCCAGAGAGCGATGTCGACCGTCGAGATCGCGCGAAGGAGAATTCCCGACCGGCCGATCTGGACCGTTCCGTCGAACATCTCGCGCCACAATCGCTCGGTATCTCGCGGATCTTCGCCGACGACGATCGGTTCGAGAAGCGACTCGACCGCATCGGCGATGAGTCCCGCACCTTCGTATCCGAGTGAGTAGCCGACACCCTCGTGTCCGCTCTTGGTACGGACGTACGTGATCGCGTGATCCCGATACGTGAGCGTCCTGTTCGAGAATGATACCGGTTCTTCCAGCGGTATCTCTACTGGAAAGGACTCAATGCGGTCGATCTCCATACTGGGAGAACGAGCGAACGTAGTGAAAGCAATTCACATACCGGCAAGTATCTCCAATAGGAACTATACGTTGGGCGCCTAGACACTGGGTATGGAGTTTCCCGATCAGGCCGACGTAGCGAACCTCATCGATCCACAACCCGCCCCGTCGTTCGCCCGGGTCAGCTACGAACCGCCAACCGAGACCCTCGCCGATCCGCTGGAGACGGTCCGTTCGGAACTGGATCAGCTCGCGTTCGAGGAACTCGAGCCGGGCTCGACGGTGGCCGTCGGCGTCGGCAGCAGAGGAATCCACCTGATCGCCGATGTCGTTGCCGAGACAGTCGCAGCTCTCGAGAATCGGGGATTCAAACCGGTCGTCGTTCCGGCGATGGGGAGTCATGGCGGTGCGACTCCCGAGGGCCAACGCGAAATTCTCGCGGCACTAGGTATTACCGAGGAACGCATCGGTGCCCCGATCGATGCGCGCATGGATGCAACAAAACTCGACAACGTGGACGTCAACGGGACCACGACGCCAGTCTACTTCGCCGACGCCGCCCTCGAGGCCGACGCAGTGATGGTGATCAACCGAGTCAAGCCGCACACGAACTTCACTGGACGGATCGAGAGCGGTCTCTGTAAGATGCTCACGGTCGGACTCGGCAAGCAACAGGGTGCGCAAGCGTTCCACTCGACGGCGCTCGCGTTGGGGTACGTGCCGACGATCGAGTCACTCACCGCGGCTATCAGGGACGAAGTTCCGTTGCTCGGTGGACTCGCGCTCGTCGAAAATTTCTATGAAGAAACGGGCGTCATCGAGGCGATTCCGGCGGCCTCGTTCGAAGAGCGTGAACCGGACCTGCTGGAACGTGCACGAGCGGAAATGGCGACGCTTCCGGTCAACGACATCGATCTGCTCGTCGTCGACGAACTCGGGAAGGAGATTTCCGGTGCGGGAATGGACACGAACGTAATCGGCAGATACCGCGTCCTCAACGCGCCCGATCCCGAAACGCCTGCGATCGATCTCATCTACACCCGCGGTCTCACGAACGAGACGAGCGGCAACGGAAACGGAATCGGGCTAGCAGATATCACCCGTCGAGCCGCCGTTGAGCAACTTGATTTGCAGAAAACGTACGCGAACGCGTTGACGAGTGGATCACTCGCCAAAGCGAAGCTACCCCCAGTCGCGCCGAACGATGAACTGGCACTCAGGGTCGCGCTGAACGCCCTCGGCGGCTACGACCCGAAAACGGTTAGAATCGTCTGGATCGAGAACACAACTGACCTCGACGAGTTCTACGTCTCGGACGCCCTGCTCGAGGATATCGCAGATGATGTCATCAATCGCGAGCGAGTACAGCTCACGTTCGACGATGGGACGGCGTCGTTCGAGTGATGGTCACTCGACGATGTGGTCGGCCGGGCTATCGGACGACGAGTAGGTGATATTTAGTTCGAGTTCATTCGCAGCTGCGAGCAGCATGTTCGGAACCTCCTCCTCGAGTCGCTCGCCGTTCAGCCGATGGGACGGCCCCGCGACGGCGAGCGCACCGAGCACCGATCCGTCCTGCGTAACGGGGACTGCGGTTCCGTTGATTCCGTCGACGTGTTCCTCCCGATTGAAGGCGACGCCGCGCTCTCGGACCCGCTCAAGTTCGTCGTACAGTTCCTCGCGATCGGTGATGGTGTTCTCGGTGAGCGCCGGCAGGTTCCATCGATCGAAGATTTCGTCGACCCGGTCCCGCGGGTACTGCGCGAGGATCGACTTGCCCGCCGACGAACAATGGAGATGGATCTGTCGACCGACGTCGAACCCGACTCGCACGGCTTCGCTGCCGGTTTCCACGTGAATGTAAATGCCGAGTCCGTAGCCTTCGACGACGAACTGCGATCGCTCGCGGGTCTCCTCGGCGAGGTTCTGGACGTACGGCCGTGCCGTCTCGTACGCCGGGTCTCGCGTCCGTGCCCCTTGTCCCAGCCGTGCGAACCGGAGCCCGATCTGGTATCGTTCGCCCTGCCGCGAGACGTACCGGAGGTCACAGAGCGTGTTGAGATGACGATGTGTGGTACTCTCCGTGAGATCGAGTTCGTCGGCGATTTCAGAGAGACGGGAGGGACCGTTCTCCTGAAGTACGTGAACGATCTCGAAGCTCGTCTTCGTACTCCCGATCCGATCCCACCGCCGGCGTCTCGTTTTGTCATACTATATCATCATTGTCTATGGTTTAAAAATTCCGCTATATGGAACTCGTCCGATCAGACCACCGCGAACAGGGAAATCGGATCGCTACTCCATCCGCCGATGACGCGCACCGAACTCGCTGTCTAAACGATATTCCGCATTCCGGGATCCAATTTCCACTGGAACTGGTACGATCAACAGTGGATTACAATTGTAGGATTGTAAATCGAGCCGTCGGAAACACGATGGGACGATCTCCGAGAGTGGCAGAACAGCGGTCTCAATCCTGTCTCACGGCTTCTATCCCGATTAAAGGCTTGTTTGCAACGAGGAGCGTATCAATTCCACAATACGGAAAGGAATCACCACTCTGGAGTGGAAAAGTAGCGTGAGACGGTGCGTGGAATATCACGAGTAGGAGAAGTGTGACTTACCGCTACACCAATCTTTTTACCCTTCTCGTCGGGGAATACGGACGAATGGATCTCCAGCTCACAGACAATGCAGCGCTCGTAACGGCCTCCTCGAGTGGCCTCGGAAAAGCGTCCGCGAAGGCGCTCGCCCGCGAAGGTGCGAACGTCGTTATCAACGGACGCAACGAGGAACGCCTTGAGGCAGCGAAAGCCGAGATCGAGAAGGTCGCGACGGGACGGGTCGTCGCCCAACCGGGCGACCTTACGAACGAGGACGACATCGAGACGCTGGTCGAAACGACCGTTGAGGAGTTCGGCGGGATCGACCATCTCGTGACGAGCGCGGGCGGCCCGCCGTCCGGCCCGTTCCTCGACACGGATGACAACGACTGGTACGAGGCGTACGATCTGCTCGTGATGAGCGTCGTCCGCCTGGCACGCGAGGCCGAACCCCACCTCAAGGACGGCGAGGGAACGGGAACGATCGTGAACATCACCTCCAGAAGCGTCAAGGAAGCCATCGACAGCCTCGTGCTGTCGAACTCGGTTCGGATGAGCGTCATCGGTCTCGAGAAGACGCTCTCGAAGGAGTTCGCTCCCAAAGTGCGGACAAACGCCGTGCTTCCCGGTCCGCACGAAACCGAACGGATCGAGAACCTCGTCGACCAAGCGGTTGAGCGCGGCGACTACGACTCCTACGAGGAGGGACTCGACGACTGGGCGAGCAATCCGCTCGATCGGATCGGCAATCCGATGGAACTCGGGAACACCGTTGCTTTCCTCTCGTCGCCACTGTCGGGCTATATCAACGGTGAAAGCGTGCTGATCGACGGCGGTTCCACGGGGGCGAATCTATGAGACCAGTCGACTTCGACGATGCAGAGACGTACGAACCCGAGGACGGCTGGCGACGCGTCTCGATGGCCGGGAGCGACCAGTTCTCCTTCGAGTGGTTCGAGAAACCACCTGGACACAGTTCGCCGATGCACGACCACGAGAACGAGCAGGTCTGTCTCTGTCTCGAGGGCGAACTCACGGTCGCGACCGAGGACGATAAAGCGACGCTGGAAAAGTTCGATTCCGTCCTCTTCGAGTCCGGGGAACCCCACCGCGTCGAGAACACGGGTGACGAACTGGCGGTCGGACTGGACGTGTTCGCACCCGGTCGATCGTTCGACTTCTGGACCGAGAGAGACGAATGAAGTACCTTGCACGAACGGCCGACGGGCAACCGCTACTCGGTGACGATGAGGGGTTCGTCCCCCTTTCATCGGCCGCTCCGGACATAGCGAGCATCCAGGATGCGCTTCCGTACGCTGCAAGCGGAACGCTACCCGACATCGACAACGCTCCCGCTGATCGGATCGACCGCCAGCACGTCCGGTTCGGGCCGCCGCTCTCGCGGTTCGGCAAACTCTGGGGAATTGGCCTGAACTATGCCGAACACGCCGGCGATCTGGATGAGCAACGGCCCGACGAACCCGCGAGTTTCCTGAAACCGGCGAACGCGGTTACCGGTCCCGGTGGGCCGATCCGGCTCCCACCGACCGACCAGAGCGACGACGTGACGGCGGAAGCCGAACTCGCCGTGCTGATCGGTCGGGAGTGTCGCAACGTCAACGATGAGGCGGTCGACGACGTGATCGCGGGCTATCTTCCCGTTATCGACATGACCGCTGAGGACATCCTCCAGCGGAATCCGCGATTTCTCACGCGGGCCAAGAGTTTCGACTCGTTCCTCGTCGTCGGCCCGATGATCGCCGTTCCGGATGAATCGCCAACCCTCGAGGACGTGACGGTCCAGACAATCGTCAATGAGACGGTCGCGGCCGAGAACGAGGTCAATAATATGCTGTTCCCGCCGCGAGAGATCGTCTCCTTCCACTCGGACGTGATGACGCTCGAACCGGGCGATCTCTTCAGCACGGGGACACCCGGTGCGGAAGGGATCGATCCAGGCGATCACGTTCGTGCGTCCGTCGAGACTATCGGCTCCGTCGATGCACCGGTCGTCCGCTGACCGGCGATCGACGCCGGACTCTTACTCGGCTTGGAGGTGATCGATACCCACGAACGAAAGTGGATCGTTGCTCGGATTGGCTCCGGAATCGCCAACGACGTTGGATCGAATCAATGCTAGTATAGTAGTACCATAGAGGAAGCGAAACTGGATGAGTAATCTGATGGATTCGCTGCTTTCGTTCAGTCGGCAAGTCATCTTGCGCAACGCAAATGCGCTGTACAATCACTTGCCGAGAGAGGCGATCAGATGGCGTTCTTGAACTCCCTGACAAAACCTTTAAGTAGGATTATCGGTTTGGAAGGGACAATGCCGACAACGACCAGTCTCAACGACCAAACCGAGAATATCCAAACGGATCCTGAAGAGATGCGTGTCGCTATCGGCACGTACAAACCAGCGACAGACGACTTCCTCCGATTTGCCTCACAACTCGGCGTGAAGGACGTGCTAGTAACTCCTCATCGACATGAGGGATTCGAATCGGCACTCCCGCTTGGGACGGCGTGGTCGGTAGACGAGCTTAGCGGACTTCGGAACCGAGCGAACGACGCAGGCCTCCGGCTGTATGCCGTGGAGAAGATGCCGATTCCCCTGTACGAGATTCTTCTGAACGATGGAGATCGCCAAGCACAACTTGATGTCATCACGGAGACTATCAGGAACATGGGTGCCGCGGGAATCCACGTGCTCGGGTACAGCGGACATCCACCCGATGGTGCAGTTCGAACCACTCGCGAATACGCCGTTCGAGGCGGTTCGAAGGCGTCTGCATTTGATATTGACGATCTCGAGACAGTATCCCGAAGTGAGCTCCAACGCGACGTCACAGAGGCGGAGATGTGGGACCGTTACGAAGAGTTTCTCGCGGAAGTGATTCCCGTCGCAGAGGACGCCGGCGTGAAGCTCGGCGTCCATCCGAGTGACCCACCAGTCGAGGAACTGTTCGGAATTCCATTGCTCTTCCGAAACTTTGAGAACTTTGAGCGCGCGCTCAGTATACATTCGAGCGAAAATCACGGCTTAAAGCTATGTCTCGGCTGCTGGTCGGAGATGGGCGAAGATATTCCGGAGGTGATTCGACACTTCGGAGATGAACACGATATAATCTATGTCCACTTCCGAGATGTCGTCGGAACTGTTCCCAAGTTCTACGAAACGTTCGTTGACGACGCGGACGGAAACTTTGACGAGTACGAGGTTATACAGGCGCTCGGTGAAGTTGGATTCTCGGGTGTGATGACGCCCGATCACGTTCCACTGATGGAGGGAGAGACTGACTGGGAGTTCGGAAGTACGCTCGGTCGATCCTACACTGTCGGCTACCTCAAGGGAATGCTTAAGTCGATCTGATGAGAACGCAGGTGTACAGCTGTAATTCGTGCGTACATCGGGATTTGATGTAGAATGAGTAGATATCATACGTCGGAGGTTAGCGTACTAGTTCACCTCGAGCGTCGTCGCAGTCGCCGGGGTTCGCTACCTGTCACAAACGGAGGCCCTCGAAGCGAGTGACGATGTCGTCACGATTCTGACCGGTCGGGATATAAGGAATGCTACGACGCCGACGTCCGAAGCCGAACGATCGAATTCGATGATATCGAACGAGAACTGGCGTCGGTCGTCGATACATGACTCGGTCACTCCAATCGGTGTCGATGCGTTCTCGACTGATCCGCGACGGTCGATCCGACGGTTCTCGTGGTCCCGTTCCGTTCGTCTCGTGTGTAATGTACGATAGGGAGGGTGGCGCTTCTTCCGGACGAACCTCGAATGCGCTTAATACGCACGCCAGCATGCTGTAATGCCCGATCATCGTGATCAGTTCCGTCATTCACCGAGCCGACGTAATCTTCGGCGTGCTGGAACGTCGTCTCGGAAACGGCGTGCTCGCAGAGGATCTCACGGGGGTACCGGACGATGAGAGTATCGGTCGCTGCTAGCCCATCGGGGAGTCTTGGCTGGCGACGGCGTTGATAGTATCCTCCGGAACCCTCTCCTGTCGGGCTATCGGCGCATGCGCAGCTCTCGTAGGCACAGTCGAACTCGTGTGCCGCCGTGAGAACCGCCAGTTCCTGTTCCCGTCTGCTGAGCGTGCTTCGAAGCGGATGTACGCTCCGAGATGACCCACTCGTCCGCCAGCACCGGGCTGTTCAGGAGCACGGGGAACGGTCCGCTGGCGGTCCCACAACTGTCCGCAATGCAATCGTGCTGGTTGCACTGGTTTCCAGCGTCTGTTCTCTCCGCGAGACTGTCAGTATCCTCAGTGATCGATCGCTCATCGCACTCGGTTTCGATAGCCTCAAGGGTAGTAAGTGAGGTGTCGAGAAACGGTTTGGTGAGACTTGATATCGTCGTTCCATCGGAATAAATACACTAATCATCACCCGTTTTCACTGCGTCTGGGCTCGCCCCAGTATAGCCACTGGCGAGCAGCGAATAGCTGAGAAGGGACGCGAGGAGCGCGAACCCGGCGAGCGTCATAAACATCGCGAACGTACCGAAGCCATCATAGATGATCCCGGTGATGGCGGCTCCGAGTGCGCCGATTCCGAACGTGCCCACGTACGTGAATCCGTAGGAGAGGCCGCGAGCGTTCGCCGGGGAGTACTGTGCAATCGTCGCCTGATAGAGCGGCTGGATCATAAAGAGCAGGAATCCGAGCACCGCACTGACCAGGGCAAGCAAGACGATATTCGCCCGTGCAGCGGGAACGAAAGCGAGCGCGGTGACCGCGAGTGAGCCGAATACGGCCATCAGACCCCGTTCGGTCGGGATTCGTTCGGTGAGTTTCCCGCCGACGTACTGCCCGCCGATGCCAACCATCAGGAGTCCCGTATAGAAGTACCGGGACGGTTCGAACTCCGCCGCCATCGGGGAGTCCGGGTTGAATACCTGGATGTCCCCGACGGCTGGCTCGAGCAGCGTGGTGAGTATCTCGGGTAACAAGGTTAGTGCCCCGCGATAAAACAGTCCGTTGAGCATCACGATGACGAAGACGATGCTGAAACCGGTGGCAAACAGTGCTTTCGAGCCGATCCACAGCTCAGACAGCGACGTGGCCGAGGTCGTGTCGCTCGAGTCGGTATCGGCCTGTCGCTCGTTCGTTCCTGCAGTTTCGTTGAATCGAACCGTCAGTGCGTATAACGCGACGAACAGGGCGGGAATCGACAGCAGCATAGTGACGAACCGCCAGTCGACGACGAGCAAGAGTAGGGCAGTCGCCAGTGGACCGAGTGCGATTCCAGCATTCCCTGCCATCCCGTGATAGGCGAACGCGGAGCCGCGATCGACGGTACCTGTGCTGATGAGTGCAAGCCCCGCCGGGTGATAGACACTCGCTGCGACACCCCAGCAAACCAGTGCGAGGACGAGGACGGGGAGACTCGGTGCGACACTCAGGAGTAGAAATGACGCGCCCATTCCGACGAGACAGCAGACGATCAGCGTTCGCGATCCATAGATGTCAGAGAGAACACCGCTCGGGAGCGCTCCCAACCCGAACATGGCGTAGCCCGCGGAAACGACGACGGCAAGGGATCCGATCGAAATTGAAAATTCGCTAACCCACAAGAGCATGAGAATCGGGATAGAGAGTTCGTAGGTATGCACCATTGCATGAGACAACATGACAAACCGTATAATAGATCGGTCGTTCGTATCCATAGCACTGACTGAAGGGACGGTTTCCCGCGGGTAAAAAGCACGTCTTCCAGCAGCGTTTACGCGCTAATGTCGTCTTTGCGATAGATATCATAACAGAACGATTCCCGGTCCGATATGATGGACGTACATTCCTCATAGAGGCAGTATCTAGTTTAGCACCTCCACTGAAGTTTGTTCGTTGAATGACTAGTGCGGTCGTTGTGCGTTATAGTAGTGTACAAACTGGACATGTCTCTCTGACGCTTGACCGACTGCCAACTCATGAGTTATAGAAGCGGTCACTCCACATTCTGAGGGAGTGAAACCACTTTTGATCAGGTTTCACTTAACGTAGTCAAGTTGACTTCTTACTTCTAATCGAGAAAGAGAAGTCAGATAGCCGTGGCCATTGACGAGAAACGTAGTATTCGAGAGATTATATTTCTCGCGGAGTTTATACAGAAATGCAGCCGCCGGATCGGGACCGTACCGACCAACAATGCGACGTTGAGAATCAATTTTGTCTCGATGTCTATTGCATCATACAACCAAAACCGATCGCCGTAATCTTGACAGTAGTCTTGTCAACAGCGACCCGCGACGGCGTCGCCGTCCTCAGAACGCTTTGCGTTCTGATGAGTCGCACGAGAACTTCGCTCTCGTGGACATCGGCGAGTCACGTCCGCTGTCAGCCAGCCGATGTACCCAATTCCAAACCACCCCATGAGAGGCGTTTCACTACTAATTCAGCGAGAATCATTATTGTCTCCCGAAGCGAATAACCGGTCTGATGAAGACGGACGGCGAACGCCCTGATGGACGTCGCCGTCCGCTCATTCTCCCATGGTTTTTCTAAATACGCCGCATAACTCTCTCTGAGTGGGTCTGAGAGCATTCTATTCCAATTCATTCAACGACCTGTTCACTTCTCAAACTGACTCAACTAGACAGTGCCCGTAGCTCAGTCATGAATCGTCATTGGTCGTTCTTGGCAGCGTGAACGAGAACGTTGCTCCGTCACCAGATTCGGACTCCACCCAGATATCACCGCCGTGGCGCTCGACGATGCGCTCGCACAGTGCAAGCCCGATCCCCGTCCCCGCATAGTCGTCATTCGGGTGGAGGCTGTCAACTACCCCACCCTACTTCGCTCAGTCTGACGACTTCGCTCGTGGAGGGTGGGGCTTGTCCATAAACTCGGCCTCGAACCCGTCTGGGTGGGCGGTAAATCCGCCACTCGGCGTCACCGTTCCAGACTTCAGGACAAGCTGACTGTTGTCCGTCCGCCGAGACGACTGTTGGCCCCGGCGGACATACCGCATACCGATGTTCTTCGCCGTCGCAAAGTCGCTATGCGACTTTGCTGCCCGACGGACGTAGTCCAGCGACCGCATTGTAGTCCGCGTTCGACTCCGACTCGCACTTCTGACACCGGAAGTCGTTACGAGTCGGACGATTCTCGTCTGCCGTAAAGCCACACTCGGCGCATCGTTCGATGTGTATGCCGAACCGACTTGCTTCACAGAGACGTCGACCGTTTCGGCCTTGTACTCCACCTGCTCGTAGAGCGTTCGGAACGCCCACTTGTGGCCCCACGACGCGCCGGTTCGGTCGCGGATGTCGGTGAGGTTCTCAAACGCGATTACGTCGCAGTCGTAGCGGAGTGCTTCGTCTATCAGCGCGTTCGACGCGCGGTGTAGCACGTCACGGACGTAGCGAAGTTCCCGACCGCTCGACTGTACGAGCGTCCGGTGTGCGCTTCGCGTTCCGGTCTGTTGCAACCCGGCGCGTACCTTCTCAAACTCTCGGAGGTTATGGGTCAACTCTCGCCCGCTGAAGAAGTAGGCGGTACTGGTGACAGCGAGGTTTTCGATACCGAGGTCAACCCCGAGGACCGTTCCGTCCTCGGCAGTGTTCCGTTCGGTGTCGTTCTTGTGTCGGCGGAACCCGATGTGCAAGAAGTACTCGCCGTCGCGGGCGGTGAGTGTACTTTTCGTAACACCCCACTCGTCCGAGTGAAGATACTGTCGCTGGTAGCCATCATCGGCGTCGGGGAGGGCAAGCGGACACCGGACGCGACTCTCTGTCGTGGAGAGAGACACGGTGTCGTCATCGAACAACGTCATGGTCCGGGTGTCGTACTTCACCGTCGGGCTGGTGAACATCGGCTTGCTGACTTTCTTGCCTTTGGCCCGGCGTTCGATACAGCCGGTAATGGCTTGGGCGGCTTGGTGGGTGGCGAGAATCGAGTGCTGACTCCCGAGGGCGGTGTGTTCGCGTACGTCGTCGTAGGCGAGGGGTTGTACGTCGCTTTTGGCGTCGCACTTGCCCCACGCCATGTCCGTGGCGATTTGGCAACCAGACTTCCACTCAATTTGGGTAATTCACTCACCTGTACTGAGCAGCCAATTCAATCGGAACGGGGTGAAAATAAATAATGCACAGATTTTGATATTCGGAACTACTGTTTACGCCGGGGAGAATGTCACTTTGAATGTGGTTATCACGACGAATTAGACTCCCAGTTCGGATTGGTGCTGCTTACCAGGGATTTTGACGATAAAAACAGAGAAGGCATCTTGCTCGGTTCTAGTTTTGGATCTCTGGCTCACTCGCGACTGGTGCTTGCTGCCGGCAACGTGAATGAGAATGTTGAACCTTTGCCTGATTCAGACTCTACCCAAATTTCGCCACCGTGTCGCTCAACGATCCGCTCACAGATTGCAAGTCCGATCCCAGTCCCACCATATTCATTCTGTCCGTGAATGCTCTCAAATACTTCAAAGACCTGATCACTATATCTCGGATCAATCCCAATTCCCTCGTCACTGACCGATATCATGTGTTCATCTCGGTCTACAGATTGCTTCTCAGCGGAGACGTGAACGCGCGGCGGGTCATCCCCACTATATTCGATCGCATTGTCTAGCAGGTTCTGAAATACTTGGCGTAACTGTCCACTGTCACCTTCAACAGTAGGCATTTCGTCGACAGTTATCTCAGCGTTGCTCTCCACGAGGCGGAGCTGGAGGTCATCAAGAACGTCCTCAAGTGTCAGATTCAGATTAACTGGCTCGAGGGGATTACCCTCCGTTTCGATACGAGAATACGCAAGTAGGCCATCGATCATCTCGCGCATTCGATTAGCCCCATCTACTGCAAATTGAAGGAACTCCTCCCCATCCTCGTCGAACTGGTCGCCGTACCGGCGCTCAATGAGCTGCAGATAGCTTGATACCATTCGAAGCGGCTCCTGTAGGTCATGTGATGCGGCATAGGCAAATTGTTCTAAGCGCTCGTTAGAGGCTTCTAACCGTTCGACTAACTCCTCCAGTTGTCGTTCGCGGTTGACCCGTTCAGTAACATCCGTGAAAAGCACACCAACCAAGTCTTCTGTCTCATCTCCGACTGGAAATGCATAGCACTCGAGAACACGCTTTTGTGTCACGAGTTCGCGTTCGAACCGGACTGGTTCGCCGGTCTGTACAACATCCTCGTAGAGTTCGGCCCATTCTGTGGCTTCTCCTGGTATCACCTCCCGGAGCGTCTTTCCGACGACGTCTTGGATACCAGTATGTTCTTCGAAGGTCGGGTTCGCTTCGACGTAGTGGAAGTCAAGCGGTTTCTCTGGCGGTGAATTGATTTTTCGATAACGCAATATCCTTCAGACATCGAAGTGAAGAGATCTCGATATCGCTCTTCTCTCTTCTTGATCATCTGCTCGCGTCGTTTGCGCTTAGTGATATCGGTGATGGCACCATGCATCCGGATTGGCGTACCCTCATCACCGAATTCGACTGCTCCTCGAGACACAACCCACATGAGATCACCGCCTGTGTTTCGAACGCGATATTCAACGCTGAAATCGCCCGTTTCCAATGCTCGATCAAGCTGTTTCCAGATTCTGTCCTCGTCTTCTTTGGGGACGGTTTCAAAGAACGTCTCTATTGATGCACCTGCTGTAACTACCTCTGAATCCATCCCATATGCTTCCGCAAGGAATTCGTCCGCGGTGAAGACGTTCTCTTGAATGTTCCATACCCAGAGACCGATCGATGCAGCGTCAGTTGCAACGTTCAGATGCGCTTCACGCTCATGCAATTGTTGTTCTTTTTCCGCACGTTCAATCGCTGATGCAAGGATATTTGCGACACTTTGAACGAAGTTAGCATCGTGTTCGGTAAACTCCTGGTGGTCAGTTGTGTGTGTTCCGAGAATTCCCCATGGATCCTCAACAGAACCGATGATAACACTGATACCACTGACGACATCGTGGCTCGTGAGCAGTTCTGGTCCAGAGAAGCGCTCCTCACTATGTAGTTCGTCGACGATGACCGGATCCTCCTTAATAAGCGTATAGCCCGCCTGAGAGTCGAGATCAGTCGGAACTGTCGCGTTCCCAACAAGTCCTTCTCGCCATCCAACACCCTCTCGCAGAAAAACCTCATCGCCATCGGGAAGGAGTTCAAGTATCTTACAGAATTCGTTGTCAAGCGTATCAGCGACAGTTACTGTCACATCATGCATCAACTGATCAAGATCGTCCGTCTCTAACGCTTGTTGGCCAAGTTCTGCAATAACTTCCTGTTGATGGATTCGAGTCTGGATCTCAGAGTTAGTCGGCGAGGACGATTCCATTCTATTATCTCTGTAACGACGTTGGTCATAAAAGCACGCGGTCTACTAAGTAGTTCTACTCTGCAAACGCCAGTCGACGGATATCTCGAGTCGCTGGGCACTGTCTAGATACGAAAAGCCGCAAGGCTCGAAGATAGTGAGGTTGCAATGTCGACTGTGAAACAACCATAGAGGGTATGTCATAACGAGACTCTTTCTATAAGCGGCAGAAATTTGACTGTCTTAGCACTCTCACGAGGGAAACAATCACTGGGATCAGCACTGAAGACATAACAGCCGCTAAAACGCCGGTCTATGCCAGAATCGCGTCACTATAGTAACTGTTAGAACCTTTTACTCAGAGATTGTGCTACATGTAGTGGATCATACTCTCTGTACTAATTTACAGCGGGGAGGATGTCACAGCCGAATGACTGCAGGGTGTATCGAAACTCCATGTTAGACGAGTGCAAGTGAAGAGGCAATCGGAAGAGCGGGGAACTCCCCATGTGCAGTGAGTGACCGTACTGCATTGTGTGCACAGAAGTCAGTGGTTGCCGTCATGCCACTAGATAGCTATCTCGTCCTCGCAGTGGTAGCTAGTGTGATCCTCAATTAACGTTACACACGTGGCTGGGGCTCGATAACTGATCTCCAAAAGGGAGAATGAGAGGGAAGAAACCATGGCAACAGCAACGAAAGACGACGCGGAAATTAAGCGATTAGAGGAGACGCTCCGAGGGGAGTTGATCCAACCCGACGATCCAGAGTTCGACGACGCGCGCGCCATCTACAACGCGATGATAGACAAGCATCCGCGACTGATCACTCGGTGCGCCAACGTTGCAGACGTCCTCGCAGCCGTGAAATTTGGGCGTCAACACGATCTCGATACTGCGATCCGCAGCGGTGGTCACAACGGTGCCGGTCTCGGCACGGTTGATGACGGACTCGTCATCGACCTTTCGAACATGACCGGTATTCGCGTCGATCCCGAGGCGAAGACCGTCCTCGTCGAACCCGGATGCACCTGGGGTGATGTGGATCACGCCACCCACGCCTTCGGACTAGCGACGGTCAGCGGGGTCGTCTCTACAACCGGTGTCGGTGGACTGACCCTCGGCGGCGGTCATGGCTATCTGAGCCGCAAGTATGGCTTGGCCATCGATAATTTGCTGAGTGCAGACGTTGTGCTGGCCGACGGACGACTGGTTCATGCGAGCGAGGACGAACACCCGGACCTCTTCTGGGCGCTGCGCGGAGGTGGCGGTAACTTCGGCGTCGTCACCTCGTTCGAGTTCCAGCTGCATCCGGTCGAGACGGTCGTCGCTGGGCCGACGTTCTGGCCGATCGAGGAGCTTGAGAACACTATGCGCTGGTACCGGGAATGGTTGCCGGACGCACCGGAGGACGTCTACGCCGTCTACCTTACTGCCGAGGTGCCGGGTGACCCCTTCCCGGAAGAGATCCACGGCGAGAAGGTCTGTGGTCTTGTATGGTGCTATCTGGGGCCGGAGGATCAGGCCGAAGACGTGATTCAACCGGCTCGAGATATCGCCGAACCGCTGTTCGAACATGTCGAGAAGATGCCGTACCCGGCGCTACAGAGCATGTTCGACGATCTTCTCCCGCCGGGTGACCAGTGGTACTGGAAGGGCGACTTCATGCACGAACTGACCGACGATGTCATCGCCGAACATCGGCGCTTCGCCGAAGTGCCGACGCCACAGTCGGGGACGCACCTCTATCCAATCGACGAGGCTGTCCATCACATAGACGGGAACGAAACCGCATGGGCCCATCGTGATGTTACCTGGTCGATGGTCATCTTCGGCGTCGATCCGGATCCGGATAAGAGCGACCTGATCACCGAGTGGACCCGAGACTACTGGGAAGCGGTCCACCCGCATTCGGCCGGTGCATCGTACGTCAACTTCATGATGGAAGAGGGATCGGATCGAATTCGAGCCACCTACGGCGACAACTACGAGCGGTTGGAGGAAATCAAGGCGAGGTACGATCCCGAGAACTTCTTCCACGTGAACCAGAACATCGAGCCGGCAACATGAGTCGTTTCGAGCGGGAAACGGAACTGTCGCCCTTGGAAAGAGCGGGAAGAGAACTATTTCTCTCCGTGAGTAGTCGCCAGTCGCCAACCGACGTTGACAATGCGATCGCCGCGTTCCGAGCTGGTGACCCGGTGTTGATTCACGACTCCACTCCTCCATATTTATTTCATTAAAAAGATGGGCAGCCGTTGTTTCCCACATAGCCGGTATAACGGCTTGACCGTCCACTTTTGATCGCCATCGTCGTACGTCTGCCACACCTGTTCATGGTCAATTTGCTCCGCCTCGATGAGCCCACAGTCCTCACAGACGGTTTCGATTGGGTTGGTAGTGACCCACCCGTCACACTCGGGACACTGGGTGGCACTCGATCAAGCGAACTCTTCGGTTTCGCGGACGGCGAGGGATCATAGATCCCTCGAGCAGCCGGTGCGAAGATCGTTCGTGATGCCGAAATCGAAGATTTTCGGGCCACGCCGACGACCTCGCGAATTCTGACGGGACGGACGTCCCGCTGACCTCGCGGAAGCTCCGTTTCCGCTTCGCTCCAATTCGCTCAGTCACGAGAGACTTTTGTTCTCTCGAATGACAGCGAGGCGCAGACTCAAGCATACCAGGGCCTTCTCTTGAATCCCAAATGCGACGACAGTAAGCCTCTGAATGAGATTCACTCCGTCAGACAACGTTTCAGTGAACCATCCGTACACTACAGTTGCTTGTTGAATGGCTGTGCCACGAAATATTGCTCGAGAGGTGGGGTTGCCGTTCAGGTAGACGTCAGATCACAATTCCAGCCGGGATCGTGACCAGTGCGGTCTATGAGGTCAGAACGACACGCTGGGCAATAATCGGGGGTGACGGATTCGCTTCGAGGGACATACACCGCGCTGCCGCATTCCACGCATGCATCCGCAACGATGGTCGCACAGTCCGCACAGACGTTGAAGTCGTCAACTGTGAGGTCGCGCAGGGGTTCGAGTTGTTTATCCAAGAGGTACTCGTCGATGACCGCCTGACAGCTGTGGCACGGTTTCATGGCGATGCACATCGAACCATGTTACCATATCATAAATACCTACCTCCGCGAGCTACGGATGCACGCACTATGAAGAGACCGGGGACTGCTCCAATAGCGGCGCTTGCCGGCCACGACATTGATGCGGAGGCAGTGACGTGAATCAGCCATGCCCCCAACATCACTGCGAAAAGGAGGAGGTAGATGCGATGGAGCCGGTGCGCAATGGCTTCTTCTCAGGTAATTTTGATCACTGGTGTGCGGTAGTCTTGGCTCAGCTTCTGCCGCCATGCCAGCTCATCAATGTCTTCAGAGGGGTCTAATCCGTACTCAAAGGCGTTTTTCTGGAGCGTGCGGACACGGCCACGCCAGAGATCGTAGCCGCGATACCGCTGTGCCTCCATCACTAAGAAGGCAGCCAGTGCTGCTGCTCCTAACAGGAGGATGTGATGTGGACGATCGGTACCGGAAAACCCCATGTGAGCACGCCGCTTATGACGAGTACTGCCCAGTTTGACGTCCCTGGATTCTAATACAGTGAGATATGTCTGCTCGTATCTGGCTTCTACTAACTCTCGAAACAATCCGTCATTGACCTCCTCCACGCCCTTCAGGGCGTGGAATCCGCCCATCTGATTTCCGCCGGGTGTGGCGTTCGAGGTTCCAGCCCGCACTCAAGGGGAACCGGCAGCATACCGGGGGAACTCTCGTTTCCTCCCCTGTATAGGGCTGTGGCCCGGTCAAACAGGCCCCGTCGAATACCATGTCATCGCCGTGCGAACCACCGCTGGTTCGCCATCCTTTGTGGTTCAGGAACGGCATCTCACGGTATTCGTCACACTCTATGCTACGACGCACCACACTAAACAGTTTTGAGGGAAATCCGTTCCGGCCATCTACGACAGTTGGTCGGATAGGCCTACCGCTCGACCCGCGCCTGAAGACGCGGGTATGCGCTATCGTTCTGTATCACGCTCAAAGGTGGCGTTGGCTTCCCCGGTGCCTCCAAACGACGGTCAGAGTTCAATGCCGCCGATAAGAGAGAATGGTAATTTCATAAACGAAATGGGTTATATTTTGATCAAGTTCAAAGTTCATTGGGTCCAGAGCGTCTCAAGACGCTGCTCTATCGCAGTGAGTACCATCGAGTACACTTTGAGCGGATGGAGCGATGGAAATTCGAGATTGGTGATTTCGTTTGCAGTCGGTGGCTGATGGAAATGCAACCGGGTGTTGTGCGTGTTTGGATGCCGGTCCCAGCGGCATTCCCACTGTTCCGTTTCGTCGTGTTCTTCGACATAATGGATTGAGAAATCACCAGTCGGGAACCACCGGATGTCGAGTCGGGCCGCTGTTATCGATTCCGGATATCGCTCCGCATCAAGGAGTACGTTGAGGAGTCGCGGCTCGTAGGAATCTGGGTCGAATGCTGTCTCGGCGACGAGCGAATCCGATGCGAGATGTCGCTCAAGCAATCGCAATGTCTGTCGATCTGGGGGCCCTGTCGAGTCAGGCGCTGAATCTTCTGGTGGCAGGCTCATTCAGGCTGGAATTAGATGCCCATCGTTCTGGGAGAGTTGTCGAGCAAGTTCGTACAGCCGAATATCTCGAATAGTGCCTTGCCACTCATTGATCGCAGTCATTCGTTTGTGGACTGCCTCGTGATCATCGTGATCGAACACGGAGACCTCTGTTGGGTCGGTAGTTCCGAACTGGTCCTCGTACTCCGTGCGACGCTCTTCAAGCGCCGCTACACGGTCGATAATCTCGTCGATAGAGAGTTCATTTGCAATTCGGCTGGCATCCTGCCACTCGAGATAGCCATCATTCCGTTGGTACTGGGCGGGGGAATTTTCTCGGTCTGCTCGAACGATACCCATCTCGGCCAGACGCTCGAGATGCTTTTTTGCGGCGTTCGGAGAGCAGTCCGCAAGCTCTGCGATTTCAGTGTACGAAGTGGGCGACGTAACCCCAAGGACAGCGTCGTAGACACGACCAAACGTATCCGTGCCCTCTTGCCACCGTCGCCGAGCAGTGTCGGATTCTGGAACCGGATCGAACTCGGTCATATCTGATTGCACGTGATCGCGCTCAATATATCTTCGTATTCCTCATATATATGCGAAAAGGTGCGCTATTGTATATCCAACGGCACGGTCTATATACGAAAAGCCGCAAGGTTCGAAGACAGTGACGTTGCGATATTGACTGTGAAACAACTATGATGAATCTTACATAACGAGGCTCTTTCTACAAGCGGCAGAAATTCCGCTGTCTCAGCACACCTCTCACGAGGGGAAGCTATCTCTGGAATCAGCTCTGAAGACATAACAGCCGCTAAACGCCGTTCTATGCCAGAATCGCGTAACTAGATAGAGCCGATGTTCATATCCATCAGTCGAGTTGGTCAATTGGCTGTTCAGTCATCGACTGTTGCTGCGTGGCGGGTTCGGGATCCGACTTGGAAGGTGGCGTGACAGACACGCTTGCGAGCGCGAACACGATCGCTCCGCCCGCCAGCAATACCCCGACCCGACAAACGTCGTTCCAAGGCCCAGAGTATCGCTTACTGGCTGGACCACGAGTGGTGAGAGAAACTGTCCGAGGAAGAACGCGCTCGTCAAGGCACTAAGCGCCCGCCCGCGAACCGATTCCGGGGAGACCGCCGCGATCCATGCATTGAGATTCGTCAGGAGGAACCCACTCCCAGCACCTGCGACCGCCAGACCAACGACAACACCGGGAACCGTCCCACTCACCCCGATTACGGCATACCCTATACTCATGAATCCAAATGTGAGCGCAACGATACCGAGCACACTCAGGGACCGACGGATGCAACCATATAGCAGCGAGGCGACCCCACCGGCTCCCGTCGACACCGCCAACGCAGCGCCGATCATCGTGCTATTTGCTCCCGTCCGTGTTTCGAGGTAGAACGGAATCTGAACAGGGATTACGTAGAAGATTATCTGGCCGACCAACCCGAGCGCGGTGATAAGCGCAAGCGTTCCGAGAGGGAACTGAGCGAGCGTCCGGCGAAGGTCATCGATACTCGTCAAGCGCTCTCCCGTGGGTTCGCGGCGGTTCGGCTCTGGCAACGCGAACGCCATTGCCGGGAGGAGTACCAACGCCACCGTGTAGACGAGGAAGGGAACCCGCCAGCCGATATCGGCGAGCACGCCTGCGAGCGGCAACAGAACGACGCCACCGATGGACATGAAGGCACCCTGTCGCCCGAGGATCGTATCCCGGCGGTTCTCCTCGTAGTAGTCGGTGATCAGTGCGGTCACCGTCACCATCACGCCTGCGACGGCCAGTCCCAGTACAGCCCGGCCGGCAAGAATCGTCACCAGTGAATCGAGCACGAACCCCGAGCCACCCGCGAGCGCGTAGACGACTATCGAGACCAGCAACAACCACCGGCGGCCGTACCGGTCAGCAAGCGCACCGATGACGGGCGCCCCGACCGCGATGAACAGGCCATGCATGGTGAGAACGAGCGCAACGAGCACCGCCGCGTTCGGCGCATTCGCAAACTCTCGCTGAATGGCGGGTAATGCCGGGGAAATCGTCGCTCCCGCCATGATCGTGAGCATGCTGGCGAGCAACAGCGTTCCCTGGGCGAGATGCGGGTGTGGAAGTTCCGTCTCGCCGCTCATGCGGATCTGGCCTCGTTGAACACGTCTTCTAACGCGTCGCTCATATCTAACTCAGTGAGTACCGCGTCGATATCGACCGCGTCTCCCACGGAGGTTCCCTCCTCACGCTTCCGTATCGTAATCACGTGATAGAGATAGGCTACGCGAAGGAGCCAGACTGCCCCTCGACGTCTTCGTCTGATTGGACGCGATAGGACACCCATCCGGAATCAGGTATGACGTGGTGTTTTTCGGCTCGTTCCTCCGCGAGGAGGATATCACGGATTTGCTTGGCGAATGGAATGTCGACGAGCTTGCCACGGTGAACGTGGCCAATCTCCCGTCCAGCGAGGGTAAACTCGCGCCCACCGCCACGGTCGTGGGAATCAACTTCCACACCGGGCCATTCACTGACGGTGGATTCAATTGGATTCATGCACTCGTCTCCGGGTTGGTGTCGATAGCAGATGGGACGAACTGTTCGGCATGGTCAACGACCGCTTCAATGAACTCCTCGAACCGATCTTCGTATGTCTCGTCGATGAGGGTCCCGTCCTCGTCGAAGGCATCACGCACATTCGAGACGGGTAGATCAGGCCCAGGGTGAGCGTTGAACTCCAGTGTGATATCATGGAGATGGCTCAGCGCACGGACGCCGCCGAATCCACCCGCTGATACGGTGACATAGGAGAATGGCTTGTCTTCGTACTCGGGAAACAGGTGGTCGAGCAGGTTCTTCAGCGTGCCGGGAATCGAGTGGTTGTACTCCGGCGCGACGATGACGAGTGCATCCGCCGCCTCGACTTTCTGGCCGAACTCGTCCACGTCAGGGTGCGGGTCGCTGACTGCGTCACGCCGGTTCCTGAACAAGGGAATTTCGTAGTCCTTCATGTCGAACAATTCGACGTCGTGGCCCTTCTCGTGGAATCGGTCAGTGACATACCGGGCAGGATGGATCGACTTTCGACCATCCCGGACAGTTCCCTGTACGACGAGAATTTCAGTGAGAGAGCGGTCATCGGCTTTCAGTCTCCTCCGGTATCGCCACACGGATGAGCACGAGTGCTCGTGGCCTGTTCGTCCACGGTTCCGTTTCGTTGGGCATTAGTGGTGCCATGTGGGAGAAGATGGGCGAACGAACTGTGGAGATTCGGGTGAATACATTCACAACTATGTCGGGACGTCCATAGCCGTACGTCTTTGTGAGGGTGGTTCGTCAGCGTTCAATTTACCTCGAATTCAGAGAGGCACGATAATAGATCCCGTTCCGATTTCACCTTCTCCTCCACGAGACGGTCCTTTATCGGTTGGCATGAGGAAGCCAAGCGGTTCTCGCTCAGATGGAGGTAGCACTGGACGGCTCGTCCCTTCTGTTCACTAACATCTAGTTTATCGAGACCAAATATCGAATGAACGTGCTTGGATCACTCCGAGGCGACTGAGAGTCGGGTGTCGACAAGCGTGAGCATGGTTCACTCGGCGTCCACCGGGGTGTCAAAGCCGTTTTTCGCGGTGAACACTGCGGCGCTCAGTCCCACCGGACCGGCACCGACGATGGCGGCGTCAGTCGTTTCTGACATAGCCGACTAGTAGAAGAGTTTCGTCATATTTATAGTAATCATCTTTGTTTATTTAAGTGGATCGCTACACAACTAGTGGGTACTATGCCCCGCGTACAACTCACATTCGACGCTACGGCGTGCGAAGATCCGCTAGCGGCGATTTCCACCGAGTTGCCCGACGAGGAGTTCACAATACTGTCGAGTCACCCCACGGACGATGGGATCCTCGGGCTTGTCAAAATCGAGACGCCGGAGCCAGCAACTGTTATCCAACACTTCGACGACGCTCCGGAGATGACCTATGAAGTATTGCATCCCGATGCACAGACTGCCATGCTCCAGTACGTGATTCCGGAAACGGAGTCGAATCGCGCGCTTCAGGCGTCGGGAATCCTGCCAGTATTTCCTGCCTACCTGCAGGACGGGTGGTTGTCCGCCGAGCACACCGCCTCACACGAGCGGGCATCTCAATTTCCAGAAGAGATGGAGGCTGCTAGCATCCCGTATCGAATACAGTCAGTAACGCAATCTCTCGATCCAGGCGAACTGCTCACGGATCGCCAACAGGAACTCATCACCGAAGCGGTCGAGCGTGGGTACTACGATAGCCCACGCGGCTGTACCCTCACGGAACTGGCAACGGGGTTCGACGTCAACCCATCGGCTGTGAGCGGGGTACTCCACCGCGCCGAAGAAACGATCGTCAAGGAATTTGTCGGCGATTTAGACCGGAAACAGCGGGACTGGGAGGACGAACAAGAAGATCCCCGCGGATGATGGCGGACGTCGATCATCCGTTCCCCTCTCCCATCAAATAGTGCGGGTTAACGATGACTGGATTTGTCCCCTGTCTACGCTTGGTCGTACAGGATGACGAGGGAAACTGCGTGAACTGTCCCGACGACCGTCATGCTGAGTATGACGCCGAGATGTGGGAGATCAGCGAGCCATCCTGATACGAGTCCGAATACCACGATCAGCGCGAACAACACAACACTGTGACCGCGCGACCGCTGCCAGCTCTCTTTCGGAGCGGCTCGTAGCGGTTCCGCGTGTAGAACGGCGATGGGGAGGAAGAACAGCCGAACTGCGACGAATGCTAATACAGCGAATGCGGCGACTGCGACAAGCAATGAGTTCGGTGAGAAATCTAGATCTATTGCTGAACCCGAGTACTCGAGGAGAGACAGAAGCGAAACCCAGCCAACGTAGGCAATGAACCGCCGTGTACGAAACACCGTCTCGCTCGCACGCGTCATTGTTAGCCACCCGGCAGCGGCGACGACCCCGATTGCAAGGAACTCAAGGCCAGTGGCGTACGCGAACTCGCCGAGTGGCAGGTCGATGAGCGCGTCCAGCGACCGGCTCATCCTTGTTTCTCCCGTTGGATACAGCGAGTACGTAATCTGTAGTGTCGATTCCGAAACAGGCGGCTGCACTGGGAGTGGGTCTTGCTCTCGAAACACGTCAACCAACGTTAGCAGACACCCAGCGACGAGGAATGGTGTCCAGAGAGAGGGGCTCGACCGAAGATCGAAGAGGATCGTCGCGAACGCGGACGGGTCGTTATCGCCTTGTGGTGACTGCTCGTCGGGAGAGCGTTCTGGAGTCGAATTCGAGTGGTTGTCGTCGCCCGGTCCGGTGCCTCGCATCTCGTTCATGCCGTCTCCTCCAGAGCGAGAACGCGGCGTCGGTTCGTCAGATACAATCGTTCATCCCCGATGATCGGTGGTGATAGCGGGACCTCCGACGGTTCGTAGCTGAACTGTTCTGTTCCAGTATCCACGTCGAACGCGTGAAGTGAGGACTTCTGCTCGACTGCATAGACGATGCCGTCGGCGACGACCGGTTGCGTCTCGCCGTGGAACTCCTTCGACCAGTGCAATTCGCCCGTTTCGAGGTCGAGTGCATGGAATTCAGTGTTGCCGTCGCTCAACAGCACTGTGTCGTCCGTTATGGCCGCCGTACCCTCGGTCGCATTCCCGTCGAGGTCACGTTCCCAGATGGAATCACCGTCGTCGGTGTCAAGCAACGCAACACCAGTCCGTGACGTGACGATTATTCCAGCGTCCGATGCCGGCGTACACAGCTGCATCTGGTCGGCACGCTCCTGTTCCCAGAGCAGCGAGCCGTCATCGATATCGTACGCTGAGACTTGGTTTGGCCAATTAGCAACGAATAGCATCTCGTTTTTGATCGTCGGCCGGCCGAACGAGGCCGAGATGACATCGTCCTCCTCAACGGTTACGCGCCAGCGGACTGATCCATCGCTAGCATTCATCGAAGCGATGTCGTTGGTCCCGACGATAGGCGCGTACACAGTCCCTTCGTGGGCGATCGGATCGACGGTCGGGGAGTGCTCAATCGTCGGCCGGTACTCCCCATACGGTGGTCCCTCCCAGCGTTCGCTTCCGATCCCACGATCGGTTCCTGGGACGTCTATCCCACCGCCGGCGTTTACGCCGTATACCCCGCCCGTCGACGTGACGGCGAGTGTCGGTGTTCGATACGGCTCCGCGTCGGCGACGGCGAAACTGGACGTGTACGGACCTCGTCGAACGAATCGTTCGGACCCGTCCTCAACGTTCACCGCGGCCACGCCTGTTCCGACTGCGTAGAGGGTGCCTCCGATCCGGATTGGAGCGCTCGCGCCATGGAACCACGAGGGGGCGTTGTAGACCCACGCAGGTTCAACATCGGATGTCGGTCCCGTCACGTTCGGGTTGTGTCCGGTCCCCGCCGGGTCGTATTGGGACATTAGCCAGTCGCGTTCCGATGTGGTCGTCTCTGCCGGCGTTCCAGCGACGGCAGCGACACACCCGCCGACCGTGATAGCGGCGGCTCCGGTAAGGACACGTCTTCTGGAGGGCATTCGAGTCCGATTTCTACCAGTCACTCCGCCTAATTGGTTCTATCGATCTTGTGAGAGAACTCAACGATCCGGCGTCCAGTTTCGGTTGGAAAGGTTGGATTTTATTTGAGAGAAGATATCGTGAATTATGGCACCCCGTCGCTCTCTCCTCCTCGGAGGAGTTCTCGTGTTCTGCATCCTCCTCGCCGCAACCACGTTCGCGGTTGGCACGCCCGAACCGACGGTCACGTTCGAGAACCAAGACAACGAGACCCACTATGTAACGGTGTATACCGTCTCCGACAAGGACACAGCCGGCTATCTCAACTTTGAGGTGACAACTGACGAAGGAGATCGCAGACTTGTCACGTACGAGGACCTCGTTTGGCCCGGGTACTACGAGAACGTGACGCTTGTTGATGAGGGAGTCAACGCACAGACGTTCGTCGTTGAATCCGACGAGACGAAACACGGAGTCGTTAATGGGTGGTCACAGGGGGATGTGACGGTGTACATTGACGAGCGTGGGCCTAAACGAGAACACACCACCTCCCGCACCGTCACCTGTGGGAGCCGTGGCCAATCACACTCGTTCACACTTCAGGAGTCTGGGGCCGGAAGTTCGATCTCCTGTGCTGGGGGAATCAGTTGGATCTTCAGATGATTAGTTCTCTCGAGAGGCTATTTTGTAATGGACTGAGTTGAAATATTTGATTGTCTCGAATTTCGGTATGTTTTGGTAAGCAGCTCTGACTCAAGCGTTTCCTCATCCATGATGTCTGTTGGTGGATCTAACGCGTCAATCCCGCCATCAGGACGAAGCCGATCATCAGCAATCATTATAGAGGAATTGATAGACCACTCAAGAAGGCACAGTTCTGATGTATCTGTTGAATTCACGTATGAGGGATATACCGTTCTAGTTCAAGATGAGGAAGAGATAAAAATCCATAATTCATCGTCTGTCGAATGGAAATAAGTTAAGAGCTCAGAGGATCGGTCCATCAACCACTAACCAGAGAACCATTTTTAATCCAAATCAGTTCGGACAACCTATTCCGCCAGTTTGTCTTTTTTGTCAGTGATTTGAGTTCTCTCTGGTTATAGTCTGGTAAAGTGAAATTCCCCGAAGTGCTGTTGGTTTATTTGAGCGAAACAGTGTCTGGCACAGGGTAGCTTTATGCCCCCACGAGACCTTCATTATAGATAGTGATGGATAATGGCAGTAACTCCACAAAGTAACGTCGAAATAGTACAAGGTGTGTACGACGGTTTCAACGAGGGTGATATCGACTCGGTCTTGGCGATAATGGCTAATGACATTGAATGGACCGAACCAGACGGCTCTCCGTTTCCCGGGACCTACCAAAGCCCTACTGCGGTGCTAGAGAACGTTTTCCAGCCAGCGATGGGTGAGTTCAAAACCTTCAGGGTCGAACCGAATCAGTTCATTGACGGTGATGATACGGTCGTCGCTTTGGGCATGTTCCGAGTTACGACCGAGGCAGACGAACAGATTGAAAGCCCGTTCGCGCATGTCTACGAGCTCCGCGACAGCCAGATTACCCGGTTCGTGAACTACACGGATACCGCGCTGTGGCAGTAGGCTGCTCCCTTCTTAAACACCTTCTTTCGGGTGAATGCGGTGATGGATACCTAAGCGTGTTGTTCCTTGGTGGTCTATTTCTTGCTGTTCACGGGTTATGGGATGAACAGGCGCAAAACCGCGCCCTTTAGGGCGGGGATACGCGCCGTCACTGTATGACGCCAACCACCGCTGACTACACGGCCGGATATTCCACGCCAACCGACACTATTAAGAAAACACTGTTCATAACCAGTTATGGAGCCAGAAATGAGTCGAACCATCCGAACCTTCGAGGCCACCATCACGAACCAGCGACAGGTTCGTGACGACCTCGACCAACTCGGGTGGGCCGCCTCAAAACTCTGGAACGTCGGTCGCTACTACGCACAAGAACAGTGGGACGAAACGGGCGAGATTCCCGATGACGGGGAACTCAAAGGCGAACTCAAAGGCCACGAACGCTACACGGACTTACATTCTCAATCCAGTCAGCGCGTTCTCGAAGAACTCGCTGAAGCGTTCAACGGATGGTTCGGCAAGCGTCGGAACGGCGACGACCGTGCCCGACCGCCCGGCTACCGCAAAAACGGAGACTCCCACCCACGTTCTACCGTGTCGTTCAAAGCGGCTGGCTTCAAGCACGACGCACAGTTTACCCGTGTTCGTCTATCGAAAGGACGCAACCTCAAAGAACACCGTTCAGACTTCATCCTCTGTGAGTACCAGACTCGTCCCGATGTTGACCTGACCGAGTGGGACATTCAACAGGTTCGCACCGTCTATAAGCGCGACGAATGGCGGCTTCAATTCGTCTGTCGCACCACTATCGACCCGGAACCGCCGGGCAACAAAGTGGCTGGTGTTGACCTCGGGATTTGCAACTTCGCCGCCGTCTCGTTCGGCGGTGACTCCCTGTTGTACCCCGGTGGCGCACTCAAAGAGGACGAATACTACTTCACTAAGATGAAAGCCAAGTGCGACGATTCTTCGTCCCGTGAGGCTACCCGCCTTGACCGGAAGCGGACGGGTCGTCGGACGCACTTCTTGCACGCACTCTCGAAAGCGATTGTCGAGGAGTGTGTCGAACGAGGTGTCGGGACGCTTGTCGTTGGCGACCTCGGCGGTATCCGAGAAGATGACGAGAACGGCGAACCTCGGAATTGGGGCGACCACGGCAACCTCGACTTACACGGCTGGGCGTTCGACCGCTTCACGACGCTTCTCGACTACAAGACGGAAGCGGAAGGCATCAACATGGAGTTGGTGTCGGAACGCGGTACGTCAAAGTCGTGTTCGGCGTGCGGCCACACAGACGACAATCAGCGCGTTGAACGCGGGTTGTACGTATGTGAGAAATGCGATACAGTTGCGAACGCGGACGTGAACGGCGCGGAGAACATTCGGCAAAAGGTACTCCCGAGTCTCGCCACGGATGGCGGTGATAGGGATAACGGCTGGTTGGCACAGCCAGCGGTTCACCTGTTCGACCGTAGTGAGGGCTGTTTCGCCCCACGAGAACAGGTTTCTAACCGTGAACCGTAATATCCCAACGCGGTCGGGAATCCTCGCCCTTCAGGGCGGGGAGGATGTCAATTACGGGGCTGGAAGCTGCGATTACAGCTGTAGAGGAACGACCATCTGAAGAATAAGATTTCAGTAAAATTTGAATAGCTCATTTGATGGCATGCTATCTCTTTCGCCTGTACCTATCAGCAGCCACTACAACCGATACCAGAAATATAGTTTCATCATCACGAGTGCGGTAAGCGTGTAGAAGACGGCTCCACTACTGACGTACGCCGTGGAGTGTGAGATAGTCGTAGTCGCCGAAAAACTCGAGTGAAACCCGTAGCTCTCACTCGACCGGGAGGACGGTAACCTGAGACCGATCTCAAGTGATCCGGGACTGTACTGAGTACGTCAGCAAGAACAAGACGGACTCAAGTCTATCAGCGAAACTGGACGAAGTACACGTGGACAGATTGAAACTGAGTCAGCGATTTCGGGAACTGCGTACCCGAACTGACCACTGCGATTTCTACGAGTGGCAGACAATCTCCGTTATTCCGCTTCTCTGTCGAGTCGGAACGTTGCACGGACTGATTCTGGGAGGGGCGGTCGTGGGGCCGTTTCGTGCCGCTCAATTTTCTCGGGCTTTCGTGTTTTTTGGTGAACGGCTCGCGCCATTGGAACGCCCTTGAGATAGTTGAAATCCCCGAGGATATCGACACCATACTCGGTAAAGCCGTAGAATTCCCACGGCAAGCCACGCTTTTCCTTGTTTGGGGGATACTCGTAGACCCCAAGGATATCCGCTTCCACAAGCACATCCAGCTGCTCTTCGACGGATTTTTCGATTTACTCGGGATGAAATGGTTGATTTCAGCCGCTGACGCGAGGGTTTCCGGGTGTCCCAGGAGTGCCTGAATGATGCTGTGTCGGGTTTCCTGTGATAGCAACTCCATTACTCTCGCTGCCTCTCTAAGGGGTTTTCCTCGCGGTCGGCTTTGGAGTGTGCGGAGATGTCGGCCATGTTGGCTGGACGTACGGTGCCGGGCCACATAAGCACACTCGACCGCACGTATCTCTTCCCGCGGGTGCAGGAGGAACACTACGGTGACGAGCCTCTGCTCACAACAGAAGACACGGTACTTGCTCGGGCCATCGAGCTGGCATATTGCTGATGACCTCGAGAAGGAACTTGCTGCGCTCGCTGAACGCGCTCGTGACCATGGATTAGATGTCTCGACACGGGACCTCGAATCGTACCTAGAGGCCGAACTCGGCGGTCGCATACCGTCATACAGCGGCGTGATAACCGATTCCCTCGTTCATCTTGAATCACTGAACCAGTGCTTTTCGTGGACGACAGAAGAACTCGAAGATCAGTTGTCGAATATCGTAATTAGTCTCGAAGACACACCGGTTCTAACGTACCTTTGTTATCCCTCAACTCGCCATCAATATGGCGTGCTTTCAGATTAGACAGTTCCATTTCCTCGAGTGTAGCTCAAAGAACGTAGAATAGGTAGCTATTTTGCCTATTATACCTATTAAGCCCGTCTGATTTTGAATGTTCCCGACCGAGATGTGGCTCTGTTGGGGCCCTCTTGGTGACCGTTTTGGAACCTCAGCAGTAAGTATAGGTGAGTTCGGAGTAGCTGTCAGTCTCTTTGAGCCAGTTAGTACCAGTCACTCCGTAACGACCGGTTCACAGGCCCACCAATACCGTTATACGCTCTACATTGTACATGGACCAGTTCACAATCAACGGCCACGAAGTCGTAGAGTTGAGAGTGCCTTCCTCTCGCTGACCGCACAGGAGAGCAACGACCAGGGGGTCGGTCTTACTGGCGGGAGATACCGGAACCGGCGACATGCTCGAGTCTGGTAGGGCGTCGGCCCGCGACCAATCGGGAGTCGTGACCACGGAGGGTGACGAATGAAACTCGTCGACGGGCAGGCGATCTACGGCCTCTGGCTGCGCGACGTCAAGCGGTTTCTCCGGACGCCGGCGCGAATCACCGACTCGCTGGCGATGCCACTGCTGTTCCTCGTCTTCGTGGGGTTTGGATTCCAGAGCGCAGCGATTCCGGGGCTCCCGAGGAGATCGAGTAAGTATCTGGCGGACGCCAATCCGCTTACCTCCGGAGTCGACGGCTTACGACCGGCGTGGTCGGGACGTCGTCGTTTCCCGTCCTGGTCGATTTCTGTGCCGTCCTCGTATCGTCGATTGTGATGGTCGTAATCGGCGCGTCACTCTTCGAACGCGTGGAAGCAACCTGATCTGTGGTGCAGCCGGTCAGCGGCCACCGTTTACTCTTTGATGAGATATTCCTCAATGTAACGCTCGAATGCAGCACGGCTGTCTTCGAGTACGTCCTTGTCGTCATTGGTGACCCGAAGCTGCATCGTTCCGACGAGTACGGTCTGGAAGAGCGCCGCCGTTTGCTGGGGGTCGACCTCCTGGAATACGCCCTGTTCGATCCCCGACCGGATTGTATGTGCGACGTGTTTTCGGACGAACTGATCACTCCGGGTAAAATACTCTCGGTAGTCATCGTCGTGTGCTGCCTGTGAGCGAAGTTCGACGACCGCTTGCGTAAACTCGGTAGTCGTTGCGGTGTTTCCGAATCCGAACGTTTGGTCAACGATTTCCTCGATGTGATCGTCTGCGCCCCCTTCTCCATATGCAGGAATCTGTTCCTCGGTCTGGTCCAACATGAACTCGAGGAAATCGAGGAGGAGGTCGTCTTTGCTGTCGTAGTGGTGATACAGCAGCGACTTGCTTTTCGAGAACTCGTCTCCGATCCGCTGGGTCGTGAGATCGCTGTACCCGTGTTTACAGAGCGCGGTGTACGTCGCGCTCATGATGGCGCCACGAGTCCCGCCCGGATCCTCGAGGAACGGTGGGAGTTGCGTCATCGTGATCGCTTCCGATCTTTTCCCGGTATTTCGACGGTGGCTCGATATCGATTCCGATTCTGATTCGATTCCGTGATACCCGCCATGCTGAATACCGCATACTGCTGCTAGCTATAAAAATTGATTGAATGGTCAGTATAGGGTGATGATGATACGGTCCTCATACGCATTTAGAGGAGAAAATCCTATGGGAACTGACTGAATATCCAGTCAATACATGGACGAGAGAACTGATACGGGCGACTGAGACAACAACCTCCAACGGTCGAATCTGGAGGTACTCCTCGCCCAGTATAGCATCGGGGCCACGAACGGTAACAGGTATGCGGAGGTCGGTCTGGCACATGAGTTAGCTCGACCGGATCGCCGAGACGATCACGGAGTAGTTCGCCCGCGCCTACGGCCAGCGACGACGGGCAGCCAGCGGACCAGTCGAACCGAAGCAACGATGAGTGACTAGACAGCAGTGTCTACGGAAGCCCTCAAGAACCCGTCCGACAGGGTCACCGTTCGATCGTCGATTCACTCGTTCGGCTCTGAGGGTAGCCATGGATTCGAGTCGTCGATCGGTTGCTCGACGGTGTACTGAGACCGATGGGTCGGTCAACGATGGTCCCTCATCGAGAACCGCCGTCGATTCGACGTGAACGGCGAGCGTTTCACGCCGCCGTGGCAGCTGCTTCACTTTTCGTCTTTCGTACTACGACGACGAACCGGGATACTGCCGTTGATCGAGTTCAAGTGATCATCAATGGAATTATAGACGATATCTCCCACGAAAGCTAGTGAGAGAGTTGGCCGGATGGGCGTCGGATTCGCTTTGTCTTCGGCCCCTTCGTCGAACTAACTTCTACCTCCCTCTATAAACATAAACATCACGACACCTCCACCATATAGTAGCGTAGGCACATTCATTATATATGACACCAAAAGAACTATGATTGACTAAATAGTCAATTAGCTCATGCAGTCCCCCGATTCAGCTGTCGGAGTGAGCCAGCCACCAGAAGCTATCCGAAGCCGCGAAGGGCAACTCTCGCCATTCGAGTGGTACGCTGAGATGCGTCGAGAGGTCCCGGTTCACTTCGACGAGCAGCGAGAGACATGGGACGTATTTCGGCACGAAGATGTCAATCTCGTACTCAAAGATCACGACGCGTTTACGGCTAACCGCTCCTTGGAAAACGACGAGTCCTCGAGCACCACTGAAGACGATATGCCGATGCTGAAGACGATGATCACTACAGACTCACCGGAACACAATCGACTTCGGGGGTTCGTCGACGAAAGATTCCAACCAGGAGCGATACGGGACTATCAACCGCAAGTGGAGGAGACGATGGAGGGCTTGTTGGACGACCTCGAATGCGAGGAGCAGTTCGACTTCGTCGACGAAGTCGCGATTCCGTTTCCCATCATCGTCATCGCTGAGTTATTGGGAATCCCTGCTGAACGTCGTAATCAGTTCAAAGAGTGGTCGGATGCACTCGTTGCGCGACCTGAAGACGACACCCAAGAGGAGATGCAACGGGTGCAACAGGAACAGCAACAGGCCCAACGAGAGATGGGCAGGTACTTCGCGAAGTTACTGGAAGAGCGCGAAAGAGGCGACGGCGACGACCTCATTACGCTCGCAGCAAACACGGAGGAATTGTCCCGAGGAGAACAGATCGGGTTCTGTATTCTTCTCCTCCTCGCAGGCAACATCACGACGACAAATCTCCTCACAAACGCGATCTGGTCCTTCGAGGAACGAGGGTTGACGGATGCGATTCGCACGGGAGACATCGACCATAAACAGGCCATCGAAGAGGTACTTCGATATCGATCCCCGATCCAATCGTTGAAACGTATCGCCATAGAGGACGTTGAGCTAAACGGCCAGCAAATCCAAGCCGGAGACGTCGTAACGCTCTGGTTAGGTGCTGCAAACCGCGATCCGGAAACCTTCGATGCACCCGAGGAATTCCGGCCCGAGCGGCATCCAAACCGCCACACTGCGTTCGGAACAGGAGTTCACTTCTGCTTAGGTGCACATCTCGCACGGATGGAAGCAGATGTCGCCCTGAAGCAACTACTTGAGCGCTTCGAACAGCTGGATGCAGATTTATCGAATCTCCAGCCGTTGAGCGGCCTCTATGGTCTCGAGTCGCTCCCCTGTGAAGCGAGTAGGAGCACGTAACCCAAAGAATAGCGCCGATACTGCTGAATTTTCGGGCTAACGTCGCACTGGACCGTCTAATCTAAACTAGTAGGGAGGTCAGTCAGTCGGCCGCCTGACCACCGTCGACGGGGAGGGTATGACCGGTAATATATGAGATCGGCGGAACAGAGAAACGCAACTGTACCAGCCATCTCCTCCGGCTCTGCAACGCGCCCTATCGGAACGTCAGTCATTGCCGACGTATCGAACGGCATCAATGTTGGGTCATTCCCATCCCCGGTGAATTAGCTTGGATATCCGTGTTTATCGGGCAAGGCGCTATCGCGTTGACGCGAATCCCTCTCGAGGCACATATCGTCGCGTCTCACCAGTCAGGCGCGAAAAACAACGCTGTAAACACGGATCAAGAAGTCGTGTGGAATCCGACAACGTCGTATCCAGAGACGTCCTACCGTCGGAAACTCTCTGACATGTAGTCCCGGATTCTCTGGTGATTTTGGGTGACGTCGATTACTACCACGAATTCGATTCTGAACGCCTCTCCATCGCACTCAAAGAGACCGAAGACGATGGTATCGAACCAAGCTTCCTCCGAATCGCCTTCTACGTCTTTTACTTGAGATTTTGAATTGCGAAGTCATACTACTACCTACTGGTGAACCGCCTCGGG
Organism: Natrinema sp. SYSU A 869; assembly: GCF_019879105.1. Classification (NCBI taxonomy): domain Archaea; kingdom Methanobacteriati; phylum Methanobacteriota; class Halobacteria; order Halobacteriales; family Natrialbaceae; genus Natrinema; species Natrinema sp. SYSU A 869. Next base: position 337,739 of record NZ_CP082248.1, on the reverse strand, counting down.
GTCAAGCCCCGAGGCTTCCCGTGGGTTAGTCGGACACTCCCATCCGACCATCGGCCTGATAGCCTCGGGCGGTCGGGTGGGTCACGGTCGGGGCGTCCACGGCCCCCGATGCCTGCCGTCGCACCTTCCGAACAACGGGAAGACTGTTGAGAGCAGGTACATTCCAATTGAGTTTCTTCACACCTTTCACGGCGATGTTGACGCTTGCACCACGGTCGCTGTGGTCTTGATGAGAACACGACCGACACTTGAACCGCTTCTTGTTCCGGTTCGCTCGTTCCGTATGTCCGCACATCGGACACCGCTGGCTGGTGTACTCGGGGTTAATCCAAGCGGTCGGGATTCCCTCGAACGATGCCTTGTACGACGTATAGAACTGGAGGGCACGGAACGGGAGGTGGTGCAAGCGTCGGTTCATCCGCGTACCGTAGTCGATACTGTCGCGCATCTCTTTGAGGTCTTCAAAGACTATGCACGGCTTCTCGAACTGCTGACTCCACTCCACGATGTGTCGAGACACCTTGTGGAGACGGTCACGGACAAACCGTTCCTCACGCCCTTCCAGCGTGTCGTGTATGCTGTCCTTCCCCGCGTTCTGGACGCGCTTTCGCATCGTGAAGTAGCGGTGGCGCTCGAACTTGATTTCGGGGAAGTCTATAACGAGCGTGTCTTCGACGCCATCCTCTGAGAGCGCGGTGAGGGCCACGTTGTCCTCGTTCACGTCCACACCAACGACCGTTTGTGAGTCCTGCTTGTTCCGAACAGTCTGCTCGGAGTTGGTGACGTTGACGTGCAACTCAGCGGTGTCGTCGTGGAACAGGGCTTCAGCAGTCCCAATCTTCCACTCATCACTCGTGAGCGCAGTCTTGAGAATGTCGAGGTGAGCGTCACTCCCTTCGAGAACACCTTTGACGTGCTTGTACGGCTTCGCGCTGATGCGGAACGCCACGTTACCGTCATCGGTGAGCGACAGGTTGTACCCCTCCTCGTAGTTCGCTCGAAGCGGGTACGCGCCGTCCTTGGTGTGACCCGGGAGTCCGAAGTCGTCGTACTCGTAGTAGTTTTCCATTGCGCCGAGAGCCTTGGCGACGACGCGCTGAGTCGTATTCTTCACGAGGTCGGCGTCGTCAGCCACGCGGTCGGGAATGGTGTCCCAGTCCACGCCTTGCTTGGCGAGGCGGATGGTTTCGTTGTACACCGAGCGTGCTTCAAGGGTGGCGTCGTACAGCAGACTCTCGTTGTCACTCTGGATGTTAAGTTGGAAGTCCAGCGTCTTGACGAGAGCCTGTGCGTCGGTCATTCTTCGTCCTGTTCGGTGGGTTCTGAGGTGCGGACGACTTTCACATCCGCGCCACGCCAGCGTTTTGGGACAGTGACGTGGGCGCTATTCCCGAACGGCTTGACCTCGCCGTCGAGAACTTCCTCGCCGTCGATTTCAAAGCGGTTCGCCATACCTATGTATATCCTTTGGATATACTTAACTGTATCGGAAGTATGTTCTCAATATGGGCGAGGAACGGTCGAATCACACGGTGTACAACGTCAACTACCACTTCGTGTGGTGTCCGAAATACCGCCACGCTATTCTCGAACCAATCGAGGACACGGTGGAAGTGAGTTTCCGCGACGTGTGCGACGAGTACAGCTACGAGATACTGTCGTCGTCCGAAGATCGGAGATTTTCGTGATCACGAGAGACGAAGTCTCTCGAACGACTCCACATCTCGCCCGACCACGTACACCTGTTCCTTTCAGCCCATCCGAAGCACGCGCCGAGCGAGATTGTACGAACGGTCAAGAGTATCACGGCACGGGAGATGTGGGAGCAACACGAACCATTCTTAGAGGAGTACCTGTGGGGTGGTGGGTTTTGGGAGGAATCGTACTACGTGGGGACGGCGGGTGATGTTTCAACCGACACGATTGAACAGTATATCGAGCGCACGGAACACGTTTAACGGAGCGCACGGCCTTCACCCTCGGGGTCAAGCCCCGAGGCACTCGGCCTGCTCCGCCTGTAGAATTCGGATCGTCGAATGATCCGAGTGAACGTTCTCGAACGTGACAAGGGATGATTGCCTATCAACGGAATGTTTTATCACGTTATAATAGATGCAATAGACCATTATGTCTAGTGGACGATTTGCGTTTGATATCGAGACAATCAACCCACAACTTGAGGACAAGCAAGTCCAGACTTCCAGAACCCAAACCACTTTGAGTTGTTTTCATTGTGCTGTGCACATCAACCCGAACCTGAGGCGAAGATTGACTATGAAGTATTCTTCCGTGAGGGCCGTGGACCGGCGTCGGAGATTAACCTAATCGAACAAACGATCGACTGGTTCGAATCACGTACTGGTGAGTCGATTATCACCTACAACGGCGAATATTTTGATTTCGTGCAGTTTTCGGGTCGGGCTCGAGTTGCTAGCGAGACACTGGGGGCGCGCGAGGGTGTTGTCGACCGCGTGGACACGCTGCTAGACGATCTTGAAAGTGACGACCTGAAAGAGGATTCATGGGACTGTTTCGGCGAGTACACCAAGTTCGAAGAAACCTGCGAGCACTGCAATGTAGCTGTTCCACGAACGATGCTGTCCGAGTTCGATATCGACACAGAACACTACCACGCACATCGGGATACGACAGACGCATTGAAGCCGCATTTCGTCGGTGGTGACGTTCCGATCGTTGGTGAACGATATCTTGATCTGCTCGAGGCTGGCGCAACTGAAACGAAGACATTTCGTGAGCTCGAGCGAATGCTTGCTCACTACGCGACGACTGACGTGGTACCGCTGTTTGATCTCGCGGACGCGCGACCGTTCGGGGGATAGTTCCCTTGGATAGCTACAATCGGCCAGTCCCTCCAATCGGGTGTGGATGTCCCACATAGTCGGGCCGTCGGAATAAGATTGGCCAGATCGACGTGGAATGTGTGAAGCGAGAACCGAGGAGCTGAGACAAGGTTAATTGAGTGCAGCACGAATCCCAACGTACGCTGACCACATCTCGGCGGCCCCAATAATGCTCACACCGACAGTCATCACAGAGTTCGATAAGCAGGTACCAGAAGATACAGAGACGGCGACGTTCGGGCTCGGCTGTTTCTGGGGCCCTGATGCAATTTTCGGCGCGTTGGACGGCGTCGTGCGAACGCGGGTCGGGTACGCTGGTGGGACGAAACCTGACCCGTCATATGAGGTCCTCGGGGATCACACAGAAGTCATACAGTTCGAGTACGACCCTGAGCAACTCTCGTTCGATGAGTTGCTCGAGCGAGCGTTCACCGAACACAACCCCTACCAGCAGTCCGGGAAACGCCAGTACCAGAATATACTCTTCACTGAGACGGCTGAACAATATGAACAGTTGCTATCGTATCTAGACGAGAATGAGTTCAGTCGAGAGACGATCAACACGCGTCTCGAAGAACTCGACCAATTTCACGTAGCTGAAGACTACCATCAGAAGTTCAACCTTCGAGGAAAGCGGTGGATCACCGATGTGTTCGCCGAGGCAGACTACGATGACGGAGCGATCAGAGAGTCCCCAGCAGCGGCGAAACTGAACGCCCACGTCGCAGGCCACGATGTGAGTATTCCTTTTGTTAAATCGACGTACGAGCCACGGTCAGAGTAGTAGGTTGTGTGAGCGCCACGACTCTGACACACTGGACCTATGGCGGCTAGCGATCGGGTGTTCCCTCGAGGCTGTCGGAGACATCGATTGCTTTGAACTCTTGGTTTCGATGGTTTCCAGTTGTCTCAACGATGACTCCCACAGACACTAACACCTCAATGCGTTGTACGCGGTTTGCCGACTGACATCGAACCGGTTTTGGACGTCATTAGCCGTGAAGTATGGCATGTCGAATACTTCTCGTGTGAGGTGATGACTCGTTTTCTGGTGTGGATACCGTTGTTCGTAGTCACGCCGAAACTCCATCAGCCTCAATGTCCGTTCGTAGGAGTCCCCGTGCCTGTACCTCGATCCCTTCGATAAAGAACGTGATCCAGTCACGCCACTTCGCGGCGTTTGGCTAACAGATCATTATTGGTGGCGGCAAGTGGGAGACACTGCTCGAACAGACAGTACGATTTTGAGTAACTGGGAATCGGGTAGAAATTGATAATAGTCCTCCCGAACATGATAGCTGTCGCACAACCCGCTATGCGACAGACCGAGATCCAATCAGCCACCTACCAAACCCACTGTGGTCGCCGGCGATAGGCCCCCTCCTATCGTCGGCCCTGTCCTTTTCAGTTCTCGAGAAATCCCGTCACCAGCAAGAGTAGCACGAAGTGCATTGAAATACGCGCTGTCTGGAGACCACCGTCCAGATTCGTTGTTCGAGATTGTTGGTTATCACAGCACGTTCGGCCTCAAAACACTCGTGAAAATCGCGGTAAGTACAGGTCGAGTAGTTAACGGAGCAACACTCGATTTTACCGATATCTGTCAAAAACACCGCGCTGCATACAGAGGGTGAATGCAGCACGGGTTGCCGTTCGTTTCACGTCGAGACGGGTGAACCACCCGCTCACTATATGTGCGTAGCTAACTGTTCTCTCAACGCGTACTGGCCATTAAAGATGTAGCGGATAGGGCGTCTATGGGTTCGGGGAAGCCTTGTCAGCAGCTTCCTGCATACTCTCAATGAGTTCGATAGCTGCCGGTAGTTTAGACCCAGCATCCATTAACTTCCGGTCGGGCTTATACTGTAAACGGCTGCATCGGCCAGTTTCGGAAGATGTTGGTGGTGGAGTTCAATAAGAATCCGCCGATAGGATTCCCTATCTTTTACGGGGCTATCGCGTTCAGTCTGTCCGTCCGTGGCGACATGTGTCGCTACCTCCTCAAGCGACACCATGGTATCCTCAGTAGTTACCAAGTACTGACAAACTTCACGACGCCGTGGTGCCCCAACTGCTTCGTAGATCGTTGTTTGAGTTGTCATACAGAGAAAGAATGCTCTCAGACTCATCGCCTCGGTGGGGGAATATTCTGGGGTATAAGTTCTATGGGGCGATATCTGTCACCTCAATCAAGGTTCGTATCCCTCGCTGGAGCCGTTCAGAGAGTGCCTGAGAAGAGATACCTACCTCTGCTGCAACATCAGTTTGCGATGCAGTCTGCGGGATATCGAAATGCCCGAACTCATAAGCAGCGACAAGGGCCTCTTTCTGTTTGTCCGTTAACAATGCATCAACATCATTCTGGGCTTCAGACTCACGATAAATCGTTTGAAGGCGGAAAGGCCATCCCTGCTCTTGAAAAAACCTGCGATATTGGGTAAGTGCCTCCCGGTCAGGAAACCGCATCCGATGCATCCAACCGTCATGAGTTCCTTCTCCATCAAGCAGCACAAGGTTAAGGTCACGCCAAACTTGGAGTGTCTCTGATCTTCCTCCCTGTTCAGCAGATGTGACCCGGTACAGCTGACGCGTTTCCAGCTCGGTCAAGATTTTCGAATTTGTGACCGTCGGGTCAGCATCGAGGCCCTTCTCGAAAGCGTTGAAATCTCCGCCCTCAGCCCAGAAGATATAGTGAGTCCTCTCGTCAATATACCCTTCTTCAGGATATACATTCATCTCTGGGGCGTGTTCGAAAGCAGTTTTCAGAAGAGGGACATCTGTCCGATACTCCACGATAAGCATAGAAAATGGTAATAGATAAAAGCAGAAAAAGACTAGGAGCGGACATATATTGTGAATTTCCCACTTAGAACGCTTTACGGTAGATTCTAAGGATCCTTATAGACAGCAAAGAATTCTTCATATTCTGTCGCTTTCATATACGGAAATGACACTCAAAGTCGATTTTGTGTGGCCTCAATTCGAGCGGATATTGGACAAGTCTATAGTTGTTCCGTTCACGCCTTCACCTGTACTTACCGATCACTAACCCTCGCAGATCCCGTCTCGGTCTGTACCACATTCGCGCCCTGTATTCAGCACGGCCCAAACATACCCATATGAATTCTGTCAAAAGTCCTGTGCTGAATATAGAGGATACATTCAGCAGACTGGTTTGGCAGAGGATATATTTTCAAAACTGGTAGTGATCGTGGTGAAAACACGGATAGGATTCATCATTGATTTACGCGTCTCAGTCCCGCCCAGACAATGGCGGTTCCCACAAACAGGGTTATCATGCCGATGACCGTCCACTGCGCTGATCTTCCAGCGATCGGTTCGCAGTCTGCAACGCACAAAATAGGACCTAACTGGATGATTCCGAGGCCTTGAACTAACCATAACGTCCCGAGAAGCGCCACGATGGCGCCGAGGATTGTCAAGATAGTCACTTTCGTGTTCATGTTTCAGCACGACTCCTGAGCTCTATCATCACTCGAGGATGTCAACATGGCCGAAGAGACACACTCCCTCCTATCGATTCGGCTGTCAGTCTCGGTATGACTCACTGGCGTGGCAGTTCCGCGCACGAAGGGTCTGGACGGGCTAACACCGATACTCAGTGTTTCGATCTCGTCAAGAGCGAAGGGACCTGCTGCAATCCAGTCGTCCGTTCGACGGTTGAGATGGCAGCCGTTGTCGACCCGTTTCCAGAGTGGTGTCACCGCGTCCTGAACGTAGCCACGCAGACCGTCCGACCGAACGTGTTCGAGAAACCGGAATTCGCCATCCGGCTTCACGACGCGGTGGACTTCCTTGAGGGCCTGAGAAGGGTCCTGTACCGTACAGAACACCGCGGAGGCGATGACCACGTCAAACATATCGTCCGCATAGGGAAGACATTCAGCCCGTCCTGATCGCAGATGTATGTCCAGATCATGGGTGGTGGCTGTTCGCTTTGCCTGCCTCCGTCTGTTGGGATCCGGTTCAATTGCATGCAGATGGAGTGCTGGTTCACGCTTGACTGCTGTTTGCAGGTATGGAACCATTGCACCTCTCCCCGCGCCGAGCTCCAGTATCACCCCCTTGAGATCGCGTGCGAGATACCGCCGATGCTCAGTAAGGTCAAAGCGCTCAGAGAACGCGTCGACGACCGGATGACCGGGAGTTGGCGGTTTCGATTCCGTCCGGTTCGTGTTGGCTTTTTCAGCTTTTCTGCTCGGCATGAGTTGGTGATATAGACGATCCACCTCTGCATATCAATAGCGCCATACATCTGAGGCAGGTTTAAATATGTATACTGCATACTTTTCATTCAATGCGGCACCGCCCGCGACAGACGCAGCCCAATCAACTCGTTACTAGACAGAGCAGCTGAATACAGTTGTCCTGGGCACTATGGACACAAAGAACAGATCGATAGTATGAGATATATTACGTTCATCATTCCTCAGATCGACGATGGACGCTGCTCTAACGGTGAGTGTGCTACCGATCAAGCAGTGAATGGTGAGGCAATTCACTACATCAACCTCTTGGATGACGGAACTGGTGTCGGACTGTACCAACTCCGTGGTGACTTCGAACAGGGCACGGAAGTACTGGAGGCGGACCCAGATGTGCTGGCTTGCGAAAAGTCTGAGGCATCGGAAGGGCTTGTTTACCTCCATTTTCGAGCAAATGCCCTCATGACCGACCTCCTCAGTATATTCCGACGGTATGAGATCGTTGTGGACTGGCCGATGGAATACACCGATGAGGGTGGGCTTCGGGTAACCATGCTTGGAGAGGACAAGAAGATCCGAGAGGCAATCGCAGAAATCCCCGACGGAATTCAGATTACGCTCGAAGGGATCGGCGAGTATCACCCAGATATGCACCAACTCGCGTCACTGCTGACGGATCGCCAGCAAGAGCTGTTGGAACTAGCGGTCGATGAGGGCTATTACGAGATGCCGCGGCGTGCGACCCTCCGCGACCTTGCGGATCAAGTGAATATCTCTGCGGGAACGGTTGGTGAGCACCTGCGAAAAATCGAAACGAAGGTCATCATGGAACTCGTTTGATACCAACATTGCTCAACGAGACGATCATCTCAACTCGCATGCCTCAATGCGACTGAAAAAGCCTATCTTTCTTCGAGGAGAGGCTCCCGGCGTTTACGCCGAGGAGGATGTCACAGAAACAGATAAGTGGGACTTCGAGTGCCGAATCATCAGAGTTGACGGCGAGGAATGCGTGATCTCAGCACAAGAAGATCTATTCCGACAACGAGGGGAAACTAGTTCGCGCAGTCGGGGTAGTCCAAAACATCACCGATCGCAGAGAACGCGAGCAGCAACTGAAAGAGTTAGTCGAGCGATTAGAAGTGTCTAACGAACGCCTTGAACAGTTCACCTACGTAGCCTCTCATGACTTGCAGGAGCCGCTGCGGATGGTGTCGAGCTACCTGCAACTCATCGAGAATCGATACGGCGACGCATTCAACGAACTCTTTGATCGGCTGTGTTGAATCACTAGACAGCGGCGGAATGGTTCGCTAAATCGAAGGTCTTGAAGCGGGAGACTTCAGTTGTTCATGACCCAAATCTCCCGCTTCATTGGGGCAGTTGTGCCGATTGCTCAAAACGTTACTGGCGATGGAGACGAATCCGCCGCCCCGAAAGGTGGCGGCGGATTCACCGACTATGCCCTCGTTTCCCTGCATTGTCTGCGGATTTACCTCGATACGTCCTATCGAATGACGATCGATCTGCTGAAGGAAATGCCGCAAATAACAGGGGAGATCGGCCTTGATACGGCCGATCTCCCCGCACCATCTACGCTGTGTAAGGCGTTTGATCGGATCGAGATGAGCGTTTGTCGAGTGTTGCTGTGCCAGTCGGCGCAGCTACACGACCTCTCTGAGCACGCTGCGATCGACGCTACGTTCTATGAACGAGATCGTGCAAGCCGTCACTACTGTCAACGAACGAATTATCGCGTTCAGACGCTCAAAGTAACCAAACTCGTCGATACAGCAACGCAAGCTGTGCTTGATCTTCACTGCTCGACGACGTTAGAAGGCAGCGACGCAGATCTCTGTGAGCAGATCGCCCGCCGGAACGCGGGCGATCTGCGGTCTCTAGCCGCTGATAAGGGCTATGACAAGCAACAACTCCGCGAACGACTCCGTGAACTCGACATTCGCCCGCTGATCAAACACCGGATCTTCGCTCCGTACGATCACGCACACAACGCCCGCATTGATGAAGATCGGTACGCTCAGCGGTCAATGGCCGAAACCGTCAACTCAGCCGTCAAGCGCTCGCTCGGCTACGCCGTGCGAGCGCGTAGCTGGTATCGAGAGTTCCGTGAAATTTCTCTGATGTGTGTCGTCTACAACATCAAACGTGCCGTCAAACAGTGAAATCTACCGCCTTACAGCGATTCAACAGAGCCCTTTGATCTCACTGGATGACCAGCCGTGCTCCTCCCGTAGTCCCGTTCGAAGCGTCTCGTAAAGCGTCAGGAGGTGAAACGTCGGAACACCAGCCAGTCATTCCCAGCGGGGTGGTCCCTTCTGTATCTCGACATAGAGTTTATAACCTATTTCATCAGCGATCGATCGGACCAATCTGCTTTTTCGTAAGGACAGTCATCCGCCGGTCCTCGAGCGAGATATCGCCCACTGAGGCCGTTCCATCGATCGTCCTTCGGGTCTGCAAAGATTTCGCCGTCACGACACCGGTAGTAACAGGGATGTGACGAGCGCGCGGTCGCAGAATTCCTAGATAGCGTTGAACCCCTTCTCCTCGGCAGCATCGTGTGCCCGTTCGCCGACGTAGTGCGTAATCAGCAATCGATGGTCGTCGGTCTAGGCCTATTGATCACCCGATCGGCGGCCATCGTTTTCGGGAAGCGGTTCCGTCGCGACGTTACGCTGTACGTAGTTCACCTCGAGCCACTCGAGAAAATGCTCAAGGTTCCATCGGTAGTCCCCGCTTCCCTCGCCGCCTTCCGATTTTGGGACGAAATCGATTGCTCGTCGCTATCCATCGGCATGCACCTGTTCGAAGTCGTTGGCTGGCTCGAAATCCTCTTCGAACGCCGCTGCTAACTGTTTCCCCATGAATTCACGCCGCCGTTTCCGGGCCTCTTCCTCGCCGAAATAGTTTGTGACGACGACGTGAGGATCGTCGCTGCCCTGATCTTCGGCAAAGACTTCGACACGATCTGCAAGCCGTTTCACGGCGTCGTCGTACGTCCGATACCAGAACCGACGGCCATACTGCGGAGAGGGCGTCTCTTCGCGCATAGAGACGCCTGCACGCTCGGCCAACCGCTTGAACCGAGCTGTGATCGTATTCGGAGTGCGGTGGCCGCTTGCAGCGGTCGCACTCGGAAACAGATACCCGTTCCATTGGTCGCGATCGGCGAGTTGTTCCCAGCGGTCGGCAAGTGTCTCGAGGCCGTACTGGACCGAGACGCGCCCTGGTCCGTTCTTTCGCTCATCGCCGAAGACGATCCGCGGATCCTCTGCGTCGAAATCGAAGCGTCCCTCGTCGTTCGTCGGTTCGAACTGGTCGATCGAGAGTGCGGCGACCTCACCGCGCCGGAGCCCCATGCACACGTCGCGATAATGAGCAAGCGCTCGTCGATCGACTCACAGACGTCGACCATCGCATGGACATGTGTGTCATCGAGCGCAGGCGGATCACGGTCGTCGTCATCCGGCGTTTCCTTCGCCCACTTCTCTTCCTGGGGTGCGCCAAGAGCCGGGTTGTACGGTGCGTCACGGTCGATTTCGAGCCACTTGTAGAAGACACGTACGTCTGTCGCGTGTTTCATCTTCGATTCGGGACTCGAGAGTTCGTCGTTGAAGGTATCATAGACGGTCCGAACACGCTGCTTTTCGTCACGTGGGGGGACATCGTCCTCACGAACACGCTCGACGATCGGGGCCGAGCCGTACAGATCCGCGTAGGTTCGCACATACCGGGCGAGCCGGGAGCGCTTCGAGGTGATCGTGCTGTCCGAGTGCCCCGACCGATCGAGATAGGTGTTCAGGTATAACTCGAGCTCGCGGATCGTGGTATCGGCGTCGATCCCCCAGTCGTAGTCCTCGTCAGCGTCGGAATCGGGATTCGGATAGCCGACCGTCGCGAGGAACTGCGACAGTGTGAGATCGTGGTGTTCGCGTAGCGTGCGTGCGATCCCGGAGTAGCCTGCCTCAGTGATCTCCTCGTAGGTCGGTCGGGTGTCGAGATTGGGGCCGTCTCGAGCGAGATCGGGTTCGATGTGGGCGTTCCAGAACGACTGGAGGTCCTCGAACGATTTCCGCGACCAGTTGATCTGTTCCTTGCTACTCTCGGCTGGTCCACCTTGTTCCTCCACGGGATTCATGATCGTGAACAACGCTTCTGCGTCCAGTGTGCGATTTGATGGATAGCCACTTTCCTATACTTGAGATTCATCGTCCCACCCGCTCGGGAAGCCCGTTTCCTCCGGTATGGGTGCATTCTAAGATCCGCATTTTCGTATGCCTCACTTCTTTTGACAGTCATATAATACTATCGCTTACCAACTTGTCTCATGTAGACAAACAAAATAAGCGGTATAGTGGTGCTGTCGGCCTCGCATAGAATAAACCAAATGATGCTATATCAAATATCGGGGCACTCATTTACAAGTTCGGGAGGTACATTCCTACAAACACTAGATCACACATGGTTATTCGAAGGAACAAACCGTCTTATGGGATTTCGGGGTAGAGGCCTAGGTCGAATGTACAATGTGGTGGTCCTCGTCCCGATATCATCCACAATCGAACCCTGTGTTCAGATCAGCATAGGTGTCCGGTACTTCTGCTATCCTTGGTCATATCTCCATAAACATCGAGTCTTGGCGGTTCTGGATCAATTGGTGGTGGACTCGAGAAGGGTTATCTCTACTCGGAGAAATTTCTTGACGATGCTGCCTGTCTCGTAGCTTCTTATTGGAATCTTGAACTGTCTTTAACAGTAGATAGTAACACAATTTTTATTCAGACCTATTCTTGAAACTGGATCGGACGGTTCGGTAACTACGTATGTAACTTATCAAATCAGTCTTACTCTGTCAACCAAGTTGATACCAGGCAAGAAACTGATTACCGCAGTTTCGGCAATTGATCTATACCTTCCCATCAGCCACCGTATCCTGTTTAACAATCTTACAGCCCTGTGGAACTGTTGCAGTAGCTACTTCACCACACGAAGGACAGTTACTGTTTTTCCTGTCGGTGGGTTGTTCACACCCTCCTTTTCAGATGACGGTATAAACTTATTTCTGGAAGAAGTCTAACGAGTGGGAGGAATTGTAGCGATATATGGCGACGGTGTTGTTGCATCCTGATATGGAGAAAGAACTGCAATCTCTTCCAAACGATATAGAGGATTGAATTCGATCGAAGTTGACTGAGGCCGGGGAGAATCTAGACCGTCATCTCAAACCGCTTAAGAGACGAGATGAGTATTCGCTCCGCATTGGAAACGGCAAGTAATTATCGATTGGATCACAGAACAGAACGAATTTCGAGTACTAGAACTCGATACTCGAGACATAGTATATCAGTAGTACAGCCAATTGGACCCTTGATGCGGTCACTACACGTGTGAACTGAACGATTGTCTCTGGTCGATCTATCGGAAATACGTCGGTGATGCTGGCCGTCGCAAACGTGACAGCCCGATGAGACCGGTCGCGATCCAGACGGCGCGTTCGGCCCGCTGTGGGTCCCCGACTCCGAGGTTCTGTCCAGCGATGGTGGCCGTCGCTTAGCCGAGCCATTCCGCAAGAGAAACGCCGGCGAGATAGGGCGATTTCCTAATTACCCATAGCCGTGACCACCACTGGTAAAAACGTCACTACGAGCACCGTTAGCGATATCATGGCGAGCAATTCGTTGACCGCTCGATAGTGATCAGTACGCCGGACCCGATCAAATAACCAGTGTCTACTGGTTTCCCGCTCTCGCCGCTATTCCCGTCACTCGAGTCGCTCGAAGTTCCACTTCTGGTTGTCGCCGTCCCACCACTCCCACTGCACGCAGCGGGCGCCGTCGCTGGATGAAGCGTCCTCAATGTCTAGCACTCTGCCGCTGTTGGCGTTCCGAATGCGGTAGTGGCCGTCAGGAGTTCTGTCGACGGTCCACCGCTGGTTATCGCCGTTCCACCACTCCCACTGCTGGATGTCGTCGCCGTCTCCAGTGCCTCCGTCCCGTACCTCGAGGACTTTCCCGCTGTTGTGGCTTTCGAACCGGAAGACGCCGTCATTGACTTCGTGAGCGATCCATTTCTGATTGTCGCCGCCCCACCACTCCCACTGCTGGACAGCGTTGCCGTCCCCGGTCCCCCCGTCCCGCACCTCGAGGACTTTCCCGCTGTTGCGGTTCTCGATGCGGTAGGTCGCGCCGTCGACAAGTCCTTCGGAGTAGTCCCAAGCGGTGAGGCTTTCGACGGTCGCCGTACCGCCGGTTGCGGTCATCGTCGCGTGGACGCTTGTCTCGTCCGGATAGATCCGATTCGTCATCGTCTTCTTGCCGTCGTTGGCGAACGTGGAGATGATACTCCGGTCGACGAACACGCGCACCCTGAGAGTCCCGTCATCGCGCAACGCCACCGGTTGACTCGCGACGTCCTTGTCGGTGTCGCCGAAGAAGGCGCCTGCGTCGCCTCGATCGACGAACAGTTCCTCCGCGCCGACGTCGTAGGTGACGCGCGTCTTCTGACTGGTGCCCTCGCGAAGCTCGAAGGCCACAGTGTCAGCAGTGCCCGGATCGATCGTCGCGAGCAGCTCAACCATCTCACCTTTCACGTTGGTGCCCGCCAACGGGTCGTGGGTAGGCGAAAGGGGTTCGTCGCTCAGCTCCTCGAGCACGCCTTTGCGGTTCGACTCGACTGCCCCGTCGGGGCGCTGGATTGGCACGATCTCGCTCCCGGTGTCCCGGAGAGTGATCCGCCGGGGGAACGACTGGGCGCCTTTCCAGCCGTCCTCCGGCGTATCGGACGCGTAATCCCAGTGGCTCGTCCACGCCAGTCCCAGACGAGAGTCCGTCGCCGGTTCGTTGGCCCAGCTCTGGGCGGCGTAGAAGTCCCACCCGGAGTCCGCGTACACCTCGTTCTCGGCGGCGAACGTCGTGCCGTCGAAGTAGCCGATGTGGTGTTCGACGTGGTCGGCGTCGACGGAGACAGTCATCACCCACCGGCTTTCGTCGGTGTTACTGATCGGGAGTTCGAACAGGTCGGGACACTCCCAGGCGACGCCGCCGGACTCGTAGGTGCTCAGGTACGTCCAGTTCTTCAGGTCGTCGGACTCGTAGATCTCGATCCCCGCCGGCCGGTCGGAGCCGTTCCCTTCGACGCGCGCAACGACCATCCGCCAGTTGCCAGTCGGCTCGTACCAGAACGGGTTCGGGTCGCGCCAGTTCATCGCGTCCTCGTCGAGTACCGGATTTCCGCTGTACTTGGTGAACGTGTCGCCGCCGTCGGTGCTGTAAGCGAGGCGCTGGTCCTCTTCTCCGCCGTCGTGGTGCCCCGTGTACATGGCCACGATCGCGTTCTCGCCGAACCCGGCCGTGTCGTTCGCGTCGACCACCGCGCCGCCGGAGTAGGCCTGAATGCTGTCCGTGTTCGAAATCTTGGTTCCCTGCTCGGTCCAGTTGACCAGATCCATGCTAGTGGCGTGATCCCACCGTCGACGGGACTCGCTGGCTTGGTAGAACAGGTGATACGTGCCGTCGTGATACACCAGGCCGTTCGGATCGTTCATCCAGCCGGTCTCGCGTTCGAAGTGGAACCCGGGTCGGTACTGTTCCGAACTGGGCCGTCCGTTCTGGATGTCCTCCATCTCCCAGATCTCGATCGATCGGACCGTGATGTCGCCGTCGCGGTACAGACGTAGCTCCGTCGAGTCGTCGCGCGAGGGGTACGCGCGCGTGGTAACGCTCTTGAGCGAGTTGACGTAACACTCGATCAGCGACTTGTCGACGAACACCCGCAGGCGCAGGTTGTCGCTGCCGATGTCGACCGGCCCCTGCGTCGTGAGGCTGCTCTTGTCCTGCTCCGCTTCCATTAGCGTCGGGTCCTGACTGGTCTGGTTCCGATCGGTCTTGATCTCGCCGGTCGATTCGTCGTAGTGGACGAGCGTCTTCTCCTCGCCGCCGGGCGAGTAGTGCGAGTAGAACCCGTACTCCGTCGCGCCGTTCGACTCGATCTCCAGCTGCAGTTCGACGGTGTCAGCGGTGAGGTTCTCCAGTGCGTCGTTGACAAGCGCCGGACCGGCGTCGTTCATCTCCAGGAGCTTCTCCGAGCGGATGCGCTCCATCTCCTGAATCGGGGCGACGCCGAGGCGGCCATCATCGCGCAGTGACAGCTCCATCGGCGTCCCGGCGTTGTGCGCCCACCCGGAGTCGTGCCAGAGCTGTTCCTCGCGGTGATCCTGCGCAATCGTGAACAGGATCGAGCGGCCCGTCTGCGGATCGACGAAGCCACTGGGCCCGGTGAAGTGGAAGTCGCCCTCATCGATGAGCAGCGGGTCTTGGTGATCGCGGACGAACTCGAAGGTAGCGGTGTCCCAAGTTCCGACCCAGTACCACACCTCCGTGTCGCCGCCCTGGGGACTGATGCAGAGGGTGTGCTTCTCGTTGCCGTCGCCGTCCGTGCCGATCGGCAGCAAAACCGGCAGTTCCCAGTTATCGCCGAGGTGCGGGTAGTCGTCGGGACTGTCCAGCTGGAGCGCCCGTCCCTCGTAGTTCCAGTTGACACAATCCGTGGAGTGAAACGCAAGCACAGTACCCCCGGCGCCGTTCTGGAGACCCGAGCCGACGAGACAGTACCACTCACCGTTCTCCTGCCAGACGTGGGGGTCGCGAAACTCGTTTTCCATCAGGTCGGGATCGTCGGGCTGACGTATCACGACCCCTGTTTGTTCCAGTCGGTGAGCGCTACGTCGTCGTCCTTAGGGAACGTCGACGTCGCCTCGGCGATGGCTTGGTCGTCCGTTCCTTCCGTGAGGCCCGCAGTGTAGAGGAGCTTCGGATAGCCGTCGGTGTCGACGGCGGTGTCGCCCGACCAGCAACCCGCCGGATCGATTCCTTCCTCCGGTCGGAGCGCCTCCTCGACGGGGTTCCAGTGGACCATGTCGTCGCTGACCCAGTGGCCCCAGTGGATCTGCCGCCAGTAGGATCCCTTCGGGTTGTGCTGGTAGAACAGGTGGTACTTTCCGTCGAAGTACAGCGGACCGTGGGGTTCGTTCATCCAATGTGTCGGCGCGATCGCGTGGTACTCCGGTCGGAGGTTGTCGCCGTCGTACTGCCGTGGATTAACCGTCAACTCCTGGTAGCCGGTCGCGGGGAGGTCGCCGACTTCGTTGTCGTGCTTGTTCTGGATCTCGGATCCGGAGAGCGCAATGTCGTAGGTTTCCAGCCGGCTGATGGCACCGTTGAGCATGTTCTGCTTCCAGACGTCGCTCCCCTCTCCGACGTAGTCCATCCGGGAGTTCCTCCCGAGCTTGAGGGCGACGTCGGCGGGGTCGATCGTCCCAGTTGGAATCGAGCTCTCGGCGACGAGGGTCCCGTTCTTGTAGAGGCGCAACGACCCCGCGTTTCCGTCGAAGACGGCTGTAAGGTGGTTCCACTCGTAGACGTCGATCAGGTCGCCGCTCTCGACCCATATCTCCTCCCAACTGTCGCCGAGACCCACCTGGAACGTCCAGTGGCCGTAGTTGTCGACGCCGAATGTGAACCCCTGCTGGACGCTCCGGTCGCGCTTCTCGACGATCGGGTCGATGTAGTTCGACTCGGAGCCGTGAGAACGCGGAGCGACCCAGGTGTCGATCGTTAGCTCCGAGAGTTCCCGACCGAACTCCGGCGCGAGTTCGTCGGGTTCCCAGGCCGCCCACGTGGTGTAGCCGTCGAACAGCAGGCCGTGCCAGTCTTTCCCGTCAATCCACAGCGGATCTCGGTCGCCCTTATAGGCGACGTGCTTTTGGTGTCCTGCGACACTTTCGACGGTGGAATCACCACTTCCCTCGTCAAGAGGCCAGTCACCGACCTTGGATCCGGCGTGCGACGCCGTTACGGACCCGGTGAGCGCGCCGCCAACGCTAGCCGAAGCGGCGATTCTACCGATGATCTGCAACCAATCGCGTCGAGCGACGTGGCCGATGCTGTCGGTACTATCGGACTGCAACGCCGGGCACGACCACCTGTCGGTACTATCGGACTGCTTGTTGTTCTCTGTCACACTTCGAGCGTCCATCACCATTAACATAAAACTAATCGAGTGTCCGTAACTTCGTACTCGAGACAACGTCCGACAACCGACGGCCGCTGGAATCGTGCAGCCGTCACCGGTGTGACTGGCGATCCGTCGTGACCGCTGTACCGAGAATTAGCAACTGAGGGACAAATCAGTGTTATTCTATTTGTGCACAGTGTGAGAGTCTACGAATTCGGAGATCATCTTCCAGTCCGGTAGTCGTTCCATCGCTCCCGTCGTGGTCGCCGAGATCACAGCAGACGCGTTCGCAAATCTGACGGTTCGGTCCAGATCGCTAGTCCTTCGTGCAAGCGCGGCGACCGTTGCGGAGACGAACGCGTCGCCTGCTCCTGTCGTGTCGACCACGTCGACATTGACTCTTCGTGTTCGACGACGCCGTCGCCCCACGGCGCGTCGGCTGTCGCGTACGCCATGGCACCCTTATCGCCGCGCGTGAGAAAGACAGTGTGTGGTCCGTCCCGGCAGACTACTTCGCACCGTCGATCGAGCAACTTCTGTCTGTATCCGAGTTGTTTCAGTTCATCGGGCGTCGCCTTGAGCACGTCGGCCATCTTGATCGCGTCTTCGAGGACGACCGTATCATCGTCATCCCACAGTTCCGGACGCCAGTTCGGATCGAAGTACACGGAACAGTTCGCCTCTCGTGCGCGCCGTAGTAGATCGAGCACGGCTGACCGAGCCAACTCGGCCGCGAGCACGACGCCGGAACGACTCCACGCTGCGGATCTCCCCCGGTTCCGCGGGTAGCATATCGACGAGCGCTTCGCCGATCACGAGGATGTTCTGGTCATCCATCGGTCATTCCTCCACGGTTAGATTGACCAGTGTGATCAGCGACCTGACCGAGATGCCGTTGACGCGGTCCGTTCCGTTCTATAGATCGAGTCCGGTGAACGCCTGGGTTTCCGTCGCATGTGCAACGATCTCTGCGTAGGCGTCCCCATTCGGGAAATTCCGCTGGATTGGGGTCTTCTGCTGGACGAGGTCGTCTTGAACGGACTCCCACTGCTGTAGGGAAACCTGCGAATCGAGCGGCGGGAACACGTTGACGAGGTCCTGACGCGCCCTGAGCGTCTCGGTGTCGATGCTGTCGTACAGCTCATACATCTGATGATGAACTTGCACGGAAACGTGTACATCCGGAATCGAGATAAGAGTCCTGCTAGCCGTGATGTCGCGAAGACTCGGTTGTTCACTCGTATGCGCTATCCAGTTCCCAAACGTCCAAGCGCTGGACGGTTACATCACCGTCCGCCCACGCCTTGATTCCGGTCGACCGCTCATCCTCCGGATACAGGCGAGTAGTGACGCTCTTCAGACTGTTCACATACACCTCAAGCATCGACCCGTCGAGATACGCTCGCAGTTCGAGGTCCTCGCCGTCGTGGTCGACCTCGCCGCGGTGGACGAGCGAGCTTCGCTCCGAAACAGTCGCCCGTGTTTCGGCGTTTCGCGTGCTGCGTTCGCGGTGGACGACGATCCGCTCCGTCCGTTCGTCGTAGTATATCAGTGTCCCCTCGGACCCATCGGGGTTTGCCCTGACCTTCAGCCCGTACTTCTCAGCGCCGTCGGACGTCATCGTTGCTCGAATCTCGGCTGCGGTTCCGCCAACGCCATCCAGTTCGTCGTTCGCGTCCGGGACCTGCGCGTTCCGGATCTCGGCGAGTTGCTCGACTCGGAGGGAGCGCAGTTCCTCAATCGGTTCAATACCGAGCCGACCGTCGTCGCGAAGAAACAGGTGAACCGGGAGGCCGCCGTTATGGGCCCATCCGGCGTCGTAGTGATCCCGCGGACGACGGTCGTCCTGTGCGATCGTGAATAGGAGGCTCCGACCTGTTTCGGGGTCGACCATACCGTGGGGGCCGGTGAAGTGAAAGTCCCCGTAATCGATACGTCGCGGGCCCTCGTGGTCCGGAATGAACCGACAGGCGTCGGGGTCCCACTCGCCGAGCCAGTAGTACACTTCCACTTCCGCAGCACCCTCGATCGGACTGACGATGAACGCGTGCTTCTCGGCGTCGGTCTCGTCTTCGCCGACCGGCAGCAAGACGGGCAACTCCCAGACGAGCCCGAGTTCCGGGTACTCGTCGTGATTCGCCCGGTGGAGACATCCCCGAAACTCCCACTCCGCCAGGCCCTCAGACTCGTATACGAGGGCCGCGCCGCCACCATCAGCGAAGCCGGACCCGACGAGACAGTACCACGTCCCGTTCTCCCGCCAGACGAACGGGTCGCGAAAGTCGTTATCTCGCAGTCCGATCGAATGCGGGCGCTCGATCGCGGACTCGCCGGCCTGACGCCAGGACGTCAATTCGGGGTCGTCGGGATCGACGGGAGACGCTGCCACGACGCGCTGATCGGGAGTGCGGTCCATCTCTCCCGCGGTAAAGAGGAGAACGGGGTCCCCGTCGGTGTCGCGAGTCGATCCGCCGGACCAGATCCCGTCGGGAGCCAGTCCGTCGTGTTCGGGCGCTAGCGCCGGTTCAAGGTGCCGCCAATGTACTAAATCGTCACTCACCCAGTGCCCCCAGTGGATGTTACCCCAGTACGGGCCGCTGGGGTTGTGCTGGTAGAACAGGTGATACTGGCCGTCGTGATACAGCGGTGCGTGCGGTTCGTTCATCCAGTGACCGGGCGGGATCGGGTGGTACTGCGGACGGTGACGATCCTCGCGATACCGCGACGAATCGAGTGCAATCGTTTCGTAGTCCATCGAGGGGTGCTCGTCGTCGCACGGCGACTCGTACCGCTCGCGGACGTCGGGGGCGGCGAACGCACGCTCGTAGATTCCGAGTTCGTCGATTGCCCCCGCCAAGTTGTGTAAAGCGAACGTGTCGTCGACACGTTCGGTTCGGTTGTTCTTTCCGATTCGAACCGGGACGTCGGCCGGGGCGATCGCACTCCCTTCGGGAACTCGTTCCACTGCGGTGCATGCGGCGTCGACGTAGAGTCGGAGTGCGCCGCTGTCGCCCTCGAAGACCGCTGCGACATGCGACCAGGAGTATTTGGGAAGCGGTGACTCCGTCTGGACGGCCTCCCACGCGTCTCCCAGTCCGACCTGGAACGAGCACCGGCCGTGTCCGTCGAGTCCAAACTCAAACCCGCGGTTATCGTCGACCGAGTGGTTGCTGATAATCGGGGAGAGACGCTCTGACGACTGACCCTCGAACGCGCGGGGGGCAACCCACGCTTCGACCGTGAGACCGGTCGTATCGCCGTCGAGAATCCGCCGGTCGTGTTCGATCCGCGTGGAGTAGCCATCGAACAACAGTCCGCTTCCTGTGACGCCATCGATCCACCGCGGATCACTATCCGATTTGAACCGTGCGTCCGCGAACGCGTGCTTGACCTCGTCACGGTATCCGGACACGACTTCTTCAGCGGACGAGCCCTCGCCTTCGTCGAACGGCCAGTACGCTACGGCACGGTATTTGTCGCTATCGTCTCGGTCGGCCATATCGGATGGGATACCCCGTAATCATAAAAATACCACCTGTCTGTCGGACCGTCGACGGTGAACTCGCAGCGGCGACAGCAGCGCGCGTGGACGGTCCCAACGTCGGTGCTGACGCTCACGAACTACTATACTCCTCTAGTTCTTCGACAAGAGTATGAGTGGTTACGAGGACCTCGACGAATCCGAAATACGCGATTCGCTGCAACGCCACGTCGATATGTCGGAGTACGAGTCGCAGGTATATCTCGCGCTCGTTCAAAACGGAAAGCAATCGATGCGAGACCTATCCGAGGCGAGCGACGTCCCAAAACAGCGTGTATACGACATCGTCGAGGAACTCAGGGAACAGGGCTTCGTCGAACTTGACGACAGCTATCCCAAGAAGGCATACGCAATCGATCCCACGAAGACGCTTGGCCCGATCCAAACACACGTCGAACAGGTCCAAAACGCGCTCGAGGAGTTTCACAAGTCGGTGTCCGACGTCGACAGCGGCGTCGCACAGTTCCGGAACCGGTCGACGATCGAGAAGTACATCTCCGAACTCCTCGACAGCGCCGAACGGACGATCTTCCTGATGACGTCCGTCGACCGACTGCGGATCTTCGAGGATGCGCTGCGCGACAACTCCGACATCCAGATCCGCGTCGTCCTCACTGGTCTCGACGAGGGTCATGTTGTCGACGACCGTATCGAACTCAACAGCCCCATCCGCGAGTTCGCCGACTACGTTCGGGGGACCGTCCGTAGCGAACCGCTTGTACTCAGTGTAGATCGAAATGCTGGGTTCTTCTGGCCGAGTACCACCAACGCACGTCGCCACTCTCAGGAGGGATTCTACGTTACCGATGAGGAACTCGCATTTCTGTTCGACCGGTTCCTCTCGGATACAGTCTGGCCACTTGGCTATCCGGTCAATCCTGATCAGCGCCGCTCCACCACACTTCCGCAACGGTACTATCGGATCCGCGATTGCCTCACCGACCTTGAGTTACTCACCGACTCCGTTCCCCTCCGAACCCTGACGGTCCGGTTCGAGGGTTACGACAACGTGTCCGGCCAGCAGATTTCTCGAGAGGGACGACTCACCGGGTACTACGCGCCGGAGTTCGATGATCAGGCGTACCTCGAAGTTGACATCGTTGAGGGCGACGATGAGCAGTCTCCGACGGTGACGGTCGGCGGCTGGCACTCGCGGCAGGAAGACTACATGGCGACGAGCATCGAACTGGAGAAACACGAAGACTGGTCCGCTGAAGAACTCGACGACGAGACGCTCGCACACATCGAGACGTGCCGGACGGAGCTCCCCGAAGGGATCGCCGGCGACGTCATCGTCGGCTTCGACGGTTACATCGACTATATCAGATCGCTGGTCGGGGAACGGAAGAGTCCTCGGATGTACGACGAGATCGACGAGTTCGACACGCTGCGCGAGATGATCACGAGGGCGTCGGCTCAGGACAAGACGCTCCAGTTCGAGTGGGTCGAGAGCAGGCGGTTGCCCGGCGGCCACACTGCCCACGTCGGACAGGTACTCGACACAGCCGGATACGATACGGAACTCGTTGGGTTCTTCGGGCAGCCGATCCGGGACGAGTTCAGCGACGCGTTCGACGACGACGCGCTTCTCAGCCTGGGACAGCCGACCGTGACGGAGTATCTACAGTTCGACGATGGGAAGGTCCTGTTCACCGACTCCGGTGGACATCAAGCGTTGAACTGGGAAACGCTCAGAGAATACGTGCCGCTCGAAGAAATCGCCGATCGACTCGACGAGACTGATCTCGTGAGCATCGGCGGCTGGGCGCTCATCCCCGAGATCTCGACGATTTGGGAGGGAATCTACGAGCAGGTGCATCCGCTGCTCTCGTCGCCGCCCGACGACATCATCGTCTGTACGAGCGACGTGCATCGCCTAACGGAGACGACGCTTCGGTCGGATCTGGAGTCGTTGAGCATCCTCGACGACGCGATCCCGGTGACGGTTGTGACAACCAGCGGACAGGCCGCGCACTTGAGTGACGCCCTTCCGTCCGGCGACCGCGGGAAGCGAGCGCTCCATGCAACGGCAGAGTCGCTTTGCCGCGAGATCGGCGTGTCGCGGGTCGCGGTGACCTCTACGAAAGAGTCCGTCCTCGCCGGCCCTGACGGGAGCCAACGGATCCGATCGGCCCTGATTTCCGACCCGGCAGAGGAAGGGACGTTTGAGGATCACTTCAGCGCAGGTATCGCCCTGGGACGCGCCGAGGGTCTCTCGAACACATCGACACTCACTCTCGGAAGCACAGTGGCGAGTTACTTCAAGCAGTACCAGGCGACGCCGTCTCTGTCCGATATTCGGACATTTCTCGATACCTACGAGGAGCAGGGCCCAGCCTGAGACGGCACTACTACTCGGTTCGGCGCTGTGCGGTTTCGCGGGAGAATACGGTCATTGATCAGCGGTCCGTGACGACGAGGAGACTCCAGAGAGCTATGATGAGCAGGAGACAGATCCCGAGCGCCAGAGCCGCCGCACCAAGTAGCCCCGCAGTCTGATGGGCGAGCTTCGTGCTGTCGGTCAGTGAGCCGGACGCGGCATCGATCGTCGCTCCGAGAACGGCCAGGAGGACGGCCACCCCGAACGTGTACAACAGCGCCCGGTACTGATCGAGCAGGATACGGAGCCGACTGCGCTCCCGGCTATCTTCGGTACCCCAGTCGGTATCGTTCACGCTCATCGGTCCTTCCTCCGTACGTCCCCGGAGTGATCGTCCGAGGTCCGCTCACCGCCGTCCGGAGCCGCACGTTCTTCGGGCGGACGGTCGGGTCCGAAGATGGACTCGTCGCCATCAGCACCGTCGAGCGGTTCGCTGTCCCAGTAGGGATGGTCACTATCGCACTCGCGGAAGCAGGCGATCGCGTGATCATCCGAACCCCCGTTCGACGGATCAAGTGACGGACACTCCTCGGTACAGTGCTCGCGGGCTTTCGGGCACCGCGTCTGGAACGGGCAGCCGCTCGGGGGGTCGACGGGATCCGGGATGTCGATGCTCCGCACCGGTAGTTCCCCGCTGCTGTCGTCGGGGTCGATGTCCGCCGTCGACCAGCGAAGGATCTTCGTGTAGGGATGACGCGGGTTCCGGATAATCTCCTCGGCGGGACCGATCTCGACGACGTTTCCGAGGTACATCACGCCGATCCGGCCGTCAACCTTTCCAGCGAGATACCGCGCGTTCTCGAAGTTGTGCGAGATGAACAGATACGACGTATCGAACCGCTGTTGCAGTTCGAGCATCAGATCCATCATCTCGACGCGGAGCGATACGTCCAGCGCGCTCACCGCTTCGTCAGCTAGGATGAGGTCCGGATTCATGAACAGTGCGCGCACGAGCGCAACGCGCTGTTTCTCGCCGCCGGAGAGCTGATGTGGGTAACGGTCGGCGTAATCACGAGCCGGGGAGAGGCCGACGTACTCTAGCATCGCGATGATCCGTTCTCGTCGATCCTTGAAGCTGAGGTTGTCCTGAGCCTGCTTGAGCGGGGTCTCGAGGATCTCCTGAACGCTTCGGTTGGGATTCAGCGAACTCCCCGGGTCCTGGTGGATGATCTGTAGCGCCGAGCGGATCTCGTCGTAGGCGTCGTCGCCGCCGTCGCGGGCGTTCCAGACGTCGACTCCCCGATGCGAAACCCTCCCGTTGGTCGGTCGCTGGACACCGATAGCGGTCTTCCCGAGCGTCGTCTTGCCACAGCCCGATTCGCCGACGAGCGCGACCACGTCGTTCTCGTAGATATCGAGGGTAACGTCGTTGACGGCGTAGACAGTCTCGCTGTCGCCAGTGAGTTTCGACCGAAGCCCCGAGTTCCGTTCAAAGTGGACGTCCACGTCGTCGAGCGAGAGTACCGGATCGTCTGATTGGCGACCTGTCACGGCGTCTGTTTCGACCTGTTCGGAGCTTTCGGTCGGATTGAACGGGATCTCCTCGCGCGCTCGCTCCCAGTGATGACAGGCAGTCTCGTGGTCAGCACCGACGTCGAAGAACGGCGGGTCTTCGGACCGACACTCGTCGGTTGCCAGCGGACACCTAGACGCGTACCGGCAGCCGGTCGCCGTGTCGACCGGATCGGGTGCCCGTCCCTCGATCGGCGTCATCGAGTTCAGTGGCGTTTCGAGGTTCGGAACGGCGTTGAGCAGGTCCCTTGTGTATGGGTGAGCGGGATCGCGGAGGATTTCGTTGGTCGGACCGACCTCCGCCATCTGGAAGGCGTACAGAACGCCGATCCGGTCCGCCAGGCCAGCCACCAGCGGGAGGTCGTGGGTGATGAACACGACGGTGAGATCGTACCGCTCCTGGAGGTTCTCCAGAAGGCCGAGGATCGATCGCTGCATCAGCAGGTCGAGCGCCGCGGTCGGCTCGTCCATCACTAGCACTCGCGGTTTCAACACTAGCGAGAGCGCGATGAGTGCTCGCTGCTGCATTCCGCCGCTCAATTCGTGGGGGTACGCGTCGAGCACCCGATCGGGATCAAGGTGGAGTTCTCGCAGCAGCCGGCGCGTGTGGTCCATCCCCGACTTGAGGTTGTGGTCGTGCGCCTTCAGCGTCTCCGTGAAGTGATCGCGGATCCGCTGGGTCGGATTGAACGAACTCATCGCGCCCTGGAACACCATCGAAATCTCCTTCCAGCGGTACCGCTTCAGCAGGTCACGATCGGCATTCGCGATGTCGACCGGGTCGCCGTCCTGGGGGTGATAGATCACTTCCCCGGAGAGTTGGCCCGGCTCGACGACCGCGTCGAGGAGCGCTGAGGCGAACATCGACTTCCCAGAGCCAGACTCGCCGACGACGCCGAGGATTTCGCTCTGGCGGATATCCATCGAGACGTCGTCGAGGACCCGCGACGTCCCGCGGCCCATATCGAACTCGACCGAGGCGTTTCGAACCTCTAGAATCACGTCTCGGTCGGCCGACGCTGCGTTCGTTTGTTGTACTACTTCGCGTTCGTGTGTTTCGTAGTCGGAACTCATGAGTACACCTTCGTTTGCGGTGAGTGGCTATCTGCCGTAACCATCCGTACGAGCGCGATCATTGTTTGGTCCCCTCGCCTTCGTGGCGGTCGCGAACCCTGACATTGACGACACGGTCGAGCCCCTGAGAAAGCATGATGAGTCCCCACGATAGGAGCACGATCGTCAGGAGTGGCCACAGAACCGTGTAGTACAACTGTGGCGACGTGACCGCGCCAGCGTTGTACGCCTTCTCCAGCATCACGCCCCAGTTGACACCTTCGACCGGAAGCACCCCGAGGAAGTACAGCGCCACGGAGTTGAAGATCACTCCCCGCCCCGACATCACGAAATTGACGAGGATGAGCGGGAGGAGCTGCGGCGTGATGTCCTTGCGCAGGATCGATCCGGTCGAGACGCCCATGATCCGCGAGGCCTCGACGTACGCCTCTTCCCGGATCGTGAGGACCTGGGATCTGAGCGACCGCGCCGTCCCGGCCCACGCGTTGATCGACACGAGGATACCGACGAGGATCGGGCTAGTTGGCTCCCAGATCGCGCCGACGATGATGATCAGCGGGAGCCCGGGAATCATCATCGCCGTGTCAGTCAGCGTCATCAGTATTTCGTCGGCCCGACCGCCCTTGTAGCCCGAGACGATACCGACGAACGCGCCGATCCCGGTAGCGAACACCGCCCCGCCCATCAGCATTAACAGCATGTCCGGCGTCGCGTGAATCAACAGCGCGGCGATGTCCTGTCCGAACTGATCAGTGCCAAGCGGGTTCTCGCCGAAGTAGGACGGTCTGTCCCACTTATTTCCGTCCTGATACGTCGGTGGTTCGACGAGCCAGACGCCGACCGTTCCGGCAAAGACGAATCCGAGCAGGATCAGGAATCCGGCCTTGAACCGCCAGTCGGACCACGCCAGCAGGAACGTTTCCCAGTGCTCGCGAAGGTCCTTGGCGATCCGGTCGCGTCGGGTGACGTCCTCGACGGAGACGCTCTCAAGCGGGATCTCTGCCGCGTTGATATCGCCGCCGTCGGCCATCGGATTCCTGTCCTCGTCAGTAGGCTTCACTGGAATCACCCCCGGCACCCGCACGCGGATCGATCAGTCCGTAGGTGAGATCAGCAATCGTGACCGCGATGACGACTGCAACCGAGATGATGAGGAACCCGCCCATCATCAACGGATAGTCACGCGCCGTGATCGCGTTGAAGAAGTAGTACCCGACACCCGGGTACTGGAAGATGTCCTCGAGGATGATTGAACCCCCGAAGATGAACCCGATCTGGATGACGAAGCCGGTGTAGATCGGGAGGAGTGCGTTCCGAGCCACGTACTGGTTCGCGATGCGACTCGTGGGGAGCATCCGCAACCGTGCTACACGGATGTAATCCTCCCCGAGTACTCTGATACTGTTGCTCCGCATCGCGAGCGTCTGGACGCCAAAGCCCGTGATGATGACCGAGAGCATCGGCAGGGTCGCGTGTCGTAGCACGTCTACTATGAACGGAAGGTTGAAGCCCGGTGTGACGCCGAGGCTCGTTCTCCCGGAAAGCGGATACATTCCCAGGTTCGTGACGAAGATCGCAATGAGAATGATCGCCGCTACGTAATAGGGGACGGAGTTCATCACGATCGCGACGGTGCTGACGACGGAGTCAAGCCGACTTCCCTCCTTGTAAGCGAGAAGCGCGCCGAGCGAGATCGAAATCGCGAACGTCACAAGCATCGCTGTTCCGAGAACGAACAGCGTCCATGGAATCGCCTCCGCGTAGATCTGGACGACCGGCTCGTTGTAGTACGTCGATTCGCCGAGGTCGCCCTGAAGGACGCTAGTGACGTAGTTCAGGTACTGCACGTAGATCGGTTCGTCTGGCTTGACGCCGACGTACGCCTGCACCATCTGGTCGATCTGCTCGGACGGCATGTTCGGATTTTGCTTGCGAAGCTTCGCTCGCATGTAATCGACGGGGCCGCCGGGCATCAGACGCGTCAGACCGAACGTGATCGTGATGACCAGCACTAGAGTCACGAACGATCGGATTACGCGCTTTACATAGTAGTTCATCCGCGGCGCCCCTCCGTCGTATTTTTCACTCTCATAGTGCTAGCAGTTGTGATAGGCGGAATCACATGACGAAACTGTATATACTTAACGGCTATTGTGTCAATCAAGGTTAATTTCGGAGTTTGAGGCCGCCTCGGCGCTCGAGTCGTCCGCGAAGGCGGACTTCAGCGACCAGATGTCTGCCGAGTAGAGTTCAACGGCTCCGCCGACTGCCTCGAGCGAGACGCCGGTGCTATCGGGCCGAGTGGGGTAGATTCGGCTGCTCACGCAAGTCCGGTCGTTGACGAACACTTCGATGACCGAGGCGTCAACGAGCACGCGCAGGCGAACGATGCCGTCGTCGGACTGGGGTACCTCGTCGATTGACTGCGGATCGGAGTTTGCGGCGTCCGAGAGGCTGGAGTGTTCGCGATTGACGGTCAGACGGTCGCCGTCCGTGTACCGGATCAACGTTCGTTCCTCGCCGCCATCGGAGCACGCGACGACGAGCTCGAACGCGTTAGCACCATCGAGTTCCAGTTCGAGTTGAATCTCCAGTGCGTCACCGGAGACGCCGTCACACGGCGACGGATCGTTCGGTGAGAGCGTCTGGCGGTCGATCGTCTCGCGTTCTCCCCGAAGACGAGTGAGTTCCTCGGCCGGCTGCACCACGAGAGTACCGTCGGACGAGAGCGAGAGCGAACGAGGGACAGACATGGCACCGGACCACCCCGCGTCCCACTGCGCGGACGCACTGCGATCCTCACGAATCCAGCCCCACGAGAGGTACCGACCGTCGCCATCGGGGATCGATTGGGCGGCGTAGTAGTTCCCGTGATCGAGCGTCCCCGAGTCCTTTCGATCGAACGTCTGACTGTCGAACGTTCCGAGGAAGTACGCGACCTTGTCGTAGTTCGAGACCTGCAACAGCTGCAGGTCGCCGAAGTCGAGTAGCTCCGGACACTCCCAGATCGGCCCGTCTTCGTCGCGGTCTCCGACTAGGATTGGACCGACGTACCCCCAATCGAGAAGGTCGTCCGACTGATACAACAGCGCCGTTCCGCCAGCGTCCTCGGTCCCGGAGCCGATGAGGTGATACCAGGTTCCGTCCTCCTTCCAGACATCATGGTCGCGAAACTCGGCGTTCCAGTCGCCGTTCGCGAGGATCAGCGGCCTTTCGGGAGGGTCGGTGATGATCGGATTCTGCGGGGACTTCTGCCAGGTATCGAGGTCGTCGTCGGCTGCGCGAGCGAGACAGGGGAGCTGGTTGTGTCCGTCGCCGCCGGTGTAGACGAACGTTGGGATGTCGTCATCGAGTACCGTACAGCCCGACCAGCACCCGTGCCGGTCCGGCCCCCCTGCGTCGGGCTCTAGCGCGACGGGCCTATCTTCCCAGTGAACGAGGTCGTCGCTCACCGCATGCCCCCAGTGGATCGATCCGTGGTACGGTCCGGCCGGGTTGTACTGGTAGAACAGGTGATACTCACCGTTCCATTTGATTAGCCCGTTCGGATCGTTCATCCAGTTTGCCGGCGGCGTGAAATGGTACGAGGGGCGGTGAGGGTCGTCATCGATCTCTGTCCGGACCTGCGCCAGTTCCGCGCCGCTCCGCGGTCGAGTATACATCGCGGCCTCCCCGCGGGCAATGTGCTTGATCGCCCCGCGAAGAATCGTCCGCAGTGTTGTCAGGTACTCCGACGGTATGCCATCGAACGTGAAGTGTTGGCCGATGCCGACGACGGTTCCCGCCCCGACTTGCCAGCCGATGACGCTGTTCTCTCGAGGGACGTCTGTCTCGCCGACAGCGGCGCTCGCGAGAACCGTTCCACGCTTTGGGATCCGGCGTTCGTAGGCCACTCGGGGTGTCGATTCGCTACGGGACGGTTGCGTGTGAACGCGGTTTCCGTCACATGACCCGAACAGGTCGGCGTCGGCGAACCGTGAACCGATCAGGAACCCCGCCGGGCGCTGACCCCACTTGTGGACTGGTTTGTACGTCTCATCGATGAGATCCGGCGGCTGCGGATCGATCCCCAACTCCTCGACGGTCGTAACTCCGTGTAGACTCAACAGAAGCCCGCCGCCCCCGTCGAGATACGCCATCAGTGCGTCGACCGCACCGGACGGGAACGTCTCCTCCGCGAAGGGAAGATCACGGTGCCACCAGAGCACATCGAACGACGACAGCGATCGTTCCGTTGGCAGGTCCTCGAGTAAAACACGGTCCACGGCCACAATCTCCCGTGCAGCTCGAAGCGCTGCGCGCTGTTCGTCCGTCAGTTCACCCGCGGTCAGAAACCCAAGGCTGGGAGAGTCTTTTGACTTCGGGTCCTCAGCTTGCATATCTATCACACTGCGTTTATACTACAAAAGTATTTTGGCCACCAGTGGAAATACGCGTGAAGGGGCGCCCTAATGCCGGAATTCATGGGCAGAATAACTATATCTGGAGGCTTTAAGTGATTAGCGGGTGCAGCAGCTACTCCACACCGAGGGAGCGGTCGGAATCGAGAGCGACACGCTCACGTAACTGATCGTTGCGAGGCGGAGCGTTCGCTTATTCGTTAGGCATCGGCTGGCCCTGGCGGACGGGCCAGTCTTGCACACTCGGTGTCTTCATGATCGCACTGTCGTTTGCGGGCCAGTTCCAGTTCTCGGTGTTGTAGTACTCAGAGGCGATGTACAGCGTCCACGGTCCCCAGGAAGCGTCCATCCAGTTCCAGAACCATGCTAGCTGCTGGATGTGCGGCCGCTGTTCTTCCCTGCTCTGGCCTCGCGCGGTCGCCTGAAGGCGTTCCCGGATGTTCATCTCTCGAAGCTCCCCGTCAGGCTCACCGATCGGCGGAACCTCGACGATGAACTCGCTGGTACCCTCGCCGTTCCACTCCGAGACGGAGGACACGCCGAGCGGATACGCGGTCACCCACGCCTCGTTGACGAGGTGGTTCTGGAATCCCTCGTACGGAAGCGGTGCGGACTGGCCAACCCACCAGTTAGTGAGATCGTAGTCCCGCTCGGGGACCGTCTGCCCGAAGTACGTGGTGTCCTCGACGATGATCGCTTCGGTCTCGATACCGAAGTCGCTGAGGATCCGCGACGCAGTTTCTGTCCGGTTGCTATGGAATCCGGCGTCCCTGAACGTGAGCGTGAACTGCTCGCCGCCGGGCTTGTACCACATACCGTTCTCCTGGGTGAATCCTTCGTCCCGAAGGAGTTTGGTGGCTCGTTCGGTCCCGCCGTCGAACTGCATGAACTGACCTTTGACGTCTCCAAGCCACTCGTCGATGAGCGGCTGGGACATCCCCGCGGACAGGTTGACGCGCTCCTTGTTCACGTCCGAGAGCGGCAGATTCTGCATCAGTGTGTCGTGGCTCGCTTGCAGCACGTTCGAGAGCGCCCACCGGACCCGCTGGTTGTCGAGGGGCTCTCGACGACAATTGAACGAGATCGACTCGCCGCTGTGGCTGTAGAACCTGACGGACTCATAGTTGTCCGGGATCTGGTCGGCCTGCGCCGAGTTGAATGCCACGTTGTGAAGCGCATCCACCTCGTTGTTGCGCAGCGATCGGAGCTTCTCTTGCGGCCCCTGAAGCGGCAGCGCTTCCATCGTATCGAACGCGATGTCGTTCGCCGTGATGTGGGGGTTCTGATAGTCCTCGTACTTCTCTAGGAGTAGCTGGTTCGCTGTTGACTCCGACGGCATAAACGGCCCGTTCCCGAGCCCTTTCTCACGAGCCTCGTCGAGCGAAACGTTCCACTCGGCGAGTTCTTGGAGGATCGTACTCCGGTCTTCGTCGGAATCGGCGTCTTCCATGCGCTCGAGGTAGTCCCTGAAGACGTCGAACTTGAACGTCCAGTTGGTCGGGGCGTCGCCCATCCCGAACAGCGCGTTCTCGAACAGCTGGGTGTCGATCTTCTCAGCGAGCGTCATCTCGACGCTGTATTCGCCCGTTTGCTCGACATCGTCGAGGAAGTCCCAGACGGCATCGTTGTTCACGTTCCGCCAGCGCATTTGCCCCACAAAGTCCTCGGCCGTGTACGCGTCTCCGTTGAACCACGTATAAGTATCATATAGGTCGAACCGAACGGTCGCCCCGGACTGGACTGTCGATGGGTATTCCCAGCTCTCGACGAGCAGTGGCGCCCACTCTCCCTCATCGGCATGCCACCGCGCGCCTTGCTCAAAGATGATCTTGTTCAAGACGCCGGGGGTCTGCTGTCCGAAGGGGTTGTAGTTGATCTGGTCCGGCTGGTTGGCCATCTCGACCCGGAATCGATCCGAACCCGTCTCGTTCCCATATCCCAAACAGCCAGCGATTGATGCAACACCGGCGCCTGCGATACCTTTCAGCACCCGTCGACGACGAGAGCGCATACGCTCCCTCCCATCACCTGAGTTACCATCTACCATACACCTATGCGATACTTGGTCATACTACTTATAAATTTGGTCTGATGACCAGACGTCTGCGCTCGGTACGCAGATCCGGTCTGCCGGCGCGAACGGGACTGATCAATAATATTCACTACGACTGTGAATCGATGTGATGGTTACCAGACAGTCTCCTTCCTCAGGAGAGTGAACTTCTCACGGTACAGCGTATATCGGTACATACAGCGCCTGAGGCCCGACTCCAATCTTCATCATAATCAAGGTACATTATGTATCGTGTAGAATGGGTGTGTTCACTGTCTCGAGAAAACTCCTCAATACGGCGAGAAAGATCGTTCCGCTGCCGGCCATCAATTACAGGAGTACGAATGTAAAGATAGCAAGTGACTTCCCAACACCGGAGAACAAAAATCACTACGTGCTATCAACGAATCGTGCTATGGAAGGCTCTAGCAGAACGATGTCCCCCTGTTTCATCGAGTGACAACGCTTTTAGCTCTCTTGACCGAAACAGACAGCTATGAGTACATTCGCTGATCGATTCTGGAATCGTGTGCGTGGGTACGAACCAGTATTCTGGCTTTTCTTCGTCGCCGACGTACTGTTCCTCGTGCTCGCACTTGTAGCGTATCCGCTCGTCGAATCGGGGTCGGCTGCCCACGTCTTGATTGTCCTCGATTTGTTCATCTTTGTCGTTCTGTTGATTCTCCTGACGTACCTCTTGTATCAGTGTCGAAAGCGGCGAGCCGAGGAGGAGCAGTTGTGAAACTCCTCTCTAACTCTCCCCGAATGGCGCTAACCAACTGGCTCTCGTTCGACGGGGGGTAGGGAAAGCGGTACCGGAGACCGACCTCTTGACTTTACTGTAACTGTGACATTATTTCTGCTGCGATTCTAAGCGGGGCTTCGGCGACAATCGCGAGAAACGAATTGATCTCTATTTGAATTCCTTCGTACTCAGTTTCAGCAAATTATCCACCTCAACCTTTACACAGATACTATTGTAATGGGCGTATTTCATCAATAGCGGATCTGTTTCACAATGACTTCGTTGTGACTAAGTTCATAGTTCGTGTGAACATCTCGTCAGTGTGAATACGCGATTGGTAATCCAATGAATGACAGGACGGACAATAATTCAGGCCCTCTAGTCTGTCACTCGCCGA
Source organism: Natrinema sp. SYSU A 869 (assembly GCF_019879105.1). Classification (NCBI taxonomy): domain Archaea; kingdom Methanobacteriati; phylum Methanobacteriota; class Halobacteria; order Halobacteriales; family Natrialbaceae; genus Natrinema; species Natrinema sp. SYSU A 869. Next base: position 304,518 of record NZ_CP082248.1, on the reverse strand, counting down.
TCTTCCAACCACCATCTATCTAGTCACTCAAAGACAAGACAACTCCTCCTACGTTTTCACGGCTAATCAGAATTGTGTCGTTTCAAACGCGGTACTCTCGATCTTTTAGGGCTATTTATAGAAGTCGCAACTGCTACTCTCATTCTATACAGACGCAGTACTCGTAACGCCATTCGATTTCAGCAAAGTTTCGCCGAAACAGCTGTTAGAACGATATGCTTTCCAAATGTTTGCGCTGCGGGCCAGCAAAGCTGCCCTTCGGCAAACCTTCAAACGAGTGCGAAGCGCTCTTTTCGACCTCGCGGGATTTCCGGTCCCGCTTAGCTTCGATGAAAGTACACCTCTATGAGTCCGTCGTCGGCCTGTTCGGTCGCGGCTGCAGCGGTGACCCTCTCTACTTACCAAATCAGTCCGATCGATGTCGAAGCAATTGCGTGAAACGACGGTCCGACAGTTGGAGACCACTACTGCTGACGATCCACTCGGTATCGAATAGGTCGAAGACTTCCTCAAAATACACAGTAGAGATGTTCAGCTCAAGCAATCGGTCTTGGTTGAGACGTACAACCGCCAGACGCAGCTCGAACGAACCAACGATGTAGTCACGGACTGCGGCCTACCAATCCTCCGAAGCAGATTATTGAAGAATTGCTCCTTTCCCACGGTATTCGGATCCCGTCTGCTATAGGGTTCCTTACGGGTTCGGTTCTCGTATCGGAAAGGTCCTCTGAGATCGAGCTCGTCACTCGATCAGTGGCCCATTCTGCCTGCAGTTCGTGGCCCCGTAGGTCCGCTGGGCTCTGCTACCTTTCGAGGATCGAACCCAAGTGAGTAGAAGATCCCTCCGAAGCTAACTAGTTCCCTTACTGATTATTTCCGTTCGCCCCCTCGTTCGATCCACCCGAGGGAAGGAAGTGGCCGTCATTGAGCTCGCTGACGACCCGCGTTTCAGTCCCCTTGAGTTGCAGCTTCAGACTCGGTGCCAGCGTTCCACCGAACAATTCCTTCTGCTCTTCGGAGGGCAGATGGCCGACCTCGTCGAGGCCGATCTCGCCCCGGGACGTGTCATCGAGGCCGCGGAAGTTCTCGAAGCTCTCGATCAGGACGTTGTCGCCGTGGGGCATCGCCAGCCACGAGTAGCCCTGGAAGGGCGCCGACTCGGGGTTTGCGAGAACCAGCCCGCTCCCGTTGAGCGGTTTGTACTCGCCGTAGAGCGAATCGCTTACGAACCCGTACAGCGCATCGGGGCCGCTGAGTCCGGGAGCGAACGTAAACTCGTGGCTGAGGACGAATAGATACCACTTCCCGTTATTGAAGACATAATGCGGGCGTTCCAACTGCTGGTTAACCTCGATCGCCTCCAGATTAGGAGGGAGGAGCTCCCATTCGGTGAGTTCGTCGTTGGTTGCTCGCATTACGCCAACATTTCCGTTGTAGCTTTGCGGGTCATCTGGGCCATCGCCTTCCGTGGGCGTGTTCCCCTCGAATACGACGAAATCCTCACCGGTCTCGGGATGCTCGAAGTACCACGGGTCACGGAACGCGTAGACGATGCCCTGCTCCCGGGATTGCTCTAGGGTCTGATAGAGATCCCCGTCGGCTTCGCCGATAATGACGTGCTCCTGATCGCCGGTCAGCTCGACGCCATGCGGACTGGTCCGGAGGGACGCACCCTTGCCGAGTGCGAGTCGCTGGCGGAACTCCGGTTCCGGGCTGGTCGCTGTGTAGAAGTGGTGAATCTGGTCCTCGCTCTGATCGTACATCGCAGAGCCGGCCCACTGGTGGTGCCCGAGTGGGTTCTCGAAGGCCGTCCCGCCCTCCTGCCAGTCGTGACCATTCCGGGAGTAGAAGTAGCGAATCGTCGCCTCGTTGTGCCGAGCGCCCGGCACAAGGTCCTTTGACGCCGTGAGTGAGAAGACGATCTGCCAGCCGTCGATCTTCGCGATCGAGCCGTCGCGGTGTCGAAGTGGCCACGTGTCCCAGATCCAGTAGTCGTCCGATATCACGTCGGAGTTCTCATCGATATCCGGGGCAGTCGTCTCGTCTGTGAGTGCGATGCTGTTTGCGTGTTCACGAGTCCACTCACTCGCTTCACCCGTCTCAAGTGCGACCCCGGTGCCGGTTCCAAACGATAGTCCGAGACCGGCCACACCGAGTGCCCCAGTTGTTTTGAGGATATTACGTCTGCTTCGCTTAGTATTCTCGTCTACCATCGGATCTGAGTATTTACTCCAATAGTACTTAAATATTTCAGTACAGACAATCTGTGTAGTACGAACGACATATAATTAACTCATTCGATGTTCGAGAGATCACAAGAGAACTTTTATAGTTAAAGCAGCTTGAATTACAAGTAGGATATAAAGTTAGCTGGATAATCACCAGAGATCGACTCAATAAATGATATACAGCGGGGTTTAAGGAGCGGAAGCGGACGTCATACTCGGCAGATAGAGTTTAACCTGCTCTCAAGATAGCGTATTTCATGTACAGTTATCCAACTATTAGTAAGAGGAGTGATATGAATCATCATCAGTAGCTTGATGATCAGAGCGGTACCCGATGGTCGACTCTCCGACTGACTCGGTTGACACCGACATATTCTATTGAGATGTTGTCCTCTTCGATCTTCTTCGCCGAATCGCTAATCATGGTAATTGCGCCGTCCATCGAGACACTACTTTGCGGGGTGTCCAGATTGATAACCTATAGTTGAAGTTAGTTACCATTTTATCAAATCTTGTTCAGACCAACTGGTTTTAGCAATCTGTGTAGCTCCGTAACCCTGTGTTGACAGTTGTTGGATCGGCATTTCTGAAGAGATTACTAAGCTGATAGGTGAAATATTTTGTATCCTAGAAGAAGTGTTTAACAGCGCTCGATCTCCATGTTTTCGGATCGAAATCGGAGTTCGTGACGATGGAATGCGTCTTTAAGCCACGGTACTGAATTGACGAGAAATACGCTACTTTCAACATTGCACTTCTCTATGGATCCGTTCAGAAATATCGAAGTAAGTACTGTATTTTGCGCCCAATAGTGAAGTACATGAGAGCAATCTGTTTGCTTTGGGATTGATAGCGGCGCATAGCCAATACGCTGATTATCGAGTCTGATCACGGTTTCGTCGATCGAACGTAATATAGCTCTCGTTCGTCGGCTGTAGATCGGCTTTCTGTATCTAATTATGGATTATGCTCGAACTACACCGAATCTCTCTAAAACGGAAAACAGTATCTGAAAGTGGTACTACTAAATTATATTTGCTAACTTTGATTATTTAGTTAACATTTTGTCGTCGATTTCTTGATGGTTTCGGAAGTGATTGTAGTAGGCGGTGTAGGCAGTCAGCCAGTGCTCGGCGCTATAGTATGCGTTAGAAATAGTTACTTACCTTTGGGATTGAGAGTTGGTCGAGAGCTGTATCAATCGCTGTCGTCAGCTCGTCGAGTGAATCAAAGAAGCGGTTGCTAAGAGACGCTTGAAGCTGTCTCCAGCACTCCTCGACAGGATTCAGTTCCGGCGAATACGACGGTAACGTCACGAAGGCGAGGTCGTCACGGGCCGCCAGGTCCGTGACGGCTGACGCTTGAAAATATGGCGCTTCATCTAGGACGACAATCAAGTTACCTTCGAATTCTCTGCATAATGCTAAAATGAAATGTTTCGTGTGTTCGGCGGTGACGTACTCAGTGAATCGGGAGAAAAAGCGATCACCGTTTTCGGTGATCGCGCCCAGCAGACACGTCCAGTCGCGTTGGCCAGAGAGTTCGACAGAGGGCCGCGTGCCGCGCGGAAACCACGCGGCACGCGGCTCAACTTGCACGGATTTCTTGGTTTGGTCGATACAGACTACTGTGGCGTCCATCTCCCGCCGCTTTTTTTGAGTTCGTCGTAGAACGTTTCTTGTTCGTCAGCCTCAGCTTCAGCGGCTGTGCGGCGTGGTTTTGGTAGCTCAATCCCGCCTCGTTCAGCAACCGCCGGCAACTCGGGATTGAGTACTCGACATCGTAGGTCTCGTCGAGATACTGCTGGACGAGCGCCGGCGTCCACGCCGGCGCGTCAACCCCAACTTCCTCGGGTGAGTCGTGGACAACTTCCTCGAATTCTTGTTGCTCTTTTTCTGAGAGCTTTCGTTTTCTCCCAGATCGGTGAGCATCAGTAACAGCCTGCTCAAGCGACTCGTCGGTGTCGAGTCGCTTGAGCCAGCTATAGATCGTGCGTCGCTGAACGTCGTACCACTCGGCTAGTTCAGTCTGTGTAACGCCGTTTTTGAACGCTATTGCCGCTAAGAGCCGTTGTGTCGGCTTCTTCCCCTCCACGTTGTCGAGGGCATCTTGCAATTCCTCGACAGAGATTTCGTCGAGATGATCCACTACGCTTAGCAACAATCTCTGAGTAGAAAGTTCTAACGGTTACTATAGCTTGACTGCCATTCCAAGTCTCGTGAAATTAGCCAAGATGCATTGTGAAGGCTTGAAACAACTTCTCAACGATGTCTCGCTCAGAGTAATTGAG